>NZ_JARVRI010000012.1:0-67314 GCF_030209785.1 Arthrobacter sp. efr-133-TYG-120
GGGGCGGGAAGATGCGGGTGGTGCGGCCGATGTCCAGGACGCGGCTGTCGCTGCCGAGCAGGACGGGGATGATGTCCGCGTCGCAGGCGATCTTGCGGATGATGGCGGGGTGGATGGGGCCCTGGAACGTGGACGCGCCGCTGCTGAGGCGCGGGCCGGGGCGGGTGGGCGTTTCGCGGTCGAGGTGTTCGAGGTGTTGGAGGCGGTTGAGGAGGTCTTGGTAGTCGATGGTGACCATGACCTGGGGCCGGAGGCCGCCGTTGGCGGGCAGTTGCCCGGTGGTCAGGGCCGCTGCGCAGGCGCCGGTGAGTCCGTCGAGGAGTTTCTGGGCCCGGGAGCGGCGGTCCAGGCCGGTGTCAGCCGCGCCGTCGCCGTCGGCTGCGTCGGTGTCGGTGGTGTGCTGGAGGCGGGGGTTGGTGGCGGTGTTCATGGCGGTGGCGAGGGTTTCGTATTGTTCGGCGGTGGCGAAGATTTCCAGGTGGTGCAGGCCGTGGCGGGGTTTGCGGATGAACGCTCCTTGGCGGTGGCGGAGTTCTTCCTCGCCGGGTTCGGTTCCGTCCTGGTCGATGGCGTCGATCCAGCGTTTGGCCGTCCGGTGCACGAAGTCGGGATCGCTTTCCATGGCGGTGCGGGTGAGGGAGTGTTCCATCTGCCGGGCGGTGTCCGCGTCGGCGTGGTGGCGTACCTGCTCCAGGGCCGTGCTGATGATCGTGGCCGAGCGGGTCGGCACGGCTGCGGTGGACAGGGCCGCGGCGAGGACTTCGTGGCGTGCGGGGAGGTCTTGTCCGGTGAGTCCTGTCTGCGGGAGCACGCCGGCGGCCAGGGTGAGCCGGCGCCGGGCTTCGCCGATGCCGATCCGCAGCCGGGCGCGCAGGAATTCGGCGGCGTTCCGGTAGCCGTCGTCGACCGCGGCCGCTGCCGTGGGGCCGGGCGCGGACCCCGGCGCATCCGGCGCGGTTGCCGGGTCTGACTGACCTCCCGCGTCCGCTGCTGCGGTTCCCGTATCGGCTGCGGCGGGTTCGGTCCAGCCGGTCCGCCAGCCCGGCGCCGCGGACGGCCGGCGGGAGGCCTGGGCTTCGCTGCGGGTCCGTTCCACGGCCTGGGCCGCGACGAGCTGCAGGAACTCGACCGTCCGGGAGATCTCTTCGACCGTGCCGGCGAAATCCGCCATCAAGGAAACCGAACGAGCGGGCGTCGGCGACGGCGGTTGAGCGCAGCGCATCCATCGCCGCGACCGCCCGGTCAAGGCCACCCGCGGTGGACGGCGCGGCGGCCGGGTTTCGGGGCCGGGAAGGGCTTTGGAACTGGGAAGGGTTTTGGAACTGCGCTGCGAATTGGAGCTGGGCGTGCCGGGCGGGGACGGGCTTCAGCCGGCGGGACAGGCGTCCCGGCGACGGGATCCCGCCGTCGGGCGCGGCCGCCCGAGGTGCGACGAGTTGACCGATGCCTTCCATGAATAAACCCTGTCACGGGGGTCGGACATTTTTACCTCCCGCACGGCCGTTCGGCGTCGCGACAAGCGAAACAAGGAAAACACGTCCCAAGAATCAGGTGCTGAGCTCCCAATGAACCCGGATCGCGTCGGCGATCGGGCCGGCGCCGCACTCACAATTGCAGAAGACAGATTCCCGCGCCGTCAATCCGCCCACCAACTTGCTGCCGTCAATGCACCTGAAGTAGCCGCGACACGCGGGACCAATATCACCCGGTGCGCGACGCCCGCCGGTGCCGGCGCGACCGCGTGGCCGAGGCTGGTAATCAAGTACGACGGTCACAGCGCGGGGGACTAGTATTGAAGTTACTTGGTCAATGTGACCTGGAAATCCGGTGCGCGCTGTGTGTGGCCCCCGTCCGCCTGCGCCCCGGCCAAGGTCTTCTATCTACCCATAGGGGTTTTTGTGTCTACACCTGATGTAAGCAACGAAGCCGGTTCGTCCGCAGCCAGCGTTACGGGCAGCAGCCGCGTCAAGCGCGGCATGGCCGAGATGCTCAAGGGCGGCGTCATCATGGACGTCGTCAACGTCGAGCAGGCCCGCATCGCCGAAGATGCCGGTGCCGTGGCCGTCATGGCGCTCGAGCGCGTTCCCGCGGACATCCGCGCCCAGGGTGGCGTGTCCCGCATGTCGGACCCGGACATGATCGACCAGATCATCGCCGCGGTGTCCATCCCCGTCATGGCCAAGGCCCGCATCGGCCACTTCGTCGAGGCACAGGTCCTGCAGTCCCTCGGTGTTGACTACATCGACGAGTCCGAGGTCCTGACCCCGGCCGACTACACCCACCACATCGACAAGTGGAACTTCACCGTTCCCTTCGTCTGTGGTGCCACCAACCTCGGTGAGGCGCTGCGCCGTATCAACGAGGGCGCGGCCATGATCCGCTCCAAGGGCGAGGCCGGCACCGGGGACGTCTCCAACGCCACCACCCACATGCGCCAGATCCGCGCCGAGATCCTCCGCCTCTCCATCCTGCCCGAGGACGAACTCTACGTTGCGGCCAAGGAACTGCAGGCCCCGTACGAGCTCGTCAAGGAAGTTGCCGCCACCGGCAAGCTCCCCGTGGTGCTGTTCACTGCCGGCGGCATCGCCACCCCGGCCGACGCTGCGATGATGATGCAGCTCGGTGCGGACGGCGTGTTCGTCGGTTCGGGCATCTTCAAGTCCGGCAACCCGGCCCAGCGTGCCGCCGCCGTCGTGAAGGCCACCACCTTCTTCGACGACCCCGACGTCATCGCCAAGGTCTCCCGCGGCCTGGGCGAAGCCATGGTGGGCATCAACGTCGAGGAAATCCCGGAGCCCCACCGCCTCGCCGAGCGCGGCTGGTAGGCCTTCGTTAAGCCGACGCGCCAGACGGCGCGGTTTGTTGGCGCCGGTCGGCGCTGATCCTCGGCCTGCTATTCCCCTCGACTCGCTGCCGCGGCTGCGCCGCCTACGTGTAACCGCGGCTAAGTACGGCGCCTTGCGTTGGCGGGTCGCACCGTCCATCGCATCGCTCTCCCGCTAAGTACGACGCCGGCCGGTCACCTTCTTCGGTGACCGGCCGGCATCGTGCGTTAACCCAACTGACTCCCAGTTGTTGTCGTTATGAGGCTCCATAACGACATTAACTGCGAGTCAGTTGGGGCGGCCCAGCAGCTATTCGAGGCCGCGGCGCTTGAGGAGCGGCTCGAGGGAGGCGTCGCGGCCGCGGAGCGTGCGGAATGATTCCAACGGATCGCGGCTGTTGCCACGGGAGAGCAGCTCCGAACGGAATCGTTCGCCGTTCTCGCGCAGCAGCCCGCCTTTTTCCGTGAACCAGTCCACCGTTTCCGCGTCCAGCACTTCACTCCAGATGTACGAGTAGTACCCGGCGGCGTAGAAGTCCCCGGCGAAGATGTGCTGGAAGTACCCCGTGCGGTACCGGGGCGGAATGAGGGAGTGCGCCACGCCTGCAGCAGCCAATGCCTTGGCTTCGAAGTCCAGCGCGTCCTGAGGAACGCCGTCGACGTCCAGCACGTGCCAGGCCAGGTCCAAAAGGGCGGCGCCGAGGTATTCCGTCGTGGCGAAGCCTTCGCCCCAAAGCTTGGACTCGTTGAGGCGGTCGATGATGTCCTGGGGAAGCGCTTCGCCAGTCGCGTGATGCCGGGCGTAGTTACCGATAATCTCGGGCCACATGATCCACATCTCGTTGACCTGCGACGGATACTCCACGAAGTCCCGGGGGACCGAGGTGCCGGAAAACCGGGGATACATGACGTTGGAGAAGAGTCCGTGCAAGGCATGGCCGAACTCGTGGAACGTGGTCCGGACCTCGTCCAGGGTAAGCAGGGTGGGTTCTCCGGCCGGCGGTTTGGAGATGTTCAGGTTGTTGATCACCACCGGCTTGTTACCCAGGAGTGCTGATTGTTCGACGAGCGAGTTCATCCAGGCGCCGCCGCGCTTTGAGTCCCGCGCGTAGTAGTCGCCCAGGAAGAGACCAAGCTCGGAGCCGTCTCCGTTTCGCACCTCCCAGACGCGGACATCGGGGTGGTACCCCTCAAGGTCATTCCGCACGTGGAAAGTAATACCGAAGAGGCTCGTGGCTGCGAAGAACACGCCGTCCACGAGTACCCGGTCCAATTCGAAATAGGGCCGAAGGAGTTGTTCGTCCACTTCGTAGCGCTCCCGCCGGACCTTCGAGGAGTAGTACGCCCAGTCCCATGCTTCCAATGGGTGCCCTGCGCTCTCCGCCAGGGCAGCCGCTTCTGCATCGGCGTTGCGGATGGCGGCCGGAGCAAGTCGGTTGAGCATCGCTTGCACGGCCGCGAAATCGGGGGCGGTCTGGCGGTCCATGACCATTTCGGCGTAGTTGCCGAATCCGAGGAGTGTCGCCTTCTCGGCCCGCAAACGCACCATCGCCTTCACCAGTTCCAGGACGTCCAGGCTGCTGCCGTCGCTTCCCCTCGCAACGGACGCCTCAAACAGGCGACGGCGGAGCTCGCGGTTCTGCAAAGAAGCCAAAGCAGGCTGGTTGCTCGGCTGTATGAGAGTCAGGAGGTATTTTCCCTCGTGCCCGGCAGTGCGTGCGGCCTCCGCAGCACTGGCGATGTCGTCCGCCGGCAGGCCGGCAAGTTCTGTGGCGTCATCCACCACCAGGGCGGCCGCCTTCATGGCTTCCTTGACCCGTTGCCCGTACTCCGTTCCCAATCGGGAGAGTTCCGCGTTGAGGCTCTTGAGTTTTTCCTGGTCAGCCGGGTCGAGCTGGATGCCCGACTGGCGGAATTCGCGGAGGTACTCCTGCACCAGGCGGATGGATTCGTCATCGAGTCCCGAGGTGTCTACGGCCGCGAATCGCCCGTACAGTCCGTGGTTGAGGTAGACCGCGTCCTGATGGCTCACGAACCGGGGAGACAGCTCGGTTTCGAGTTCGCGGATGGCCTCCGAGGCGTCGGCGGAAACCAATGTGAAGAAGGCCGCCGCTGCCCGCTCCAGCAGGCGGCCGGAGCGTTCCATCGCGACCGCCGTGTTTTCGAAGGATGCGGGCTCCGGGTTGTCGACGATGGACTGGATCTCGGCCAGGTGCTCAACGAGGCCCGCATCAACGGCTTCGGCGAAGTGGCTGTCCTGGATCTTTGCGAAGGGCGGCAATCCGTAGGGAAGGGTACTCGGCTCCAAGAGAGGGTTCGTCATGAAGCAACCCTTTCATGCAGGGGCCCCGCCCACAACGGTTTTCCCGTGTTAGCGCGGCCGCCGCGCCGCGTGTTCGCGCGCGAGGCGGGCAAAGTCGTCGTCGGGCGTTCCGGGGACGAAAGTACCGTACTTGCGTTCGACGGCGGTCCGGATCAGGAAATCGGCGATGGCCGGATTCTTGGGCAACAGGGAACCGTGCAAGTAGCTGGCAACCACATTCCGGTGCCTGGCGCCTTCGTGGTTGTCTTTGCTGTTGTTGCCGGCACCCTTGGACACGGTGCCGAGCGGCTCGACGCCGGCACCCAGGGAGGTCTGTCCGCTGTGGTTTTCGTAACCCATGATTTCACCGAACTCGGGTGAAGTGAGCGTGACGTTTCCGATGAGGCGTTCGTCCGTACCGATGGTCTCGACGTCAAGGATGCCGATACCGGGGATAACAGGTCCGCTCTTCGTCTTGAAGAACTTGCCGAAAAGCTGGTAGAGCCCGCAAATGACCAGCATGGGCGTTCCGTCCTCGGCCATCCCGCGCAGTTGCTCGCCGCGTGACTGGAGATCGTCCTGGATGACTACCTGGCCGCTGTCCTGGCCGCCACCGCCCACAATGAGATCGACATCTTCGGGGAAGTCGTCGCCCACATTGTATTCAAGGAGCTCGGGCGTGTAACCGTGCCAGAGCAGGCGCTGCCGCAAGACGAGCGCATTGCCCCAGTCCCCGTAGATGTTCATGTCACGGGGGTACAGCTGCAGGACCCGGATGGTGCCTTTGCTAGTGTGTGCGGTACCTTCGGCCGGGGTCATGAGACCACCTCTACTGTGGTGATTTTGGAGAGTTCGCGCCGGATGGCCAACATCGCGGTGTACGTGCAGAATACGCGTTTCGGTTTGCCGGCCGAACCCCGGATGAATTCGGCCAAGGCCGCAGTGATGTCGGTGTCCACTGAGCCGAAGCGGACCTCGTCGTACTGGAGGCGCAGTGCCATGTCATAGGCACGGACGCCGGTGACGACCTCGACACCGTCCTCGCGCAGGGAGTCGAATTCAACGTCCCAAAGCCACGACATGTCCCGGCCGTCGGCATAGTTGTCATTGATGGCGATCATGGAAGCGTAGCCCTTCGCCGGGAAAGACTTCAGGCCCAGGCGGAAACCGCTCGGGTTCTTCACGAGGACCAACTCAAAAGGCTGGCCGTCCACCGTCAGGCTCTCCCCGCGGCCAAACGCCGGAGCCACTTCGGAGAGCGCCTTGACCAGCTTGGCGGAGTCGCCGGGCCGCCCGCTTGCCCCGGTGATGCTCCTGGCGAGGACCAACGCGGCCGCGGCATTGAAGATGTTGTAGACGCCGCGGAGTTTCATGTGCGTGGACACAAGGGTTCCGTCGAACTCGAAGTCGGCGTCGTCGGTACCGACCCGGCGGAGCACGACGTCGGCCGCCGGGGATGCGGGGACCTCACCGCGGGGGCTGGTTTCCGGAGCCGCGGCCCGCATGTCGTCGTCGTTCGGGAAGGTGCTGCGGAGCGATTCGTCCAATCCGAAGTAGAGCACCTCGGGGCCGCTCACGGCTCCGGCAATACGGGCGACCCGGGGATCCTCGCGGTTCAGGACCACGGTCCCGGTGGTTCGCTCGGCGATGCGCTGGAGGAGTAGCGCCGTGGTGTCGATTTCGCCGAAACGGTCCAGTTGGTCGCGCAGGACGTTGAGGAGAAGGCAATAGCGCGGCGGCACCTTGTTCACGAAATGCACGGCGTGTGCCTCGTCGAGTTCCAACACCGCGACGTCGGCGTCCAACCTGCCGCGCCAGTCCACCTCACCCAGGAGAGCGGCCGCAACGCCACGGGTGAAGTTGCTGCCCGTCCGGTTGGTGAAGACCTTCAAGCCCTGGCTTTCCAGGAGCTCCACCACCATTTTTGTGGTGGTCGTCTTGCCGTTGGTTCCGCTCACCACCGCCACACCGTGGGGGAGCGAGGACAGCGTCCTCTGCATGAAGCCGGGGTCGATCTTCTCGACCACGAGGCCGGGCAAAGCCGAACCCCCGCCGCGCAGCCGGGACACAGCACGGACCAGCTTGCCGAGTGGAACGGTGAACGAAAACATGCTCTGTAATATATCCCAGTTGGTGCATAAACCACGTGCCGTAAAGCCGCGATCGGGTTGCCGGCGCAAGCCCGGCAGTGGCAGCGCATTATGATGGTCGAATGACCAATCCCCCTTCCGAGGCGTCATCAAGCGTGGGCGCTGGCCTGCGCATCGGCGTCCTCGCACTACAAGGCGATTTTCGTGAGCACATCCACGCCGTCGAAGCGGCCGGTGCCACCGGCGTCGGCATCCGGCGTCCGGCGGAGCTCGACGACATTGACGGCCTCATCATTCCCGGCGGCGAGTCGACTACCATCGACAAGCTGGCGCGGATCTTCGAACTCGCCGATCCCATCCGCAAGCAGATCGCGTCCGGGCTGCCGGTGTATGGATCCTGCGCCGGCATGATCCTGCTGGCGGACGACATCGCCGATCCCGCCACGGACCTCGCCGGAAATCCGCAGCAGACTTTCGGTGGATTGGACATCACGGTCCGTCGCAATGCCTTCGGCCGGCAGCGCGAGTCCTTCGAAACCGATCTTGACTTCAAAGGCCTCGAGTTCAGCGCAGGCGAGTCCGGCGTCGACCCCGTCCACGCCGTCTTCATCCGCGGACCGTGGGTGGAACGGGTCGGACCCGGCGTCGAAATCCTTGCGCAGGTGGAACCGGGCAAAGCGACCCACACGGACACTTTGCACGGGTTGGCTAGAATTGTTGCAGTGCGCTCAGGTCGGTTGCTGGCCACCTCCTTCCACCCGGAAGTGACTGGGGAGAAGCGCGTGCATGAATTGTTTATTCGAATGATCAGAGGGGAAGTTTAAAGCATGTCAGGCCACTCCAAATGGGCGACGACCAAGCACAAGAAGGCCATCCTCGATAGCCGCCGGGCCAAGTCGTTCGCCAAACTGATCAAGAACATCGAAGTCGCGGCCCGCATGGGCGGACCGGACCTTGCCGGCAACCCGAGCCTCGAACTGGCTGTGACCAAAGCCAAGAAGACCTCGGTCCCCGCCGACAACATCGACCGCGCCATCAAGCGCGGAGCCGGCCTCACCGGCGAAGTGGTCGACTACACGGAGATCATGTACGAGGCCCGCGGCCCGCAGGGTTCCGCCCTCCTGATCGAGTGCCTCACGGACAACAAGAACCGTGCCGCCTCCGAGGTCCGCCTGGCGATTTCCCGCAACGGCGGCACTATCGCCGATCCCGGCTCCGTGAGCTACCTCTTCACCCGCAAGGGCGTCGTCAACCTGCCCAAGAACGGGCTCAGCGAAGACGACATCCTGATGGCAGTGCTCGACGCCGGCGCAGAAGAAGTCAAGGACAACGGCGACAACTGGGAAATCCACTCGGAGCCCACCGATCTCCCGGCAATCCGCGAAGCCCTCACGGAGGCCGGCATCGAATACGAAACGGACGAAGCTGAATTCGTCCCGTCCATGCAGGTGCCGCTGGACCTTGACGGTGCCAAGAAGTTCATGAAGCTCGTCGACGCCCTCGAGGATCTCGACGACGTCCAGAACGTTTATACCAACGCGGACATGAGCGAGGAAGTCCAGGCTGCGCTCGAAGCCGAGTAGCGCCCGCTTGCCACACAGCTTCACAACAAACAGGGAGGCCCGGACTTGACTCTTCGCGTATTGGGAGTCGATCCGGGCCTCACCCGTTGCGGCATCGGAGTGGTCGACGTCGAACGGAACCGCCGCGCCACGATGGTAGCTGTCTGCGTCGTGGGAACCTCCCCGGAGCAATCATTGGACCAGCGACTGCTGGTCATAGCCAAGGCCATCGATGAATGGCTGGACCTCTATAAACCCGACGTTCTCGCGGTCGAACGGGTCTTCTCCCAGTTGAACGTCAGTACGGTCATGGGCGTTGCCCAGGCATCCGGCGTCGTCATCGCGGCCGCCGCGCGGCGGGGCATCCCGGTGGCGCTCCACACGCCGTCGGAGGTCAAAGCCGCCGTGACGGGAAGCGGCACCTCCAACAAGGAAGCGGTGACGAAACTCATCACCAAGATCCTTCGTCTTGACGCCCCGCCCCGCCCGGCCGACGCCGCGGACGCGTTGGCCCTCGCTGTCACCCACGCGTGGCGGGCCGGCAGCGGTGCCGCAGTTGCCACCACCGGACCGGGGAGCAGCGCATTGACGCCCGCCCAGCGAGCCTGGGCTGAAGCCGAAGCGAAAGCGCGCCGCGCCCGGTAATTGTCGGTGGCCCTTGCTAGGCTATTCGTAGATATGTTCGGATAGCCCGCGGCGCAGCATGCGCGGGGCAGTACTTCAGGAGCCGGGTCTTGATCAGTTTTCTCCGCGGAACCGTGGCACACGTCAGTCTCTCCACGGCCGTCATCGATCTCAACGGCGCCGGTATGAGCGTCTACGCCACGCCCCAAACCCTCAGCCACCTGCACGTCGGCGAGGAAGCGAAGCTGTTCACTTCGTTGATCGTCCGGGAGGACTCCCTGACGCTCTTTGGTTTCTCGAACGACGACGAACGCGAAGTTTTCGATGTCCTGCTCAGTGTGGGCGGGGTGGGGCCGCGCCTGGCCCTTGCAGTCCTGGCCGTCCACGAGCCCGAGGCGATCCGGGTGGCCGCGCATTCCGGCGATGCCAAGTCATTCACCAAGGTCCCCGGTATCGGCCCGAAAGTGGCCGGCAGGATCGTCCTGGAACTGGCGGGCAAACTCGTTCCCCACGGCACCGCGCCCGGGGCCGCCCCCGCCGTCGCGGCCGAGTCTGTCTGGAAGCCGCAGGTGGTCGCCGCGATGACGAGCCTGGGCTGGTCGGAGAAGGACGCTGCCGGCAGCATCGACAAGGCAATGGCCGATTCCCCGGAACTTGCCGACGCCGGCAACGTCGCCCAGATCCTGCGCGCAACCCTTCGCTGGCTCGGGCAGGACGGCGCCCGCGCCGGAAACCGGGTAGGCAGCCGTGGCTGAGCAGTCCCTCGTTACCGGGGGAGAGGAACCCGAAGAGCGCATCATCGAAGCCGCACTTCGCCCGAAGAACCTCCACGACTTCGTAGGCCAGCACCGTGTCCGAAAGCAACTCTCGCTCGTGCTGGAAGCCTCGAGGATGCGCGGCCGCAGCGCGGACCACGTCCTGCTTTCGGGCCCTCCTGGGCTCGGCAAGACCACTCTCTCCATGATTATCGCCGCCGAGATGAACGCACCCTTGCGCATTAGCAGCGGGCCGGCCATCCAGCACGCCGGAGACCTTGCGGCCATCCTCTCCTCGCTTTCTGAAGGCGAAGTGCTCTTCCTCGACGAAATCCACCGGATGTCCCGGCCCGCAGAGGAAATGCTGTACATGGCCATGGAAGACTTCCGGGTGGACATCGTGGTGGGCAAGGGCGCAGGCGCCACTGCCATTCCGCTTGAGCTGCCGCCCTTCACTCTCGTGGGCGCCACCACGCGGGCCGGCCTGCTGCCTGGACCGCTGCGTGACCGCTTTGGTTTTACCGGGCACCTGGAGTTCTACTCAGTGGCGGAGCTGGAACTGGTACTGCGCCGCTCGGCCGGACTGCTTGACCTGAAGGTCAACTCGGCAGGCTTCAGCGAGATCGCGGGCCGTTCCCGCGGAACCCCGCGTATCGCCAACCGGCTGCTTCGCCGTGTCCGGGACTGGGCTTTGGTACACGGCATCGAACAAATCGATGCCCGTGCCGCCTCCGCTGCGTTGGACATGTACGAGGTGGACCAGCGTGGCTTGGATCGCCTGGACCGTGCTGTGCTGGAAGCCCTGATCCTCAAGTTCAACGGCGGTCCCGTAGGGCTGTCCACCCTCGCTATCGCCGTGGGGGAGGAACCGGAGACCGTCGAAACGGTCGCTGAGCCGTACCTGGTGCGCGAAGGCCTCTTGGGACGGACGCCGCGCGGCAGGATTGCCATGGCGTCAGCCTGGACGCACCTCGGATACGCCGTGCCGCCAGGAGTGTTCGGGCAGGACCCGCTGGCGTTGTTCGAGGATAGCGAAAACGGGGCGGAAAGCATCGACACCGGCCGTTAGCACGATCCATTCAGCTTAACCCTCTAGACTGGTATGACACTCGGCACGTTCGAGTCCTTGGTTCTGTGCCCGCCCGTCGGAGCATTGTGCGGCCAAGTGGGCGAAAGCTCCACGGCCGCCGGATCCACCGGGCAGACATGGCCGTGAAACCAAAAACGTAAGTAAAGAACGGAACTTCCCTGTGGATCCAATGACAATCCTGCTGTTCGCCATGCTCGGCGTCTTCATCTTCATGATGTTCCGCCGCAACAAGAAGACGCAGCAACAGCAGGCCAAGCTGCAGTCCCAGTTTGCCCCCGGCGTTGACGTCATGACCAGTTTCGGACTGTTCGGCCGAATCGTCTCGATGGACGACGCCGAGAACAAGGTTGTCCTGGAACTGTCCCCGGGCAACCTCGCCACGGTGCACCGCCAGGCCGTCACCAAGATCGTTGAGCCCGCCGAGGAGGCCGCAGTTGACGTTCCGGACGACGCGTCGTCGCTGACGGCCGCGGATGCCGATGCATCTGCATCCGCGGAGACCCCGGACGAGACCCTCAAGCGCCTCAACGACGAGGGCAAGAAGGACAACTAGCCCGTACCCGCTCTACAAGCGGGAATAGTTCTACGGCAATGAATCGCCGCCGGCCTGCGCTCACCCGTGCACGTCGGCGGCTGTTCCGTCATCAACAGGAAGATCGAACATGGCACGAACCGGCCACAAAAATGCAGCCCGCAGGGTGCTGATCTGGCTTGTCGCAATATTCGCTGTACTGACAGCAGTCCTCGGTGGCGGCGTCATCACTGGTCACGCCAGCTGGGCCCCAAAGCTCGCGCTTGACCTCGAGGGCGGCACGCAAATGATTCTCGCGCCCAAGGTCGAAGGATCAACCGGCATCAACGAAGAACAGTTGAACCAGGCCGTCGCGATTATCCGCCAACGCGTTGACAGCTCCGGTGTCGCCGAAGCGGAAATCACCACGCAGTCCGGCCGTAACGTCGTGGTAAGCCTTCCCGGTACGCCAAGTTCGGAAACCCGTGCCCTGATCCAGGCATCTGCCGACATGAACTTCCGCCCAGTGATCACCACCGGTGACCCTGCGGCCGTTCCGGTCGCATCCCGCACGCCGGACGCGAGCCTGCCCAAGCCCACCGCTGCGCCGACCAACGCCAGCGACAGCAACTGGGTCACAGCCGACGTCTACAAGGCCTTCGAAGCCTTGGACTGCGTCAACCCGGCCCAGGATAAGCAGCCGCGGTCGGATCCCGCCAAGCCGCTGGTGACCTGCGAGCCGGCAACGGCCAAGACTCCTGCCGTCAAGTACATCCTTGGCCCGGTCGAAGTGAAGGGCCAGGACATCGTGTCGTCCTCCTTCGATCCCGTCCAGGGCGCGCAGGGCTCGGTCACCAATGCGTGGGGCGTGACCATCACGTTCGATGCCAACGCCACCAAGACCTTCAAGGACGTTACGCAGAGGCTCAACCAGTTCTACGTGGCATCGCAGGCGCAGGGCGGCAACGACCCCAAGGCCCAGTTCGCCATCGTCCTGGATGACCAGGTTATTTCCGCGCCGCGTGCCCTCGCAGTCATTACCGATGGCAAGCCGCAGATCACGGGTAACTTCACGCAGGCCTCGGCACAGGCGTTGTCGGACCAGCTTCGCTACGGCGCTTTGCCCATCAGCTTCGATATCCAGTCCGAGGAACAGATTTCCGCCACCCTCGGTGGCGAGCAGCTTCGTCTTGGCCTGATGGCCGGTGTGATCGGGCTCCTGCTCGTGGTGGTCTATTCGCTCTTCCAGTACCGGGCCTTGGGCTTTGTCACCATCCTCTCGCTCGTGGTGGCCGGTGGACTGACATACCTAGCCATCGCGATCCTTGGCTGGACTGAAAACTACCGGCTGTCCCTTGCCGGTGTGGCAGGTCTTATCGTGGCCATTGGCCAGACAGCAGACTCCTTCATCGTGTACTTCGAACGCATCCGTGACGAACTTCGTGAGGGCAAGGGCCTCGTGTCCGCCGTCGCGAACGGTTGGAAGCGCGCCAAGCGCACGGTCCTCGCGTCCAAGGCCGTCAACCTGCTCGCGGCCTTGGTGCTGTACTTCGTCGCTGTTGGAAACGTCCGCGGCTTCGCCTTCACCCTTGGCCTCACCGCGCTGGCAGACCTCCTGGTCGTGTTCATGTTCACGCACCCCACGCTCCAGGTGCTGGCCCGGACCAAGTTCTTCGGCGAGGGGCACCGCTTCTCCGGCCTCGACCCTGAGCGACTGGGCGCCGTGCCGCTGTACCGCGGTGCCGGCCGGCTCCGCACGCCAACGGAGAAGCCCGCCGTCGTGCGCGCCCGCAACACCGGTGCTGCCGCTGAAGCCGAGCGCCGCATGACCATCGCCGAACGCCGGCTTGCCGAGAAGCAGGCCCAGTTGACTGGTTCTTCCAACGGCACCAAGGAGGAGAAGTAATGACCACGAGCTTCGCAAAGTTCGGCAACGAGCTCTACACGGGCAAGCGTTCTTACAACTTCGTTTCCAGCAAGAAGATCTGGTTCATCATCGCCGCAGTAGCGGTGGCGATCTCCATCCTCCTGCCGGTGGTCAAGGGCGGGTACAACCTCGGAATCGACTTTCGGGGCGGCTCCGAGTTCACGGTGTCCAACGTGAAGACCACCGAATCCGCCCCGGGCGAGAAGGCAGTCCACGACGTCGTTGCTGGTGCCGTTCCGCGCGTCGCCAACGTCGCTGGTAGCACTATGCGCATCCAGACCGACAAACTCAGCGATGACCAGACCATCAAGATCAAGACGGATCTCGCGAAGGCCTACGGCGTGACCGAAAACCAGGTCACCTCGACCTTCATCGGCCCCACCTGGGGGCAGGATGTCACCAAGCAGGCCCTGATCGGCCTTGCGGTGTTCGTTGGGCTGGCCGCTCTTTTGATGGCGTTGTACTTCCGCACCTGGAAGATGTCGGTTTCTGCCCTTGCCGGCATGCTGGTCACGATGTTCACTACGGCCGGTGTCTACTCCTTGAGCGATTTCGAGGTGACACCGTCGGCCATCATCGGCTTCCTGACGGTCCTCAGCTACTCCCTGTACGACACCGTGGTGGTTTTCGACAAGATCCGTGAAAACACCTCGGACATCGCGACCTCCAGCCGGCGCACTTTCGCCGAAGAGGTCAACCTTGCCGTCAACCAAACCCTGGTGCGCTCCATCAACACCATGATGGTGGCAGTATTGCCGGTCGCCGCGATTCTGTTCATCGGCGCTGGACTGTTAGGCGCCGGCACGCTCCGCGACCTGTCCCTCGCCCTGTTCGTCGGCATCCTGATCGGTACGGCGGCGACGATCTTCATCGCGGCTCCGCTCTACGCGTGGCTGCGCCAGAGCGAACCCGAGCTGCAGAAGCAGGCCAAGAAGGTGGCGACCCGGCGCGCGGCAGCCGTCAGCGCGAACTCGGAAGCAGCGGCCGTTTAGCCTCGTTTCCCCTTGAAGGGCCGGTCACCGCCGAAAAGTGGTGACCGGCCCTTTTGCGTTCCCGGCTCCGTCATCTGGGTACCGGTTCTTGGAGAGCTCACCAGCGGGAATAGACTTGGAGAATTAAGTCAGTCGTGAGAGGTGCTTTTGTGGAGGAACGTACGACGTCGGCGCCGCCGGCGGGCGGAGAGGACGGCCTGAGCCGCGTGCCCGGCACCGCAACTGCAGCTACGGGAAGCACCGTGGACGGTGTGCCCGTGGACTCCCCGGGCGTGCGCCCGACGTTCCCCGGACGACGCGAGCGGACGCGCTCCAGGCTGGCGAAGTTGACGGGACGGGGCACCAGCACCTATTCGCCCATCCTCGAACCGCTCCTGCGGACCGTCAGGGCCAACAACCCCAAAGAAGACCTCGATCTCATCCAGCGGGCCTTTACCGTGGCAGAGCGCAGCCATCAGGGCCAGAAGCGGAAGAGCGGCGATCCGTACATCACCCACCCCGTTGCGGTGGCCACGATCCTGGCCGAGCTGGGCCTCACAGGCACAACCCTTGCTGCTGCACTCCTGCACGACACCGTCGAGGACACTCCCTACACCCTCGCTGACCTGACGCGCGATTTCGGCCCCGAGGTCGCGATGCTCGTGGACGGCGTCACCAAGCTGGACAAAGTCCAATTCGGTGAGGCCGCACAGTCCGAGACCGTCCGCAAGATGGTCGTGGCCATGGCCAAGGACATCCGGGTACTGATGATCAAGCTGGCGGACCGGCTGCACAACGCCCGTACGTGGCGCTTTGTTTCCGCTGAATCTTCCGCCCGCAAAGCGCGCGAAACACTTGAGATCTTTGCACCGCTGGCCCACCGCCTTGGTATGAACACCATCAAATGGGAACTTGAGGATCTTTCCTTCGCCGCCTTGTACCCGAAGGTGTATGAAGAAATCGTCCGGATGGTGGGGGACCGCACTCCGGAGCGCGAGAAGAGCCTGAGTGTCATCCGCAACCAGATTGCCGAAGACCTGCGCGTCGCCCGCATCAAGGCCACCATCACGGGCCGGCCCAAGCATTACTACTCGATCTACCAAAAGATGATTGTCCGGGACAAGGACTTCGACGACATCAACGACCTCATGGGCGTGCGTGTCCTCGTGGATTCCGTCCGTGACTGTTACGCGGCTCTTGGCACCTTGCATTCGCGCTGGAACCCCCTTCCGGGACGGTTCAAGGACTACATCGCCATGCCGAAGTTCAACATGTACCAGTCCTTGCACACCACCGTGATCGGTCCCGGGGGCAAGCCCGTTGAGATCCAGATCCGTACCCACGAAATGCATCGGCGTGCCGAGTATGGCGTGGCGGCACACTGGAAGTACAAGGACCAGCCCAACCGGACCGCCGTAGGTCCGGGGAGCCCCAAGGACGGCGACATGGGCTGGTTGCGTTCCCTGGTCGACTGGCAGCAGGAAACATCGGATCCGGGCGAATTCCTGGACTCGCTGCGTTTTGAAATCAATGCCCGGGAAGTGTTCGTCTTCACCCCCAAGGGCGAGGTCATGGCCCTTCCCGCAGGATCGACACCGGTGGACTTCGCCTACGCGGTGCACACCGAAGTGGGTCACCGGACCATCGGTGCGCGCGTCAACGGCAAGCTGGTTCCGCTCAACAGCGAACTCAATCACGGCGACTGGGTGGAGATCTTCACCTCCAAGGCCGAGGGCGCAGGACCGAGCCAGGACTGGCAGCATTTCGTCAAAAGCGCCCGGGCGCGCAACAAGATCCGGCAGTGGTTCAGCAAGGAACGCCGCGAAGAGGCCATCGAGCGGGGCAAGGACCAGCTGACCCGCGCCATGCGTAAGCAGAACCTGCCCCTGCAACGGCTCATGACACATGACGCCTTGTCCACGGTGGCCGAGGAATTCCACTACGTCGACATTTCCGGCCTGTATGCCGGCGTCGGAGACGGGCACACTTCGGCACAGTCCGTCATGGAAAAGCTCATGGAGCACCTCGGTGGGCATGAGACGCCCGATGAGGACCTGGACGAAGTCAGCATTCCCTCGCAACTCCAGAAGACCCGGTACTCGGACTCCGGCGTCATTGTCCGCGGCGTGGGGGATGTCTGGGTGAAGCTGGCCCGCTGCTGCACGCCTGTACCGCCTGATCCGATCCTCGGGTTCGTGACCCGCGGCTCGGGGGTGTCGGTACACCGCACGGACTGTACGAATGTCTCGGACCTCCGTGACCAGCCCGATCGCATCGTCGAGGTTGAATGGGCTCCGACCCAATCCAGCGTCTTCCTGGTGGAGATCCAGGTGGAAGCCTTGGACCGGAAGTCGTTGCTTTCGGATGTCACTCGCGTGCTTTCGGAAAACCACGTCAACATCCTGGCTGCTTCCGTGCACACCTCCAGCGACCGGGTAGCCATCTCCCGCTTCGCGTTCGAAATGGGCGATCCTAAGTACCTTCACCACGTGCTCAGTGCCGTGCGCAGGATCGACGGGGTCTTTGACGTCTACCGGACCACGGGCAACCGCAGGAGAAGCTGAACCTAGCAACTCAGGCGGCTACCTTAGGCGGCAAGACGTCGGAAGGCGGCGGGTCAGCGGTCCGAGCCAACGCGGCAATCTTGCGCAGTGCAGCCTTCTTGTGGGGCACCCTCGTGGACGCCTCCACCGCGAGGGTCAAGAGCCGCAGCCGGACGCCCAATTCATCCCGGGACAGCAGCATCCGCAGTGCGGGCAAGGCCCTGCTGGCTTCTACGTGTAGGGCCACATCCACGGCCGTCCGCAGGGGACTGGTCACGAGCAGCCCGCCGATGCTGACCACGTCCAGTTGGCCTAAACGGACTTCGTGCAGGATACAGCCGCGGGCCGAACGCAAGCTCGATATACGGTGTTTGGCGTCCACGAGAAGCGAAAGCCTCTCTGGGGCATCCGCGCAACCGTAAATCCAGGCCGCCGTCATGCGCCCCGCGATGACCTTCCTGCGAATGCGATCCGGAACCACCAGGGCGGCCGCGCGGGCTCGGAGCCGAGGCGTGACATCCAGCCCCGAGGGAGTGAAACTCTTCTCGTAGAGTGGTGTGAGCACGCCGTCCGTAGCCATTGATTGAAGCTCGGCCCACGTGAACTGCGGGCTGGGCGCGTACAGCTCTTGGGCAGGGAAGTCCTGTTGCTGCGGAGGCGGTAATCTCGGGGCCATTCAGCAATCATCGCGTGGCTGCCGCAACGGGAACAGGCCCCGTGTCGGTTATGTGGATAACCGGCACGGGGCCTGTTGGTTCAAGCTCTACTACTACGCGAGATCGCTTGCCGAACGCTGGATCTGGTCAAGCCAGGCCTCTCGTGCTTCAAGGGCCTCGCGGGCGTTCTTGATGCGGCGCTGGTCTCCGGCCTTTTCGGCCTTTTCCAGGTCTTCCCTCAGGCCGGCGATAGCCGCTTCCAGCTGCGACAAGGCGCTGTTGGTGCGGGCCTTCGTCTCCGGGTTGCTCCGGCGCCATTTGTCCTCTTCGGCGTCGCGGACGGCGTCCTCAACCTTGCGAAGGCCGGCTTCGATCCTGCCCATGTCGGCGCGCGGCACCTTGCCGGCTTCTTCCCAGCGGTCGCGGATGGACTGCAGGGCCTTCTTGGCAGCATTGAGGTCCGTGATCGGCAGCAGGGCCTGTGCCTCGACAACGAGCTCTTCCTTGACGGCAAGGTTTGCCGTGTACTGCTGGTCGATCTCGTCGTTGGCAGCCTGGCGGTTGCTGAAGAATACGTCCTGCGCGGCACGGAAACGGAGCCAGAGGGCGTCGTCATCCTTGCGGCTGGCGCGAGGCGTAGCCTTCCACTGGTCCATGAGACGGCGGTATTCGCCGGCGGCGAATCCCCAATCCGTGGAACTGGAGAGGGCTTCGGCCTCGACGATCAGCTGTTCCTTGGCGACCTTGGCCGCCGAGTTGGTGCTGTCCAACTGGGAGAAGTACGCACGGCGGTGGCGGTCAAAGACGGTACGGGCCGAGCGGAACCGCTTCCACAGCGCGTCCTCGTTGCTTCGTCCAAGCCGGATGCCGTTCTTCTGGGCTGTCTTCCAGCTCTCGAAGAGTTCGTTCATGCGGGCGCTGGACGTCTTCCACTGGACCTGGGACGGATCCTGGGATGCGATGGATTCGGCTTCGGCGACGATCGCCTCGCGTGCCGCGAGCTCCGCGGATCGTGCGGCGTCGTGTGCAGCTTTCTCGGACTTCTCCAACTCGGAAATCTGTCCAGCCAAGGCATCGAGTCGAGCCTCGGCAGTGCGGATGTCGCCCACCATGTTTCGCTCTGCCAGCTGCTCACGCAGGTGCTCGACCGTCTTCTGCATGTCCGTGGCCGGGGCCTTGGACTCCACGCGGTGTTCCATCAAAACGATCTGCGCAACAACGTCGTCGTACTTCCGGGCGAAGTATGCCAGCGCCTCGTCGGTGCTCACTCCCGGGTACTGTCCCACCGGCTGCTCTTCGCCGTCGATGGTCAGGAAGACGTGGCCGTCACCCTCGGCGCGCCCCCACTTGGCGGCTTCCGCCAGGGACACAGCCGTAGGCTGGGCTGCCGGTGCGGCCGGAATAACGCTGGCGGCTGCCTTGGGGCGGGCAGCAAATGCGGCGGGGGAGGGCGCATGCGAGGGGGCCGGACGTGGCGCCGGAGAGGCAGGCTTGGGCGCGGGTTCTGCCGCGTCGGCCACCGGGGCATCGGGTTCTGCCGCGTCGGCCACTGGGGCGTCGGGTTCTGCCGGGGCAGCGAGCTCGGCCGGGGCAACCGGCGCAACACCGGCTTGCTCAGCTACGGGAGCCTGGGTTTCTTCGTCGTTGGCCACTACTGCAGTTTCGTCGGATTTCTGACTGTCTGTCACCGCTAAAAGTCTTTCGCTTGGAGGGATTACTAAGGTAATGCGCCGTGGACCATGGTCCGGGCTAGTTACTTCAGAGAAAACGAGTCTATCGTGACAGCTGCCACAGGGGTGCCGTCGGTGGCGCTGCTCCCCGGATTAATACCGGCTTGGGCGATCTTCGTCACCACGTCCATGCCGCTCGTCACCTTGCCGACCACCGTGTACCCGCCGGCGGAGTCCGGGGGAATGACGGTGTCCTTGTACACAATGAAGAACTGGTGCCCGTTGCCATAGGCGTTGTTGCCGGTCCTGGCGACGGCGATGGTTCCGGCCGGGTAGGTGTTGTTCGCCGGGGTGTTCTCAAGTGGTCCCCAGTGGAAGTTGGGGTCGTCTGTGGTGTCCGTCCCCTTGGCTCCGCACTGCAGCACCGAGAAATTGTCGGCGGTAGTCAATCGAGGGCACTTGAGGCCGCTGTAATAACTCGCGTCAGTGAGGGATTTGAACACTGCTGCGGCCTGGGGAGCTGTTGTGCCATCCAGTTCGACGCCGACTGTCCCTCCATTGAGGCTGAGCTGGCCAGTGAAAGTCTTACCTGCGGCCGTGTCCGCTTTGGGAATGCCGGCGCTATTCGAGCCCGTCGCCGCGGCCGAAGCGGAGGGGTTGGCAGAGGCGGACGGCGAACTCAGCCCGGCTTGGGCCGCTGCGAACTCCGATTCGCTCGGATTCGAGTTGAACACCGTGAGTTGGAGCACGACGGCGGCAATCAGGGCGGCGGCACCCACGCTGACGGCGATCACATTGTCCCGGCGGCGGCGCTTGCCCTGTGCACGCCGAAGCTCGCGCTTGGCTTCCATCTGCCTGATGCGCCGTTTGGCTTCACGGTTGTCCCGCGGCCTTGTAGACAATGGTCCTCCTGGTTGTCTGGACAAGCTTCCCTCGCAAGCAAGCCGAACCCGGGCGCCCGCATTAGATGTGCAGGCGCCGAAAGCATAAACTGGCTGCCGCACATAGTTTATGCATGACTGGCTGGACGCCAGCCCATCCTGAGCCGAATCGGCCCGTGGTTCGTGGCGCTGGGTCCGGCCCGCGCAATCATTGAGGAGAAATTTCCACCATGGCCCGTACCGCCTCCCTGTCCGGATTCCCCGAGTGGCTTCCCCAGGAACGGTTGGTGGAACTGCATGTGCTGGACACGTTGCGCAAGACGTTTGAACTCCACGGCTTCTCTTCCATCGAGACGCGCGCTGTCGAAACCGTCGGCCAGCTTCTCCGCAAGGGCGAGATAGACAAAGAGGTATACGGACTGAGCCGGCTGCAGGAAGACGAGGACGGCGGCGAAGGCGGAAAGTCGGACAAGGCAGATCCCAACGCCTTGGCGCTCCACTTCGACCTCACGGTGCCGTTTGCCCGCTATGTCGTCGAGAACGCCGGCTACCTGGCGTTCCCGTTCCGCCGCTACCAGATCCAGAAGGTGTGGCGGGGGGAGCGGCCCCAGGAGGGCCGCGCCCGTGAGTTCACGCAGGCGGACATCGACGTGGTGGGCGACGGCGAGCTGCCTTTCCGCTACGACGTCGAGATCGCCCTTGTCATCGCGGAAGCGTTGAGCGCCCTTCCGATTCCGGACTTCCGCCTGCGCATCAACAACCGCAAGCTCGCCGAGGGCTTCTACCGCGGTATCGGCCTCACCGACACTGCCGGCGTGCTTCGAAGCATCGACAAGCTCGAAAAGATCGGCGAAGCGAAAGTTGCCGAATTGCTCAGGAGCGAGCTTGGCGCCACGGATGAGCAGGCAGCGCTTGCCTTGAAGCTTGCCAGCATCCGCACCGAGGACACGTCCTTCGTGGCGCAGGTGCGTGCGCTTGGCGTATCGGACGAGCTTCTTGAAGAGGGCCTCAGCGAGCTGGAACAAGTCATCGAGGCTGCCGTGCAGCGCGCCCCCGGCAAAGTTGTTGCCGACCTGAGCATCGCCCGCGGCCTCGACTACTACACCGGTACGGTCGTCGAAACCGTCCTGGTGGGACACGAGCAACTCGGTTCCATTTGCTCCGGCGGCCGCTACGACGCCCTCGCCAGCAAGGGCAACCGCAAGTTCCCCGGCGTCGGGCTGTCGATCGGCGTGACCCGCCTGGTCTCCCGCATCTTGAGCCAGGAATTCGCGACGGCGTCGCGCTCGGTTCCCACGGCAGTCCTGGTGGCGCTGAACAACGACGACAGCTGGTCTGCGGCCCAGGATGTGGCGGCCCAGCTGCGTGGACGGGGGATCGCCACCGAAGTTGCGGCGAAGGCCGAGAAGTTCGGCAAGCAGATCAAATTCGCCGACCGACGCGGCATTCCCTTCGTCTGGTTCACGGACGACGACGGCAAGCACCAAGTGAAGGACATCCGCACCGGGGAGCAAGTCGACGCGGATCCGGCCAGCTGGGAGCCGTCACCCGAGGATCTCCACGTCCGCATCACCACGCGATAGCCACGAACCGGCGCCTCAAGGCAAAAGCCCGCGGGCCCGGGCGGGAGCGGGCCGCGCCCGGTGGGGCCACGCTTCGTTCATACGGGTAAACTCGAACGGGATCGTTTTGTCATGGTCCTGAAAATCATGTTGAAAGGAATGCTGTGCTGCGCACACATGACCTCGGATCCCTGCGTTCCGAGCACATTGGACAGACCGTCACCCTGGCTGGCTGGGTAGGCCGCCGCCGAGATCACGGTGGCGTGGCCTTCGTCGATCTGCGTGACGCGTCCGGTGTCGCCCAGGTGGTTGTCCGCGAGGAAGAGGTCTTCCACGGCCTGCGCAATGAATACGTGCTGCAGATCGTGGGCACCGTCAGCAAGCGTCCCGAGGGCAACGAGAACCCGCACCTCGCCACCGGCGAGATCGAGGTCATCGCCGAGAAAGTGGTGATCCTCAACACTTCGGATCCCCTTCCGTTCCAGATCGACGAGCACGTGGAGGTCGGTGAAGAAGCGCGACTCAAGCACCGTTACCTTGACCTGCGCCGCCCCGGCCCCGCCCGGAACCTGCGCCTGCGTTCCGAAGCGAACCGTGTGGCCCGCGAGCTGCTTCACCAGCAGGGTTACGTCGAGATCGAGACTCCCACGCTGACGCGCTCGACGCCGGAAGGCGCCCGCGACTTCGTGGTTCCGGCGCGTCTGGCACCGGGTTCCTGGTATGCGCTTCCGCAGTCCCCGCAGCTTTTCAAGCAGCTGCTCCAGGTTGGCGGTTTCGAAAAGTACTACCAGATCGCCCGTTGCTACCGCGACGAAGACTTCCGTGCGGACCGCCAGCCGGAATTCACCCAGCTCGACATCGAAGCCAGCTTCGTTGACCAGGACGACATCATTGAGCTCGGCGAAGGCATCGTCAAGGCACTATGGCAGCTGATCGACGTCGAGATCCCGACGCCGATCCGCCGCATGACGTACCACGAGGCGATGGCCAAGTACGGCTCCGACAAGCCGGACCTGCGCTTCGGCCTGGAGCTCACTGAATTGACGGAGTTCTTCAAGGACACGAACTTCGGTGTCTTCAAGGCGCCCTACGTTGGCGCCGTCGTCATGCCTGGCGGGGCCTCGCAGGCCCGCCGCGCGCTGGACGCCTGGCAGGAATGGGCCAAGCAGCGTGGCGCCAAGGGTCTCGCCTACGTGTTGTTCAAGGAAGACGGCGAGCTCACGGGCCCCGTTGCCAAGAACCTCACGGACGCGGAGCGTGCCGGCCTGGCTGACGCCGTCGGCGCAAAGCCCGGCGACTGCATCTTCTTCGCCGCCGGCGAGAAGTCACCATCCCGCGCCTTGCTGGGTGCTGCCCGCGTCGAGATCGGCCACCGCACCGGCCTGATCGATCCCAAGGACTGGGCTTTCGTCTGGATCGTGGACGCCCCGATGTTCGAACCGGCTGCCGCAGCCGTCGCTTCCGGCGACGTCGCGGTGGGTGGCGGACAGTGGACGGCCCTGCACCACGCCTTCACCTCCCCGAAGCCCGAGTTCCTGGACTCCTTTGACAAGGACCCGGAAGCGGCCCTGTCGTACGCCTACGACATCGTGTGCAACGGCAACGAAATCGGCGGCGGATCCATCCGTATCCACGAGGCCGATGTCCAGGAGCGCGTTTTCGAGCTCATGGGCCTGGACAAGGAAGACGCGCAGACCAAGTTCGGCTTCCTGCTCGAGGGATTCAAGTACGGCGCACCTCCGCACGGCGGCATGGCCTTCGGGTGGGACCGGGTCGTGGCCCTTCTGGCCGGCGTGGACTCGATCCGCGACGTCATCGCTTTCCCGAAGTCCGGCGGCGGCTACGACCCCCTGACCGCTGCTCCTGCGCCCATCACGGCGCAGCAGCGCAAGGAAGCCGGAGTCGACTTCAAGCCTGAAGCCAAGCCGCAGGTAGCGGCAGCCAAGCCGGAGTAGCTGGAACCGTAGAAGTAGCCCGAAGGCCCTCGCACATTGCGGGGGCCTTCGGCGTAGCATGACGTCGACTGAATTCGAGGAGGACGCGTGACACAGGAAATGGGCCTTGCATCGATCGAGGAGCTCATGGACCGGGCATGGCCCGCCCCGGACCGTGAGGACACCGGGGGATGGGTCATGCGGGCCGCCGGAGGCGTGACACAGCGGGCAAACTCGGTCTGGCCCAGGGAGCAGGCCAGCGACCACGAGTCGGCAGTACGGGCCGCCACGCAGTGGTACCGCTCCCGGCGCCTGCCGCTGATCTTCCAGATTTTCGACGATGAGCGAAGCGCGGGCCTCAACAGTGTGCTCGATGCGCAGCGATTCACCCGGCAGTCGGAGACCCTCATCATGGTCCGTCCGGGCGGCGCCTTTCCAGCTACCCTGCCCGGTGGCCCGGCAACCGGCGTCGAGATCTCGGAGGAGCCTTCCGAAGAGTGGCTCCGGCTGTGGTGGTCCGTTGACGGCCGCGGGGGAGACGCCGAGCTGGACATCGCCCGGAGGATTCTGGTGTCTTGCCCTTCCGTCTACGCTCTCGCGAAGGACGACGACGGCGTCCCGGCCGCCGTCGGGCGCCTCGCCCTGGTGGACGGCAAGGGAGGCATCTACTGCATGGCAACTGCGGCCAAGCACCGCCGCCGTGGCTACGGGCGGCAGGTGCTTGAAGCGCTTCTGGAAGCGGGCGCCCACCGGGGCGTGTCCGAGTTCTGGCTACTGGTGATGGCCTCGAATACCGGCGCCCGGACCCTGTACGACGGCGCGGGGTTCGCAGAGCACGGCAGGTACTTCTACCGGCAGGCCCGGCCGCAGCGGGCGTTGTCGGGCTGCTAGCTGGCCCGGCGCCCCTCCTACAACGGATCCGTGACGTCGATCCGCACGGCGCAGGCATCTGCCGCCGCCCTACGAAGCACTGTCGCGTTGGGGTCGGCAACTGCCAGGAACGCGAGCTTCGCCCGGGACGAATATTCCTTCAACGCCTTTTCTTCGAGGACCGCCGCGGAGAGTGCGGCGTCTCCGCC
Source organism: Arthrobacter sp. efr-133-TYG-120 (assembly GCF_030209785.1). Lineage (NCBI taxonomy): Bacteria > Bacillati > Actinomycetota > Actinomycetes > Micrococcales > Micrococcaceae > Arthrobacter > Arthrobacter sp. efr-133-TYG-120. The sequence continues at coordinate 24,982 of NZ_JARVRI010000012.1, forward strand.
CAGAACGAGATATTCAATACTGTCTCCGGCAAACACAGCGGCGGCATAACCGGCCACCGCTTCCGTCAGTGCGTTGGCCTGGTTCTCACGACGACGCGCAAAGCGCTGCTGCGAGGATCCACCTGCAGCCGAGCGGGATTGTACGTAACGTGAACCCGATTTGGAGGCGGACACTTTGCCGCCGCTCACGACCCCCACCGCGTAGCCGCCCCGGCGCACCAGGATGATTCCGAGCCGCCGTTCCTGCGAAGCAAGCGACGCCAGGCGCTCAACCGCGGTTGCGCCCCTGCCGGGCCGTCCATCGACAGGCCAGGGGGCCCTGAGTAGAGCGGTAGCGCCATCGGCCGCCCGCAGGAGCGTGCCGCCGTCGTCGGGCTCTTCCTGAACGGCGCCATGGCTTGCGGCGAAGCGCTCCACCCAGCCGGTCAACCGCGGACCGGGGATGAAAGCGGTGCGCACCGCCCCTGGCGGCGGCTTTTCGTTGGGGCCGGACGGCCGGGTCTCCACGTCGATGTCTCCTTCGCTGGAATCATGAGTAGCCTATCCATGTGGAAGATCTCTTTGGTGCCGACGCGGACAATGACGACGACGCCGGCAGCCAGGCGGATTCGGACCGTTCCAGCGATGGACGCGCAGGCACAGGGCGTCCGGCGTCGCCGCGGAGCCCTTTGGCTGTCCGTATGAGGCCCCGGACCCTCGACGACGTTGTGGGCCAGCAGCATTTGCTGGGCCAGGGGTCTCCGTTGCGGCAGCTTGCCGCAGGGGCCAACGCCGCCGGTCCTGCCGGCCCGAGTTCGGTCATTTTGTGGGGACCCCCGGGTACGGGCAAGACGACGCTGGCACACGTCATTGCCCGCGGACCCGGCCGGAAGTTCGTCGAATTGTCCGCCATTACCGCGGGCGTCAAGGATGTCCGCCTGGTCATGGAAAATGCCTTGACTGCCCGGGATCTCTATCGGACCACCACGGTGCTGTTCCTGGATGAAATCCACCGCTTCAACAAAGCCCAGCAGGACGCCCTGCTTCCCGGCGTCGAGAACCGCTGGGTGGTCCTGGTCGCAGCTACCACCGAGAACCCTTCGTTCTCGGTGGTCTCGCCGCTGCTTTCCAGGTCACTGCTGCTTACCTTGAAACCGCTCACCGACAGCGACATCGAGGCGCTCCTGCAGCGCGCCGTTGCCGATGCCCGCGGCTTGGCAGGAGGAGTGGAGCTCACCCCGGAAGCCTTGGAGCACCTGGTCCGCTTGTCCGGGGGCGATGCCCGCCGTGCGCTCACCGCGCTCGAGGCCGCTGCCGGCGTCGCCTACGGTGACAGGAACCACGACGACGGCGACGCGTCCGAAGACGCTTCTGAAGAGGAAGGGCTGGCAGGTGACGGCGCCCCCGAGGCTCCGGTCGTCGTCGAACTCCGCCATACGGAGCGGGCGCTGGACGTGGCTGCCGTCCGATACGACCGCGCGGGCGACCAGCACTATGACGTCGCCAGTGCGTTCATCAAGTCGATCCGCGGTTCCGACGTCGATGCGGCCCTCCACTATCTGGCCCGCATGCTTGAAGCGGGCGAGGATCCGCGCTTCGTGGCCCGCCGGATCGTCATTTCGGCCGCCGAGGACATCGGCATGGCGGATCCGACGGCGCTGCAGACCGCCGTCGCCGCTGCCCAGGCAGTGCAGTTGATCGGCATGCCCGAAGGCCGGATCATCCTCGCCGAAGCGGTGGTGCATCTGGCGACTGCGCCCAAGTCAAATGCCGCCTACCTGGGCATCAACAAAGCCATCGCAGATGTGCGTGCGGGGATGGGGGTCGGGATTCCGGCGCATTTGCGGGACGCGCACTACCAAGGAGCGAAAGGCCTTGGCCACGGCCAAGGCTACAAGTACGCCCACGATGCCCCGCATGGCGTTGCCACCCAGCAGTACGCTCCGGACGATCTGGTCGGCAGGGACTATTACGAGCCCACGGCAAACGGCGCCGAACGGGATATTGCTCCGAGGCTTGAGCGGCTGCGCAGGATCATCCGGGGCAAGTAGCCGTCATGGTAGGCTAGATGCTTGTCTGGCAAGGCTCGGGCGCACAATCCATCAAAATCCAGGTTTTGATGCTGTGCCCTGCGCCCCGTAGCAAAAGGCAGCGGTTGGCCGATGCTCTCCCTCATGGAGGCCAGTAACACTGACACACCGCAGATATTGGAAGGACACAAGTGGCTAACAACACTCGTGCTCGCCGTACCGCACGCCTTTCGCGTGCACTCGGCATCGCTCTGACTCCCAAGGCCGCCAAGTACATGGAGCGCCGTCCGTACGGCCCCGGTGAGCATGGCCGTGCCCGCAAGAAGCAGGACTCTGACTACGCCGTACGTCTGCGCGAAAAGCAGCGTCTGCGCGCCCAGTACGGCATCCGCGAAGCCCAGATGACCCGTGCCTTCGAAGAAGCACGTCGCACCAAGGGCCTGACCGGTGAAAACCTGATCGAACTGCTCGAAATGCGTCTCGACGCCCTCGTGCTGCGTGCCGGCTTCGCCCGCACCATCGCCCAGGCCCGCCAGCTGGTTGTGCACCGCCACATCCTCGTTGACGGCATCCGCGTGGACCGCCCGTCGTTCCGCGTTGCTGAAGGCCAGCTCATCCACGTTCACAGCCGTAGCGAAGTCATGGCTCCGTTCCAGGTTGCAGCTGCCGGCGCACACGTCCTGAACGTCGTTCCGGCATACCTGGACGTCAAGATCGACGCCCTCCAGGCACGCCTGGTTCGTCGCCCGAAGCGCTCCGAGGTCCCCGTGACCTGCGAAGAGCAGCTCGTGGTCGAATTCTACGCTCGCTAATTCCCAGCAAGCACATACAAAGAAGCCCGTGGCACGCGCCGCGGGCTTCTTTGTATGTAAGGTACTTGGGGAAGCCACGCCGGGGTGCCTGTGTAGAACCACATGGCGAACCAGCGGCAAAGCAACAAATGCTAGGAGATGAGTGTCCATGACTGGTGGCGATATTGCAGGCCTGATCGCAGCCGGAGTTTTCGCGCTCCTTGTAGTCCTGTTGGCCGTGCCGATCCTCAAACTCGGGCGGGTCTTCGATGAGGTCCGCACCTCCATCCGTTCCTTGAGCGACGGAGCGACCCCCCTGATGGACGAGGTCACGGCGACGGTTTCCACCACCAACCAGCAGCTGAAAAAGGTGGATGGCATCACCTCCAACGTTTCCGACGCCTCCGCCAACATCTCTGCCTTGTCCTCGCTGGTGGCCGCAACAGTCGGTTCGCCGCTCATCAAGGTGGCAGCGTTCAGCTATGGAGTGCGCTCGGCTTTTGCCGCCCGCCGCAAACCGGGCAGTGGCCGCCGCAGCCGCTGAATCCGTTCGTAAGTCACGACCTTCGTATGTCAGGAAAACTGTGAAAAGAATTGTCTGGATGGGGATCGGCATGGCAATCGGAGTCATCGCCTTCCGCAAGATCACCCAAGCACAGGCCGCCATTGGCCCCGAAGGCCTGAACCGTGCCGTTGCGCGGCTGGCCGACGGCGTGTACGACTTCGCCGACGCCGTGCGCGCCGGAATGAATGAACGCGAAGTCGACCTCAGGGCCGCGCTTGGCATCGTAGAGTCCGACGCCGGCAGCCGTTAGCAGCCGCGGTTCGCCCAAGCGGCCGTCAACAGGGCAGAATTAGAAGCTGCGGCAATGGCGCATGCCAGAACCGCGCACAAACTCATGTGCAGTGAATTGAGAAGGGTAAGTAATCAGCTAATGAAGTCGCAGGAGATCACCAAACGCTGGGTGGACTTTTTTGTCAGCAAGGGCCACACAGCCGTCCCCTCAGCGTCGCTCGTATCCAGCGACCCTTCCCTGCTCTTCACTGTGGCCGGCATGGTTCCCTTCATTCCCTACCTCACCGCCCGCGAGGAGCCGCCTTTCGACCGCGCCACGAGCGTCCAGAAGTGCATCCGCACCGGCGATATCGAGGAAGTGGGCAAGACCGCCCGCCACGGCACGTTCTTCCAGATGTGCGGAAACTTTTCCTTCGGGGACTACTTCAAGGAAGACGCCATCAAGTTCGCCTTCGAGTTGCTCACCAAGAGCGTCGACGACGGCGGTTACGGACTCGACGTCGAGCGCCTCTGGGTGACCGTCTACGAGGAAGACGACGAAGCCCAGGACTTGTGGCTGAAGAACACCGGCATCCCTGCCTCGCGCATCCAGAGGATGGGGAAGGCGGACAACTACTGGTCCACCGGGCAGCCTGGTCCTGCCGGCCCGTGCTCGGAAATCTACTATGACCGCGGCCCGGCCTATGGCGCCGAAGGCGGTCCCATCGCGGACGAAAACCGCTATGTCGAAATCTGGAACCTCGTGTTCATGCAGTACCAGATCGAGAACGTCCGCTCGAAGGTGGACTTCGACATCGTTGGCGAACTGCCCAAGAAGAACATCGATACCGGCCTCGGCATGGAACGCCTCGCGATGATCCTGCAGGGCGTCGAAAACATGTACGAAACGGACCAGGTCCGTCCCGTCATCGACAAGGCCGCAGCCCTTTCCGGCAAGGAATACACCTCTGCCGAGTCCGCTGACGACCCGCACCACACGGACGACGTCCGGATGCGCGTCGTCGCCGACCACATCCGTTCGGCCCTCATGCTCATTTCCGACGGCGTGTCCCCGTCCAACGAAGGCCGCGGCTACGTCCTGCGCCGGCTGATCCGCCGTGCCGTCCGTGCGATGCGCCTCCTCGGGGTCGAAGAAGCCTGCCTGCCGCAATTGCTCCCGGCTTCCCGCGACGCCATGAAGGGTGTCTACCCCGTGGTGGAGACCGACTTCGATCGCATCAGCCGCATCGCCTACGCCGAAGAAAAAGCCTTCCTGCGCACCATCGCCTCCGGCACCGCGCGCCTCGAGGAGGCCGTGGTGCTCTCCAAGGCCGCCGGGAAGCCGCTGTCCGGCGAGGATGCCTTCGCCCTTCACGACACCTACGGATTCCCGATCGACCTCACCCTCGAAATGGCCGAGGAGGCCGGCTTGAAGGTTGACGAAGCCGAATTCCGCAGCCTCATGCTGGAGCAGCGCCAGCGCGCCCAGGCGGATGCCAAGGCCAAGAAGGGTGGACACGCCGACGTCTCGGCCTTCCAGGAGCTCCTGGCCGAGGGCGAGACGGTCTTCACCGGCTACACCGAACTGGAAGGCGAGGCCCGGGTCCGCGGCATCGTGAGCTCGGGCCGGCGTGTTGCCCACGCGTCCACGGGCGACGAAATCGAGCTCGTGCTCAACGAGACCCCGTTTTACGCAGAGGCGGGTGGCCAGTCGGCCGACAAGGGCCTCATCACCGGTGACGGCTTCGTCGTCGAGGTCCTCGACGTCCAGCGCCCCGTGAAGGGCCTGAGCGTCCACAAGGCTATCGTCCGCGAAGGCGAGATCGCCTCGGACGCTTTGGTGCGTGCCGCCGTCGACCGCGAACGCCGCCACGCCGCCGAGCAGGCCCACACGGGCACCCACATCGTGCACGCCGCCCTGCACCAGATCCTCGGCCCGGAAGCCACCCAGCGTGGCTCTTTCAACAAGGCCGGTTACCTACGCTTCGACTTCGCCTGGGGCGAGGGATTGAGCGCAGCCACGAAGTCCGAGATCGAAGAGGTCTCGAACATCGCCATCCGCAATAACTTCCGGGTGGACACCAAGGTGATGGGCCTCGCCGAGGCAAAGGCCCTGGGCGCCATGGCTCTCTTCGGCGAAAACTACGGCAGCGAAGTCCGCGTCGTGGAGATCGACGGCGCGTGGTCCCGTGAGCTTTGCGGTGGCACCCATGTGGCCAACACCTCCCTCATCGGGAGCCTGTCGCTGCTCGGCGAGCAATCCGTGGGTTCGGGAAACCGCCGCGTGGAAGCCTTCGTCGGCCTCGACGCCTTCCGGCACCTCGCAGCTGAGCGAGCCTTGGTCACCGAGCTTACGGAGATGCTCAAGGTCCCGTCGGGCCAGTTGGCGGACCGGATCTCCAGCACCTTGGCCAAGCTCAAGGCAACGGAAAAGGAACTCGACCGCCTCCGCAAGGAACAGCTGACCGCAGCCGCTGCGAACCTCGTTGCCACGGCCCAGGATGCCGCAGGAGTCCGGGTAGTGGCGCACGACGCCGGCCAAGTCGGGGGAGCGGACGACCTCCGCAGCCTCGCCATGGACATCCGAAACCGGCTCGGCTCCGAAGCTTCCACGGTTGCCGTGGCCGGTGTCAGCAACGATCGTCCGGTCATCATCATCGCCACCAACGAGGCAGCGCGTGAAGCGGGCGTCAAGGCAGGCGCCCTTGTCCGCGTGGCCGCAGGAATCCTCGGTGGCGGCGGTGGCGGCAAGGACGACGTCGCCCAAGGCGGCGGAACCGACGCCGCGAAGATCGCACCGGCCCTTGCGGCCGTTGTGGACGCGATCGCCAAGCGCTGATTTTGGAGGCCATTGCGAGCAACGACGACTACCCCCGGGGCATCAAACTGGGGGTGGACGTCGGGACCGTCCGTGTGGGAGTCGCCATCTGCGACCCGGACGGGATCCTGGCCACGCCGTTCAAGACGGTAAGCCGGGACGCCAAGAAGAATTCCGATATCGGGGTCATTGTCCGGCATGCCGAGGAGCTCGGCGTAGTCCAGATCTTCGTCGGCCTGCCGCGGACGATGAAGGGCGAAGAACACGCTTCTGCGGCCATGGCCACGGACTACGCGGACTTGCTGGCAGCCCACTTGCAGCGCCGTGGACTCGATGTTCCAGTCAACATGGTGGACGAGAGGCTCAGTACTGTGACGGCCCACCGCAATCTCCATGAAGCTGGCATGAGCAGCAAGGATCATCGTAAAGTGGTGGATCAGGTTGCCGCTGCCGGAATTCTGCAGCACGCGATCGACATGCAAAAAGCCAGAGGTGCGGATGTGGGCAGGCGCGTGCAGGCGCCAATGCCACCCCAACACATTGACGGTGCCAGTGCGCCGCTGCCGGCCTCCGGCATTGATCCACACTCTCCAACGAGGGGAAGACAATAGTGAGCCCGGTCAACAACGACCCCTCCAACGACGCAGCAGAAGACCGTACCCGGCCTCTGACGCGTCGTGAAATCCGTGCCAGGGAACGATTCCTGGAGACGCAGAACCAGGAGGTGTTGCCACCACCTGTGCCTGTCCACTTTGAACCTGTCGCAGTCCCGAAACCGCAGCCTGCATTCGTCCCGGACTATGCGCCGGCGGCCCCGGAAGCGACCACGCACGCCGCTGACCTCCACGACGACGGTATCCATGGCGACGGTAACCATGGAGAAGCAGTCCGGTCCCAAGAGGACCTGCAGGAGCACCCTGACCCGGCGCAGCCTGAAGTTCCCCTGCAGCCCGTTGACGCCGTGCACCCCATCGACGACACAGTGCAGCCAGAGGTCGAGCACTACGACGTGGCGCACCCCGACGACGTCAGGCACGATACTCTCCACCCCGATGTCGTCGAGCACGACGCTGTTCACAGCTACGACGTTGCACACGATGACGAGTTTCACGACCTGCAGGCCCATGACGAAGGTTATGCGCACCACGACCCCCAGTTCGACTACGGGGTCCACGAGGAGCACGGTGCGCACGACCTCATGGCAGCTGCGACTCCTGCGCCGAAGGTCCCCTCGAAGAAAGTCCGCAGGCGCCGTCGGCTTGTCGCGCTCCTGCTCACCCTCACGGTGTTCGTCGCAGCGGTTGCCGTTGGTGCACAGTTCCTGAAGCCATTGCTCGGGATGGACAAGGTCAGCGACTACCCAGGCCCGGGCACCGGCTCGGTCACCATCACGGTTGCCCCGGGCTCCGGCCCCAAGCTGGTCGCGAGCAACCTCCAGAGCCAGCACGTCATTGCCGACGCCGATTCTTTCGTGGCAGCCTTCACTGCCGCCGGTGGTGAGCTCTCACCCGGTGATTTCACTTTCAAAACGGAAATGAAGAACTCCGATGCGGTGAATGTGCTCCTCGGCAAGGATTCTTCCAAGGTCATGTACTTCGCATTGAGTGCCGGATTGCGCATCGGTGAATCCCTTGACGCGATCTCCAAGGGTTCGGGCATACCTCTCTCCGAATTGAAGGCGCTCAGCGACTCGCCGGCCCAGTTTGGCGTCCCTGCCCAGGCAAAGAACCTGGAAGGCTTCCTGGCACCGGGGGAGTACCGTTTCCCCGTTGGAACCTCTGCCAAGGACATCCTCCAGAAGCTGGTCACGGCCACTACCGACGAGCTCAAGGCCCAGGGTGTCACGGATCCCGCCAAGCAGTACCAGACCATCACGGTAGCCAGCATCGTGCAGGCTGAAGGCGGGCAGGCCGACTACGGCAACGTGGCCGGCGCCATTTACAACAGGCTCAAGCCGGGCAACACCGAGACGAACGGGCTCATCCAGTCCGACGCCACCGTTACGTACGGCCTGGGTACCAAGACCTTCCACCTGACCGACGCCCAGAAGGCCGACAAGGGCAACCCCTACAACACCTACGCCAACGTGGGCCTGCCGGTCGGCCCCATCGGTTCACCCGGCAAGACGGCGATCGATGCCGCCGCCAAGCCCACAGCCAACAACTACCTTTACTGGGTGACGATCAATCTCGACACCAAGGAAACCAAGTTCTCCAGCACCCTGGCGGAACACCTCAAGTACGTTGACCAATACAACGCCTGGTGTGCTGCCAACGCCGGACGGTGCGTGTGAGTAGACGTGCTGCCGTCCTGGGGCACCCCATCAGCCACTCGAAGTCACCAGCGCTCCACCGAGCGGCCTACGCGAAGCTCGGGCTCGACATCGAATACTCGGCGATCGATGTAACGGTGGAGCGGCTCCCGGCCTTCATGGCGGGCCTCGTGGACGGGGATGACTGGTGCGGCTTGTCCGTCACCATGCCCCTCAAGACCGCCATGGTGGACGAAGTCGACGAGGTCCGGGGGGCCGGTGCGTACTTGGGCGTCATCAACACGGTGGCTTTCGAAGCGACTGAGTACGGCGTGCGGCGGGTCGGCCACAACACGGATGTGGCGGGCATAGTCGACGCCGTCAGGAATGCAGGAGTCAAGGAGCAGCCGGGCTCGGCGGTCCTTGGCGGCGGAGGGACCTCGGCAGCGGCTATTGCGGCGCTCCGGGAGCTCGGCTCGAAACACGTTGACGTCTTTGTGCGCGACGCCGGGCGGGCCGCCGAGGCGAAAGCCGCGGCAGCCGCCGTCGGGCTTTCCATCCACCTCCGGCCGATGACCGAAGCGGCTGTTGGCATGGCAGGAGCGGATCTGGTGATCTCCACGCTTCCGCCGCGGGCGGCGGACGGCATTGCGGCGCAGCTTGGGCAGCTTCCCGACGGCACGCTTCCCGACGTCGGCACAGGTGTGCTGCTCGATGTGGCCTACGATCCTTGGCCCAGCCGTATTGCCGAAGCATGGCGTTCGCGGGGCGGAGTGGTGGTTCCGGGCCTCGAGATGTTGCTCTATCAGGCCGTGGAGCAAATCCGTTTGTTTTCAGGAGCCGACGTCACCGCCGATGTCATAGATGTGATGTGTGACTCAGTCGGGCTTCCCCGGCGGGTCTAGTAAGGGCCTTACATGGCAGGATTGGATATATGTTGCGTTGGTTGACTGCCGGTGAATCCCATGGCCCGGCACTGCTCGGAATTGTTGAAGGCGTCCCCGCCGGTGTTGAACTCACCAGCGAGGAAATACGTGACGCCTTGGCGCGTCGCCGTCTCGGCTATGGCCGCGGCGCCCGGATGAAGTTCGAGCAGGACGAAGTGACCATCCTTGGCGGCGTCAGGCACGGCGTGACGCAGGGTGGCCCCGTCGCGATCCAGATCGGCAACACCGAATGGCCCAAATGGGAGCAGATCATGTCTGCCGACCCGGTGGACCCCGCAGTCCTCGCGGACCAAGCCCGCAATGCGCCGTTGACACGTCCGCGGCCCGGCCATGCGGACTTCACAGGCATGCAGAAGTACGGATTCCCTGAGGCCCGCCCTGTGTTGGAACGCGCCAGCGCCCGCGAGACCGCCACGCGTGTCGCCTTGGGTACCGTCGCTTCGCAATTCCTGAAGCAGCTTGGCATCGAGCTCGTGAGCCACACCGTATCCATCGCGAGCGTGACCGTGCCCGAGGGCCGCCCCCTGCCCGTGCCGTCCGACGTCCTGGCCCTCGACGCCGATCCTCTGCGTTGTTTCGACCGGGAGACCTCCGACGCCATGGTGGCCGAGGTCGACGCAGCACACAAGGAAGGCGAAACCCTCGGCGGTGTTGTCGAAGTCCTGGCCTACGGCCTTCCGCCGGGGCTCGGAAGCTACGTGCACTGGGACCGTCGCCTCGACTCCCGCCTGGCCGCTGCCCTGATGGGCATCCAGGCAATCAAGGGCGTCGAAGTCGGCGATGGCTTCCTGACAGCGGCCCGCCGTGGCTCCGCCGCGCACGATGAAATCGTCAAGGACGAGACCGGCCGGATCGTCCGCAAGACCAACCGGGCCGGTGGCATCGAAGGCGGCATGAGCATCGGCGAGGTCCTGCGTGTCCGTGCCGCCATGAAGCCCATCGCCACCGTCCCGCGTGCGTTGAAGACCATTGACGTGAGCACCGGTGAGGCCGCCAAGGCGCACCACCAGCGCTCCGACGTCTGTGCCGTTCCGGCGGCGGGTGTCGTGGCCGAGGCCATGGTTGCCCTGGTGTTGGCCGAGGCCGTTGCCGAGAAGTTCGGCGGTGACTCGGTCGCTGAGACCGCCCGGAACCTTCGGGGTTACCTGGACAGCATCCCGGCAACCCTGGACTCGGTCGGCCACTAGTGGTCCGCGGTAACTCGGGCGCCGGTTATGGGCGCGCGATCGTTTTGGTTGGGCCAATGGCCGTCGGCAAGTCGGTCATCGGCCAGCAACTCGCCCAACAATTGAGCGTGCCCTTCGTGGACACGGACGCCGTCATCGTTGAGCACCACGGCACGATTGCGGATATTTTCGCCGGTCGCGGAGAACACGCATTCCGGGAGATCGAGGCCAGGACGGTGGCACGCGCCGTCGACGCTGCGAACATCAACCGTGCCGTAGTCTCGCTGGGTGGCGGCGCAGTGCTCGATTCGGGCACGCAGCAGCTGCTGGGCGACTGCACCGTGATCTACCTTGAGTGCGACGCCGAGACTGTCGCCGAGCGCATTGCCCGCAACACAGGCCGGCCACTCCTGGCCGGCGACGCCATGGCCCGCTGGGAGACCCTTTTTGCCGCCCGGCGTCCAGTCTATGAACGCCTTGCAGACATCATCGTCGACGTCCGGTCCGGGACAGTGGCGGAAATCGCCCTCCACGTGGAGGAAAGACTGCGTGAATACGCGGCCTTGAAAGAGGAAGTGCAAAAGTGAGCAACGAAGCAACTGTCATCAAGGTCACTGGCCAGTCCGCCAACGAGAACTATGACGTCGTTGTCGGGCGCGGGCTCCTGGAGACCCTTCCCGCGAAGCTGGGCGAGCGGGTCCGGCGGGTTCTCGTGATCCACCCTCGTGCCCTGCGCCTCACGGGCGATACGGTCCGCGCCGAACTCGAGGCTGCCGGGTTCACGGCCCTCACAGCCGAGATCCCCGACGCCGAAGAAGGCAAGCACATCCAGGTTGCCGCCTTCTGCTGGCAAGTGCTTGGCCAGAACGACTTCACCCGCTCCGACGCCATCGTGGCGGTCGGCGGCGGCGCGGTCACCGACCTCGCCGGATTCGTCGCCGCAACGTGGCTGCGCGGCGTCAAGGTCATCCACATGCCCACGAGCCTCCTCGGTATGGTGGACGCATCGGTTGGCGGCAAGACCGGCATCAACACGGCCGAAGGCAAGAACCTGGTAGGTTCCTTCCATCCGCCCGCGGCTGTCCTCGCGGACCTGGACACACTCCAGACGCTGCCCAAGAACGAGTTGATCTCCGGAATGGCGGAGGTCATCAAGTGCGGATTCATTGCCGATCCCGCCATCCTGGAACTCGTCGAAAACAAGCCGGAGGAAGTCACCGATCCAGGCTCGGCGGTGCTCCGCGAGCTCATCGAACGCGCCATCGCGGTCAAAGCGAAGGTGGTTTCCGAAGACCTCAAGGAATCCGGCCTGCGTGAAATCCTCAACTACGGGCACACCCTTGGCCATGCGATCGAACTCGTGGAACGCTACTCGTGGCGCCACGGCGCAGCGGTTTCGGTCGGCATGATGTTTGCCGCCGAGCTCGCCCGCAGCGTCGGCCGGCTTTCCGACGTCGACGCCGACAGGCACCGCACCATCCTGGAGGGACTCGGGTTGCCGGTCACCTACCGCCGGGACCGCTGGCAGGGCCTGCTGGACGGCATGCGCCGTGACAAGAAATCCCGCGGAGACCTCTTGCGCTTCGTGGTGCTCGACGGCGTCGCAAAGCCCGGAATCCTTGACGTTCCGGACACCTCGTTGCTCTTCGCTGCCTACCAGGAGATCGCATCATGACCACCGAGACCTTCAGCAGCATCAGCGATTGGCCCACGGGCGGATTCCCCGGGGTGCGCACCAACCCTGACACCCTCCTGCCGGCCATCGTCAACGAGGAAGCCATGCAGTCCGCACTGGCCGAGTCGAGCGATCCGGCCGACCGCATCATGGCCCTCATGCTCGAAGGCCACCCGGGTGAAGCCGCCGAGTTGTTGGCCGAGGCGCGCTACAACGATCCCGAGTCGTTCAAATTACGGATCTTCGAGGCCGAACTGCACCGTGCCACCAACCGCTTTGACCGGGCCGTGGAGCTCTTCCGCCAACTCCTGGGCGAAGTCCACGGCACCGCCAAGGAACCTGTCGTCCACCAATATTTGGGGCGGGCCTATTTTGTGGCCGGCAATCACGTCGCCGCTGCAGAATCGTTTACCAAGGCCTTGGACCTGCGGGTCGCCTTGGCGGCCGACGCTTCGCTGATCTACTCCTCTGCTGTGGCCCTGCAGCGCGCCCGGAACGTCCTCGAGTTCGCCTCCTGACACGGGCGCGGCCAGGCTCGGCGCATTTTGCCGGTAGAATGGACTTTGGATTTTTGATAAATACGCGCTGGCGGCCGTCACGGCATGCCTGCTTGGCATAGTCGGCTGGAAGCTAAACCAGTAGCTAAAGCGGTAGCTAGCACCAGTGAGAGAAACCAGAGGATACTAGTGGCAACCACAAATGACATCAAGAATGGAACCGTGCTGAAGCTCGAGGGCCAGCTCTGGAACATCATTGAGTTCCAGCACGTCAAGCCGGGCAAGGGCGGCGCGTTCGTGCGCACGAAGATGCGCAACGTCATGTCGGGCAAAGTGGTCGACAAGACCTTCAACGCCGGCCTCAAGATCGAAACCGCCACGGTTGACCGCCGCGACTACCAGTACCTGTACCAGGACGGCGCGGACTTCGTGTTCATGGACACCCAGGACTTCGACCAGATCACGGTTTCCGGTGCCACGGTAGGCGACGCCACCAACTTCATGCTGGAAAACCAGATGGTCAACATCGCCATCCACGAGGGCACCCCGCTCTACATCGAACTGCCCCCGAGCGTTGTCCTCGAAATCACCTACACCGAGCCGGGCCTGCAGGGCGACCGCTCCTCGGCCGGAACCAAGCCGGCTACCCTCGAGACCGGCTACGAGATCCAGGTGCCCCTCTTCGTTGAGAACAACACCAAGGTCAAGGTCGACACCCGCGACGGCAGCTACCTGGGCCGGGTCAACGACTAGTGAGCGCCCGTGGTAAGGCCCGTAACAGGGCCCTCGAAGTACTGTTCGAGGCGGAGCAGCGTTCCGCCTCCGCTTTCGAGGTCTTGAAGGCCCGCCGGGAAATGACCGACCTCGTCGTCAACCCGTACACGGTGGACATCGTGGAAGGCGTGGTTGCCATGCAGCCCACCATCGACGAGTTCCTGCAGACCTACGCCCAGGGCTGGACCTTGGAGCGGATGCCGGCGGTAGACCGCATCATCCTGCGGATCGGCGCCTGGGAACTCCTCTACAACGACGACGTGCCTGACGGCGTAGCAGTCAGCGAAGCGGTAGCCCTGGCCAAGGTCATGTCCACCGACGAATCCCCTGCGTTCATCAACGGCCTCCTCGGCCGCTTGCAGACGCTGAAGCCTTCACTGCTCGCATAAGCGGCATTGGAAGCAGACGAAGGGCCGGAGCCACGGGAAACCGCGGGCACCGGCCCTTCGTCGCACCCGCAACTGTGAGCTAAAACGCAGCGGACTGGCCCTGGGCGCGTCTGGCGGGCCTGAGCCCTGTGGTAATTTTGAAGAGCAAATGTTCCTTTTTTAATTCCGTCCCGTGAGGCGGGGAAAGGGGAGACGAGCGATGACTGAAGTCACTGCGCCGGTGCCGTCCCGGGTTGTTCTCAACCACGCGGATATCGATCGTGCGCTCACTCGTATCGCCCACGAGATCCTCGAAGCCAACAAAGGCTCCCAGGACCTGGTTCTTTTGGGCATCCCACGCCGCGGTTATCCGCTGGCAGTGCGGCTGGCAGAGAAAATCGCCGCCGCGGATCCGTCCGTCAACGCTTCCGCGATTGTCGGTCAGCTGGACGTCACCATGTTCCGTGACGATCTTTCGCACCAGCCCGCCAGGCCTCCATACCCCACCAAGCTGCCGTTGTCCGGCATCGACAACAAGGTTGTTGTCCTCATCGACGACGTCCTGTACTCGGGCCGCACCATCCGGGCAGCCCTCGACGCCATCATCGACCTCGGCAGGCCACGCATCGTCCGCCTTGCCGTCCTCGTGGACCGCGGGCACCGTGAACTGCCGATCCGCGCGGACCACGTCGGCAAGAACCTGCCCACGTCTTCTTCGGAAAAGGTCCGGGTCCACCTCGAGGAACTCGATTCCGTTGATGGCCAGCCCATCAATGAAGTAGTGATCGAGGCGGGCGCATGAAACACCTGCTCTCCACCGAGAACCTGAGTGCCGAGAACGCCATCCGGATCCTGGACACCGCCGAAGAGATGGCTGCAGTGGGGGACAGGGAGGTCAAGAAGCTGCCCGCCCTGCGCGGCCGCACCGTGGTCAACCTCTTCTTCGAGGACTCCACCCGCACCCGCATTTCCTTCGAGGCCGCGGCGAAGCGGCTGTCCGCCGACGTCATCAACTTCGCGGCCAAGGGTTCCTCGGTTTCGAAGGGCGAGTCCCTCAAGGACACCGCGCAGACGCTCGCCGCCATGGGGGCCGATGCGGTAGTCATCCGCCACTGGGCTTCCGGGGCTCCGCACCGCCTGGCTGCCACCGACTGGATCGACGCGGCCGTCATCAACGCCGGGGACGGCACCCACGAACACCCCACGCAGGCACTCCTGGACGCCTTCACGATGCGTCGCCACTGGTCCTCGTTGCACGGCTCGGCGTCCACAGGCGCCGACCTCACGGGCATGCGCGTCGCCATCGCCGGCGATGTCCTGCACTCCCGCGTCGCCCGCTCCAACGTGTGGCTCCTGCGCACGCTTGGTGCGGAAGTAACCCTGGTGGCCCCGCCCACTTTGCTGCCGATCGGCGTCGAACACTGGCCTTGCAAGGTCAGCTACAACCTCGACGAGACCCTCGAGGCCGGAGTGGACGCCATGATGATGCTGCGCGTCCAAGGTGAGCGCATGAACGCTTCCTTCTTCCCCTCCACCCGCGAGTATTCGCGGCGCTGGGGCTTCGACGATGCCCGCCTCCGCGCCCTCGACGACCTCGGGCTCAAGGACACCATCATCATGCACCCCGGCCCCATGAACCGCGGGCTGGAGATTTCTTCCGCTGCCGCCGATTCGCCGCGCTCCACCGTCCTGGCCCAGGTCCGCAATGGCGTGTCGGTCCGGATGGCCGCCCTGTACTTGCTGCTCTCGGGGGATTCCCGTGAAGCCGCCCCCATGCCGGGCACCGCCCGTTCCGATAAGGAGAGCAACTGATGACCCAGACCTCAACAGGGACAGCAACGGGTACCTTTTTGATCCGAGGTGCGGCCATCCTGGGTGGCGACGCCGAGGACCTGCTGATCCGCGACGGCGTCATCGCTGAGCGCGGCACCGGCCTTACCGCCGACGGTGCCACCGTGATCGAGGCCGCGGGCCTCGTGGCGCTTCCAGGCATGGTAGACATCCACACGCACTTGCGCGAACCTGGCCGCGAAGACGCGGAAACCGTGGAGACGGGTACCCGCGCCGCGGCCCTTGGCGGCTACACCGCGGTCCACGCCATGGCCAACAGCAACCCGGTGGCGGACACGGCCGGCGTCGTCGAGCAGGTCCACAGCCTGGGCCGCGCCTCCGGTTGGGTGGATGTCCGCCCGGTGGGCGCCGTTACGGTCGGGCTCGCCGGCGAGCAGCTCGCCGAACTCGGCGCCATGGCGGACTCCCGCGCGCAGGTCCGGGTCTTCTCCGACGACGGAATCTGCGTCCACGATCCCGTGCTGATGCGCCGCGCCCTGGAGTACGTCAAGGCGTTCGACGGCGTCGTAGCCCAGCACGCGCAGGAACCCCGCCTCACCGCGGGTGCCCAGATGAACGAGGGCACCGTGTCCGCGGTCCTCGGCCTGGCCGGGTGGCCGGCAGTCGCCGAGGAAAGCATCATCGCCCGGGACGTCCTGCTGGCCCAGCACGTCGGTTCGCGCCTCCACGTCTGCCATGTATCCACGGCCGGCTCGGTGGAGATCGTCCGTTGGGCCAAGGAACGCGGGATCAACGTCACCGCGGAGGTCACACCCCACCACTTGCTGCTCACCGACGAACTGGTCCGCAGCTACGATCCCGTCTACAAAGTCAACCCGCCCCTGCGCACCGACGCGGATGTCCAGGCGCTCCGTGCCGGGCTCGCGGACGGCACCATCGACGTCGTCGGCACGGACCACGCCCCGCACCCGAGCGAGCACAAAGAGTGCGAGTGGGCACAGGCGGCCATGGGCATGACGGGACTGGAGACTGCTTTGTCGGTAGTCCAGGAAACCATGATCGAAACGGGGCTCATGACGTGGGCCGACTTCGCCCGGGTCACGTCCACGGTTCCCGCGGCCATTGGCCGCGTGGCGGATCAGGGACGTCCGCTCGAGGCCGGCGAGCCCGCGAACGTCATCCTCGTGGATCCGGCTGCCCGGTGGACCGTGGATCCGCATAAGATGGCGACCATGGGCCGGAACTCACCCTTTGCGGGCAAAGAGCTGCCGGGCGCCGTCGTCGCCACCTTCTTCAAGGGCCACCCGACCGTGCTGGACGGAAAGCTCAACACGCCGTACCGCTACGCAGCGGAGCCGGCCGGCGCCGGCAGCAACTGATGGACACCAAGATTGCTTCGCTGCTCCTCGTTGTGGTTCTCGCCGCGGTCGCGGCCGGACTCATTGCGATAGGTTGGCGCGGCAGGCTCAAGCGGCAGGCCGGCCTCGGGCAGCTTCCGGATGTACCTGAACCGCTCAGCCCGGCAGGCATTGTGGCTGAAGGGCAGTATGTGGCCACGACGACGGCGGGAGACTGGCTCGACCGGGTGGCCGTCCACGGGCTTGGCTTCCGCGGCAACGCGGAAATGAGCGTCCATCCGGAAGGCATCCTCTTCGACCGGAAGGGGACCGCACCATTGTTCGTTCCGGCGGAAGCCGTGACCGATTGCGGCAGCGCCAACGGAATGGCAGGCAAGTTCGTGGAGAAGGATGGACTCGTGGTCTTGAGCTGGATGCTTGGAGAACACGAACTCGATACCGGATTCAGGCCCAGGCGCGCCGCTGACAAGCAACCGCTCCTCGAAGCACTTCAAGAATTGATCTCTGCAGCCCCCCAGGCAGATGCCGATAGTGGAAAGTAACAAAGTGACGGACACCAACGCAGTGACAGGCAATACCAACCCAGCAGAGTCCTCCGCGGCAGTGCTGGTCCTCGAAGACGGCCGCACGTTCCGCGGCCGCAGCTATGGCGCCACGGGCGTGGCCCTGGGCGAGGCGGTCTTCGCCACCGGTATGACCGGCTACCAGGAAACCATTACGGACCCCTCCTACGCCCGCCAACTGGTGGTCCAGACGGCTCCGCACATCGGGAACACCGGTGTGAACAAAGAAGACGCCGAGTCCCGCCGCATCTGGGTGGCCGGCTACGTGGTCCGCGACGCCGCGCGCCGCCCATCGAACTGGCGCTCGGAGCGCAGCCTCGACGCAGAGCTCGTCGAACAGGGCATCGTCGGCATCCAGGCCGTGGACACCCGCGCCATCACCCGGCACCTGCGTGAGCACAAGACCATGCGGGCCGGAATCTTCTCCGGCGAGGCAGCCCAGGCCACCGACAAGGAACTCCTGGACACCGTCCTGGCCAGCGCACCCATGGAAGGTGCCCGCTTGGCCGAAGAAGTGAGCATCGACGAAGCATACGTCGTCGAGCCCACGGACCATGGCTGGGACGGCGAGCCGAAATTCAGCATCGCCGCGATCGACCTTGGCATCAAGGCCATGACCCCGGTCCGCTTCGCCGAACGCGGCGTACGTGTCCATGTCCTGCCGGCCACCGCAACACTGGAAGACGTCAAGGCAGTCAACCCTGACGGCTTCTTCATGTCCAACGGCCCCGGCGACCCCGCCACGGCGGATGCCCAGGTGAAACTGCTCCGCTCCGTGCTCGATGAGAAGCTGCCGTACTTCGGAATCTGCTTCGGCAACCAGATCCTGGGCCGCGCCCTCGGATTCGGTACCTACAAGCTCAAGTACGGCCACCGCGGAATCAACCAGCCGGTGATGGACCGCCGCACGGGCAAAGTCGAAATCACCTCGCAGAACCACGGCTTCGCCGTCGACGCTCCCATGGACGGTGCCACCATGGCTCCCGAAGAGCGCTTCGGCCGGGTCGAGGTCAGCCACGTGAGCCTCAACGACGACGTCGTCGAAGGACTCGCCTGCCTCGACATTCCGGCCTTCTCGGTCCAGTACCACCCCGAAGCCGCGGCCGGACCGCACGACGCCGCCTACCTCTTCGACCGCTTCATCGAGCTGATGGAGAGCACGAAGAACGGCCAGGACGCCGCACAGGGCACCGCCACTCAGACATCGAACTCCGCGAAGAACGAGGACACCAAGTAATGCCAAAGCGTACAGATCTCAAGAGCGTCCTCGTTATCGGGTCCGGCCCGATCGTCATCGGCCAGGCGGCCGAATTCGACTACTCCGGAACCCAGGCCCTGCGGGTGCTCAAAGAGGAGGGCCTGCGCGTCATCCTCGTGAACTCCAACCCGGCCACCATCATGACGGACCCCGAGTTCGCCGATGCCACCTACGTGGAGCCCATCACCCCGGAGGTAGTGGAAAAGATCATCGCCAAGGAGCGCCCGGACGCTGTCCTGCCTACCTTGGGTGGACAGACGGCCCTCAACACGGCCATCGCGCTCGACAAGAACGGCGTGCTCGAGAAGTACAACGTCGAACTCATCGGTGCCAACATTGCCGCGATCGAACTCGGCGAGGACCGCGAAAAGTTCAAGGGCGTCGTGGAACGCTGCGGCGCCGAGTCGGCGCGCAGCCACATCATCCACACCATGGATGAAGCACTGACTGCGGCGGAAGACCTCGGCTACCCGATGGTTGTCCGCCCATCCTTCACCATGGGCGGCCTGGGCTCGGGCCTGGCGTACAACGAGGACGACCTGCGCCGAATCGTGGGCCAGGGCCTGCAGTACAGCCCCACCTCCGAGGTCCTGCTCGAAGAGAGCATCCTCGGCTGGAAAGAGTACGAGCTGGAGATGATGCGCGACAAGAACGACAACGTCGTTGTTGTCTGCTCCATCGAGAACTTCGATCCGGTGGGTGTCCACACGGGCGACTCCATCACGGTTGCCCCGGCCCTGACCCTGACGGACCGCGAGTACCAGAGGCTGCGCGACATCTCCATCGCCGTCATCCGCGAAGTCGGCGTCGACACAGGTGGCTGCAACATCCAGTTCGCCATTGAGCCGGACACAGGACGCGTCGTCGTCATCGAAATGAACCCGCGGGTTTCGCGATCCTCGGCGCTGGCTTCCAAGGCCACCGGCTTCGCGATCGCCAAGATCGCCACCAAGCTCTCCCTGGGCTACACCCTGGACGAGATCCCCAACGACATCACGCAGAAGACTCCGGCATCGTTCGAGCCGACGCTCGACTACGTCGTCGTCAAGGTTCCGCGATTCGCGTTCGAGAAGTTCCCGGCCGCGGACAACACGCTGACCACCACCATGAAGTCCGTCGGTGAAGCCATGGCCATGGGCCGCAACTTCACGGAAGCCCTGCAGAAGGCCCTTCGCTCCCTCGAGCAGAAGGGCTCGCAGCTGGACTTCAGCCACGTTCCCGAATGGGAAGTTCCGGAACTCATCGAGAAGTCCAAGCGCCCGACGACGGACCGCCTCCACCAGGTCCAGCGCGCCCTGCTCGGCGGTGCCTCGGTTGAGGAACTCTACGCCGCAACCAAGATCGATCCGTGGTTCCTCGACCAGCTGCAGCTGCTCAACGAAATGTCCCACGAGATCCGCAAGGCCGGCGCCCTGACGGAAGACATGCTCCGCAACGCCAAGCGCCACGGTTTCTCTGACGAGCAGATCGGCGCCCTGACGCACAACCCGGAGGCCGTTGTCCGCGGCGTCCGGCAGGCCCTGGGCATCCGTCCGGTCTACAAGACGGTGGACACCTGTGCCGCTGAATTTGCTGCCTACACCCCATACCACTACTCGTCATATGACGAGGAGGACGAGGTCGGCCTGCACTCCAAGCCTTCCGTCATCATCCTGGGTTCGGGACCGAACCGCATCGGCCAGGGCATCGAGTTCGATTACTCGTGCGTCCACGCCTCCATGGCGTTGCGCAAGGCCGGTTACGAGACCGTCATGGTCAACTGCAACCCGGAAACCGTCTCCACGGACTACGACGTCTCAACGCGCCTCTACTTCGAACCGTTGACTCTCGAGGATGTCCTCGAAGTCATCGCGGCCGAGGAGCGCACGGGCGGCGTCATGGGCGTGTTCGTGCAGCTCGGCGGACAGACCCCGCTCAAGCTCGCACAGCAGCTGGCGGACGCCGGCGTGCCGATCCTGGGTACCTCCCCGGAAGCGATCGACCTTGCCGAGCACCGCGGCATGTTCTCGCGCGTGCTTGACCAGGCCGGACTGATCGCCCCGAAGAACGGCACCGCTGTGTCCTTCGAGGACGCGAAGAAGATCGCCGACGAAATCGGCTACCCGGTCCTCGTCCGCCCGTCCTACGTGCTGGGCGGACGCGGCATGGAGATCGTCTACGACGAGGCCAACCTCTCGCGCTACATCGCCAACGCCACCGAAATCACCCCGGACCACCCGGTGCTGATCGACCGCTTCCTCGAGGACGCCGTCGAAATCGACGTCGATGCGCTCTTCGACGGCACGGACATGTACCTCGGCGGCATCATGGAGCACATCGAGGAAGCCGGCATCCACTCCGGTGACTCCGCGTGCGTCCTGCCCCCGATCACCCTGGGCAGCAACGTGATCGAACGCGTCCGCACGGCCACCCGGGCCATCGCTGAAGGCGTCGGCGTCCGTGGCCTCATCAACATCCAGTTCGCGCTGGCTTCAGACGTGCTCTACGTGCTCGAGGCCAACCCGCGCGCTTCCCGCACCGTTCCGTTCGTCTCAAAGGCAACGGGCGTGCAAATGGCCAAGGCTGCGGCCCTGATCGGCACCGGCGTCACCATCAACCAGCTCCGCAGCGCCTACAAGATGCTGCCGGAGACGGGCGACGGTTCAACCCTGCCGCTCGACGCGCCTGTCGCGGTGAAGGAGGCCGTGCTGCCGTTCAGCCGCTTCAGGACCCCGGAAGGCAAGGTAGTGGACTCGCTGCTCGGCCCGGAAATGCGCTCGACCGGTGAGGTCATGGGCATCGACAAGCACTTCGACACCGCTTTCGCCAAGAGCCAGGCCGCGGCCAACAACGCGTTGCCCACCGAAGGCAAGATCTTCGTCTCTGTGGCCAACCGGGACAAGCGATCGGTGATCATGGGCGTCAAGCGCCTGTCCGATCTCGGTTTCGAGATCGTCTCGACGGGTGGCACCGCGGATGTCCTGCGCCGCAACGGCATCCAGGCCACCCCGGTCCGCAAGGTTGCCGAAGGCAGCAGCGCCGAAGGCGAAGGAACCATCGCGGACCTCATCATCGCCGGCGAAATCGACATGGTCTTCAACACGCCTTCCGGCGGCGAGGCCCGCAGCGACGGCTACGAACTCCGGGCGGCCGCAACGTCCATCGGCATCCCCTGCATCACTACGGTTGCCGAGTTCAACGCCGCCGTGCAGGCCATCGAGGCACTGCGCACCTACGAGTGGTCGGTGACGAGCCTGCAGGAGCACGCAGCGGCACTGTCAGCTTCCCAGGCCGCGGCAGCCGAGGCCGTCAATGCCTGAGTCTGCCGCAGCCGGGCAGCGTTCACTTGCGCAGCCGGGAAGGGAGCCTTTCGGTTCCCGCCTGGCTGCCGCAATGGCAGCCCGCGGCCCCTTGTGCGTCGGCATTGACCCCCACCCGGGGCTCTTGGCGGACTGGGGATTGAACGACGACGTCGCCGGCCTGAAGCGCTTTTCGCTCACCGTCGTGGAGGCCGTGGCAACGCTCGCTGCCGCGGTCAAGCCGCAGGTGGCACTCTATGAGCGTCACGGCTCGGCAGGCATGGCGGTCCTGGAACGGACCCTTGCGGCCGCATCGGACGCCGGAGTATTGAGCATCGCCGACGCCAAGCGCGGAGACATCGGCTCCACGATGGCTGCCTACGCCGACGCCTGGCTACGGGATGGCTCCGCCTTGGCAGCAGACTCGGTGACGCTGAGCCCGTACCTCGGCTTCGAGTCGCTGCGCCCGGCGCTCGACCTCGCGGCGGAGTCCGGCCGTGGTGTTTTCGTGCTCGCCCTGACGTCCAACCCGGAGGGCAAGTCCGTGCAGCATGTTGGCGGTACGGAATCGGTGGCCCGGCGGATCGCCGAGGCCGCGGCTGAGGAGAACCGCCGTTATCCCGGTGCCATGGGGTCTGTCGGTCTCGTGGTGGGTGCCACGATCGGCAGGGCGCTCGTGGAACTCGGGCTGGACCTCGACGCCGTCCACGGGCCCATCCTTGCGCCCGGGCTGGGCGCGCAAGGAGCCACGACGGCGGATCTGCGTGCCACTTTCGGCGCGGCATACCCGGCGGTCCTCGGGACGTCGAGCCGCGGAATCCTGGCGGCTGGTCCAACGATTGCCGGACTACGATCCGCCACCGAGTCCACCCGCGACGGCTTGCTGGAAGCCTGAGCCTGATCTTCGTCGGTCCAATGCATTGCGCTCCGCACTGGGCACGCGATAGCTTCGGGATCAGTCCAATCCGCTACGCACTCGATGCCGGCCAAAGGGGGATGTGTCAGTGACCTTAAAGGCTCTGTCGCCAGAGGAACGTTCCGATGCCTTGGAAAAGGCAGCGAGAGCCCGGGCAAGACGCGCACTCGCGAAGGAACAGCTTAGGACGGGCGAACTCAGCATTGCCGGTCTGATCAAGTCGGCGCAGACTGACGAGGCCATCGCCCGAATGCGCGTTTCCGAGCTGATCGAGGCCGTACCGGGCATTGGCCCGGTACGGGCAGCGGCCATCATGGCGGAGATCGGGATCGCTCCTTCACGCAGGCTCAGGGGCCTGGGAATTCACCAATCCCGGTCGCTGATAGATTTTATGGAAGACAAATACAGAGTTTAAACGAATGCAGCGTTCAACAAATGCGGCGTTTAGAAGATACGCAGCATATATAGAATCTCCACGAAGGACGATGTGAGCAAGAATCCGGGACTGACCGTCCTCGCAGGCCCCACTGCCGTTGGCAAGGGAACAGTATCCACGTATATCCGGGACAATTACCCCGAGGTCTGGCTGTCGGTTTCAGCCACCACCCGCGCACCGCGTCCGGGGGAGAAGGACGGTGTCCACTACTACTTCAAGTCCGCCGAAGAATTCGACGCACTCGTTGCGGACGGCCAGTTGCTTGAGTGGGCCGTCGTCCACGGAAAGAACCGCTACGGCACGCTCCGCAGCACCGTGGACGCCGCCATCGCCGAAGGCAGGTCCGTGCTGTTGGAGATCGATCTGCAGGGCGCCCGCCAGGTCAAGGCGGCAGTTCCGGACGCCAACTTCGTGTTCCTCGCTCCGCCCAGCTGGGACGAAATGGTCCGCCGCTTGGTGGGCCGTGGCACCGAAACCCCGGAGGAACAGCAGCGACGGCTGGAAACCGCTAAACTGGAACTTGCCGCTGAACCGGAGTTTGACCACACCGTCATCAATGACGACGTACGCCGGGCAGCGGACGAGCTTGTTTCACTCATGGGGCTTACCCCGCACCAGCGCTAAGCGCTAGCACTTGTCAGCCCGTTAGAATTTGGAGAATTCGTGTCCACGAACCTTGAAGGCATCATCAACCCGCCGATCGACGAGCTGCTTGCTGCTGCCGATTCAAAGTACGGCCTGGTGATTTTCGGCGCCAAGCGCGCGCGCCAGATCAACGCGTACTACGCCCAGCTGCACGAGGGCCTCTTCGAGTACGTTGGCCCGCTGGTCGACACCAAGCTGAACGAGAAGTCGCTTTCCATCGCCCTGCGCGAGATCAACGAAGGCCTGCTGGTTTCCACGCCCATCGAGCCCGCAGAGTAAACAGACTGCCTGTTGACGGAGGTCACGTGCGCATAGTCCTCGGAGTCGGGGGAGGGATCGCAGCCTACAAGGTTGCATCGCTCCTCCGGCTTTTTACTGAAGCCGGACACAACGTCACGGTCATTCCCACGGAGGCCGCCATCCGCTTTGTCGGCGTGGCTACGTGGGAGGCCCTCTCGGGCAATCCGGTGAGCAACAGCGTCTTTGACGACGTCGACAAGGTCAACCACGTCCGCCTCGGCCATGAAGCAGATCTCATTGTGGTCGCGCCGGCAACTGCCGACCTGCTGGCCAAGGCGGCAACCGGCCAAGCGGGGGATCTGCTCACCAACACACTGCTCATGGCGCATGGTCCGGTGCTTTTCGCTCCGGCGATGCACACCGAAATGTGGCGCAACCAAGCCACCCAGGCGAATGTGGAAACACTGCGCAGCAGGGGTATCACCGTCCTGGAACCCGCGGTGGGCCGTCTGACAGGAGCGGATTCCGGGCCGGGCAGGCTGCCCGAGCCGGAAGCGATCTTCGCGGCCGCCATGGCTTTGGTCGACGCCTCCTCGCCCTCAACCCCGCTTGCTGGACCCAAACCCCTGGCAGGGCGCACCATCACGATTTCCGCAGGCGGCACCCGGGAAGCCCTGGATCCGGTCCGTTTCCTTGGGAACAGGTCTTCCGGCAAGCAGGGTGTTGCGCTGGCCGCCGCGGCCCTTGACGCAGGAGCCCACGTGAGGTTCCTCGCTGCCCACATGGACGTCCAGGCACCTGCCGGCGTCGAACTGGTCCAGGTTGAATCCGCACTGGAGCTCCGTGACGCCGCGCTGGAAGCCGCCGTCGGCTCCGACGTCGTGATCATGGCTGCGGCTGTGGCGGATTTCCGTCCTGCCGAAGTTTCAGACACGAAAATCAAGAAGGTCAACGGCAACGACGCCCCCGTGGTACGCCTCGTGCAGAACCCGGACATCCTGCATGAACTGGTAGTGCGACGCGACGCCGCGGCATCCACGCAGTTGATCATCGGGTTTGCGGCCGAAACCGGGGACGAAGACGGCGACGTCCTGGAACACGCCACCGCCAAGCTCAAACGCAAAGGCTGCGACCTTTTGGTGGTCAACCAGGTCGGCGTCGGGCGAGTGTTCGGCCAGGACCAGAATTCTGTGATCATTCTCTCCGGCCATGGCGCGGCGCCGCAGTCGGCGGCGGGTTCCAAATCCGACGTCGCCGCCGCTGTCATTGACCGGATCAGCACTGAACTAAGCCGAGTACGCCCGGCGACGTAGGCGCCGGGCGAGGCTCATTTCCTGGCTGGTCCATCCTTAGCATAGGGACATACGGCGGAAGCCGGCCGCCCCCAACCGAGTAAGGTAGTCGAGTGACTTTACCGCTGCACCATGAATCCCACGGCACCACGTCCAAGCTCCGGCTCTTCACCTCGGAGTCGGTTACGGAAGGGCACCCGGACAAAATCTGCGACCAGATCAGCGACGCCATCCTTGATGCGCTCCTGGCGGCAGACCCTGAGTCGCGCGTGGCTGTTGAAACCATGGCCACCACGGGCTTGGTGCATGTAGCCGGTGAAGTCACGACGGACGCGTATGTTGAAATCCCGCAGATCGTCCGCGAGACCATCCTCGGAATAGGGTACGACTCGTCGGCCAATGGCTTTGACGGCGCCCGTTGCGGCGTGTCTGTCTCCATCGGACAGCAGTCCAACGACATCGCCGGTGGCGTCTTCAATTCGCTCGAAGCCCGCGAAGGCCGCCAGGAGGACGACTACGACCTTCAGGGCGCCGGTGACCAGGGCATCATGTTCGGCTACGCGAGCGATGAGACCCCGTCCTACATGCCGACGCCCATTTGGCTCGCACACCGCCTTTCGGAGCGCCTTACCGAAGTCCGCAAGAGCGGCGAACTGGCCTACTTGCGCCCCGACGGCAAGACCCAGGTGACGGTCGGCTACGACCGTGACCGTCCGGTTTCCGTTGAAACGGTGGTTATCTCCAGCCAGCACGCAGAGGGAACCCACCTCGATCTCTTGCGCGCCGATCTCGCCTCGCACGTGATCGACCCCGTCCTGGCTGCGGCCAACCTGGATATCTCCCACGTCGCGAATATCCTGAATCCCGCCGGCGCCTTCGTCATCGGCGGTCCCGTCGGCGATGCCGGGCTGACAGGCCGCAAGATCATCGTTGATACGTACGGCGGCATGGCCCGCCACGGTGGCGGTGCCTTCTCCGGCAAGGATCCGTCGAAGGTGGACCGCTCGGCGGCCTACGCGATGCGCTGGGTAGCAAAGAACGTTGTGGCAGCAGGCTTGGCCAAGCGGGCCGAAATCCAGATCGCCTACGCGATCGGCCAGGCACGTCCGGTGGGTACCTACGTGGAAACCTTTGGTACCGAGACTGTCGACCCGGCCAAGATCAGCGAAGCGATTGCGGAGATCTTCGACCTCCGTCCGCGCGCCATCATTGACGCCCTCGACCTCAAGCGCCCCATCTACGCCAAGACGGCGGCGCATGGCCACTTCGGCCGCGACGAGCCGGATTTCACGTGGGAACGATTGGACCGCGTGGACGAATTGAAGGAATTCTTCAACGCCTGAATCGGCTTGCCCGTGCCGGCCGGAATCCGGAATTGTCGGTGGGGCCTGCTTGGATTGGACGAAGGCATCCGGCACTCCAGGGAGGTGACAAGCATGAGCGATGGTTCGCTGCTTCCGTTTGCCATGGTGTCGTCTTCGCCGGCCCATCAGCCGTCCTTGCTCCAAGGCTTCCCCTCGCGCGCGAACGACGTCGGCGGGCCGCCGCTCGCGGCGAGCAACCCGGTGGCGCGGATCTTGATCGAATCATCCTTGCCGCATCTCGACAGGCCCTTTGACTACAGTGTCCCGGCCGAGTTGGAGAAGACGGCCCTGGCAGGCGTCCGGGTCAAAGTCCGCTTCAGCGGCCAGGAACTCAGCGGCTACGTCCTGGAGCGCATGGAATCGTCGGAAGCCGGGCATGCCCTGACTCCCCTTCTCAAGGTGGTTTCAGCCGTCCCGGTGCTGACTCCGGCGTTGCTGGACCTTGCCACGAGTGTCGCGGCCCGCTACGCCGGAACGCTCAGCGATGTCCTCCGGACCGCCATTCCGCCCCGCGTCGCGCGGCTGGAGAAGCTGCTCCTGTCCGGCGATTCCCTTTCGGACGAGCCGGCCACCCCTGCCGAACACACCGAGGCGCCCCAGGGCATCCCGTCCCAGGGCTCGGCCTCGCAGGCGCACGCGGCGTGGGCTTCCTACACCAACGGAGCGCCATACTTGCAACACCTGGCCGGGGGTGGCTCACCCCGCGCGGTCTTGACGGCAACGCAGGGTTTTGGAACCGCAGGCTGGCCCGAGCTCGTGGCATCCGCGGTGGCGGCAGTCCGCTCCTCAGGGCGGGGCGCCGTCGTCGTCGTTCCCGACTATCGTGATCTCGACCGCATGGAGGCGGCACTGCGCGCTGTCCTGCCACCAGGAGACGTCGCGCGGCTGACGGCCGACGACGGCCAGACGCCGCGGTACCGGAGCTACCTCCGGCTCCTTAGCGGCGCGGCACAGGTGGCTGTCGGCACCCGCTCCGCCGCGTACGCTCCGGTGCAGGACCTTGGCCTCGTGGTGTGCTGGGACGACGGCGACGACCTCCACATTGACCAGCGCGCTCCCTACGCCCACACCAGGGAAATCCTGCTCTTGCGTTCCGAACAGGAATCAGCGGCGTGCCTCATGGCTGCGCATAGCCGCAGCACCGAGCTTCAACGGCTCGTTGAGGGCGGGTGGGCCGTGCCGGTGGAAGCTCCCCGGCAAGTGGTCCGCGCCAGGACGCCCCGGGTGCTCAATACGGCTGACAGCTTCGAGCAGGAGCACGACCCCTTGGCGAAGATCGCACGATTGCCCGGCGCCGCCTGGCGGGCCGCCAAAGAGGGACTGGAACGCGGCCCCGTCCTGGTGCAGGTGGCCCGGGCCGGCTACGCCCCCTCCCTTGTCTGCGAGGAGTGCCGCGAAACCGCCAGGTGCAACAACTGCCAGGGACCCCTCGCAATCGCCGGACAATCGGCCCTGCCGCAGTGCCGCTGGTGCTCCACGCCGGCCCCGGAATGGCGATGCCGGCATTGCGGCGCAGGCCGCCTTCGCAGAGGAGCAGCCGGTGTGCTGCGGACAGCGGAAGAACTGGGCAGGGCTTTTCCAGGCAAGGCTGTGGTGACATCGTCGGGAGACCAAGTCAAAGCCACAGTGTCCGATGCCCGCGCCTTGGTGGTGGCGACCGTGGGGGCTGAGCCGATCGCAGCCGGCGGCTACGCAGCGGCGCTGCTCCTGGATGGCAATTCGCTCCTGCGCAGGGAAAACCTGCGCGCCGGGGAGGACACCGTTCGGCGATGGTTCAATGCCGCGGCCCTCGTGCGACCCGCGAACGAAGGCGGGCTCGTCGTTGTCACCGCAGACGACACCGCCGCGACAGGTGCCCTGCTGCGCTGGGACCCCGCTGGATATGCCTCCCGAGAACTGGCACTGCGGCAGGAACTCCAGTTACCGCCCGCCGTGCGGATCGCCTCAGTGACGGGCAAGCGGGCCGACGTCGTGCATTTCACCGAAAGCCTGGCCGACACCATCCAGCTCCGCACTGCGGGCCCAGCGCCGGTCTCCCTTGCACTATCGGCGCAGCGCGCTTCAGGGCGGGACGACGATCCGGACGTCCGGACGCTGATCTTCATTCCCTATGCACAAGCAGTTGTTGCCACCCGTTCCATGAGGGCCGTCAAAGCCGCCAGTGCGGCGAAGCGCACCTCAGGACCGGTGCAACTGCGGCTCGACGGCGTCGACGTCCTCTAGCGTCCTCAGCGCCGTTTGCGGCTCCGCATCGCAACGATCTCTTCGGCCACCGCCAGCAGTTGGCGCGCAGACTCGTCCCAATTGAAATCAGCCGCGCGTTCCACGGAGCGGCGCGACCGTGCCTGCCACAATTCGCCGTCTTCAAGGGCCTTGACCGCTGCGGCGAACTCGCCGGGCGATTCGGGGTGTACGTAGCTCACGGCGTCCCCGCCGACCTCACGGAAGATGGGGGTGTCGCTGGCGATCACGGGAGTGCCAAGTGCCATCGCCTCGACCAGGGGCAGCCCGTAACCTTCTGCCTTGGACAGGCTGACGAGGGCGGTGGCCCGGAGCAGGAGGGAATCGTATTCGGCATCCGTGACGCCGTTGTGGAACTCGACCTGGGCGCCAGGCGGGACCAGGGGCTCCAGCTCCGCACGGCGCTGGGGGGTGATCCTGCTGAGCAGATGCAGCGTGAATCCTGGCAAATCGGCCATTCCCTGGATCATGGTCTCCACGTTTTTGTAGGGCATGAACGAGCCCATGTAGAGCAGGGATTTCTCGGCGCCGGCTGCGGGATCGCGCGGCTTCTGGCCCGGCTGTGGCGCGTTGCCCACGATCCGGACCGGGCGGCGCGTGAGATTGAACTTCGCCATGAGCGACTCGGTGGTGTGGCTGATGGTCGCCACGATGTCGGCCCGGTTGAGAAGCAATCGCTGCGGCCAGTAGGCCTTGTGGTAGAGCCGCCAGAGCAGCCGCACGGGTGCGGGCAGGAAGCCCGGAGGGGCAGGGTGCTCATAGTAGATGAGGTCGTGCAGGGTCAGGACCAGCCCGTACTTGCGGCCCCAGGTTCCCATGGTCTGCATGGGGCAGACCACGACGTCGGCGCCGAGCTTGTTGACTTCGCGCGCCACGAACAGTTCGCGGGGGGACAGCGGGCTGCTGATGTGAACGTAGGGGACGTCCGGGAGGAGCGCCAATTGGCGCTTGTCACTGATGAGCATGGTGACATCCGCGATCTTGGACGTCGCCGCGATGAGGCTCGATCCGTAGCGGCTGATCCCGTCATGATGGTCCGTGCGGGTGAAGCGGGCATCTATGACGATTTTCACGCGGGGTGTTCCTCCAGGAAACTGCGGATGGCGGCGGCGGCCGGCGCCGGTGTCTCGTAATGAATCAAATGCCCGACGTCGGGAATCACTTCCAGCGCGCCGTCCGGGAGCATCTCCAGTAGCTTGTGCTGGTCCTTGAGCAGCGCGATCTCGTCTTTCTCGCCGGCCACCAACAACACAGGAAGGTCCAATTGCCCGGCGACCTCGGCCACATGGCTGGACACCGAAGCCCGGAAAGACTCCAGCAGGCTAGCGCGGTCGGCGAACGCGGAGAAGTACGCATCGTGCTGGCCATGGACAAAGGCCCGGAGTTCCTTGTCCCGGGTCTTGGCCATCGCGGCGCTCATGACGCGGACAATGAGGCGGCTGCGCAAGACGGCGAGTCCAAGCCGGCGCGGGAGCTTGGCGGAGACCTGGTAGTACAGGACCGCGAGCTTGGTCATGAGGCCTTTGGGGCCCTCAAGCGCGGGAGCGGCGATGGGATTGACCAGGATCAGCGGGCGGATGGCGCCCGGGTTCGCCGCGGCGAAGTGGCTGGCGACAATGGATCCGAAGGAGTGCCCCAAGAGAACCGTGTCCGCTCCGAGGCCCAAGGCCGCCATGAAACCGGTGATGAACTTCCCGTAGCGTTCCACGGTGTGGGTGTCTCCGGCGAAAGGCTCCGAGCTGCCAAAGCCGGGAAGGTCGGGCATGATGACGCGCATTTCCGGCAGGTGGTCCACTACGCGGAGCAGGCCGTGGTGGTCGCCGCGGAAACCGTGAATGACCAGTATGGTGCGCGTCGCCGGGGTCACCGTGACCGGTTCGTAGCACCAATAGGCGACGTTGCTGCCGTCGAGGTCGATGTCCGAGGCACTCGTCCTGGAGGCCAAGGCCTTGCTGAAGAACTCCCGTGGGGAGGCTGGTGCGGGTTCGGGGGAGTGGTTGGTGTCCACTTGTTCCATTCGGCAGGTCCTAGTTGACGTTGTCCGGGTGTGACCCGGTGCGGTGGTGGCGTTCGAGGGCGGCCAAGCCATCCATGTCGTCGGCATCAAGCTCGAAGCCGAAGACGTCGAAGTTCTCCTGGATGCGTGCCGCGGTACTGGCTTTGGGAATCACGATATTTCCGAGCTGGAGGTGCCAGCGGATGATGATTTGGGCAGGTGTCTTTCCATATTTATCCGCGAGCGCGCTGACTGCCGGATCCTGGAGGACCTGGCCGCGCCCCAACGGGCTCCACGCCTCCGTGCGGATGCGCAACTGCTCGTGGAGGGTCCGGAGCCTGGTCTGCTGCAACCACGGGTGCAGCTCGATCTGGTTCACCGCAGGAACCACTTCGGCTTTTTGCATGAGCGCTTCGAGGTGGGCCGGCTGGAAGTTGGAGACGCCGATCGCGCGCACCCGGCCCTCACGGTACAGGGTTTCCATTGCCCGGTAGCTCTCCTGGAACAATCCACGCCCAGCGCAAGGCCAATGGATCAGGTACAGGTCGACGTAGTCGAGGCCGAGATTGGCCATGGAGGTATCGAAGGCGCGCAGCGTGGAGTCGTACCCCTGGTCGTCGTTCCAGAGCTTGGTGGTGACAAAGACGTCTTCGCGGGAGAGGCCGTGAGTTCCTTCCCCGGAGCCTCCCGTGTTGCTGTCGATGCCGGGCGGGGGTATGACCGCACTGCCGATGCCGCGTCCGACCCCGGTCTCGTTGCCGTACATGGACGCTGTATCGAAATGCCTGTAGCCGGCGCCCAGCGCAGTGGCGACCAAAGAAGTGGCATCCGCCGGCGGCACCTTGTAGAGCCCGAACCCCAACTGGTCAATCAAGACACCATTGTTGAGACTGAGCCTAGGCGAGGGTTTCATAGCCAAGACTCTACCTACCTCGATGCCGGGAATGTTTCAGGGTCCTTCAATTATTCAGGAAGGGCTGCCGAAACTGACCAGGCGCTTCGCCGTGGCCTCGTCCAGGATCAGATCTGTTGCCAGTTTCGCTTCGAGTGCTCCGCGAAGCCCGTTGATCTTGGATGCACCAGAGACGACGCAGATCCGGCGACGCACCTGCCGTAGTTGCTCGTGGCTTGGGCCTGTTGACCGCTCGTTGAGGGTGATGCCGTCGGAAGAGCCGTCGGCGCGGAAAAAGACGGTGGCAACGTCGCCCACGACGTCCGAGCTGGCCAACAAGTTCAAGTCCGTTTCATCGAGGTACCCACCTGCGTAGACGTGGCTGGGGTAGTCCGAATGCACCGAGCCGACACCGAAGATGGCGATGCTCATCCTGGCTTGCAGATCGAGCACGCGTTGGACGCTGCGCTCATTCCACATGGCGGTCTTCGTGGAGGCATGGTCGAAGAAGGCGGGCACCGGGAACTGTTCTACCCGCGCACCAAAGGCGATGCCGAAACGGCGCATGATGTCGCTGGCATAGGTAATGCCGGTGGTCTGCATGTTGCCGGCGCCGTTGAGCTGCACGATGGTGCTGCCGTGCGTGATCTTGCGTGTCAGGTGCCTGCTGACGGCACTGATGGTGGCACCCCAGGCCACGCCGATGATGGCGTTGGAATCCACCAGGGGACCAATGGTCTTTGCCGCCTGCGTCGCCACCCGGTCAAGGGTTTCCGCCTCGTTCAAGGTGTCCAGGACGGGCACCACGTGCACATCGACCCCGTAGTGGTTGCGGATCATGCGCTCCAGTTCAGGGGCGGAATCCAGGGGACTGCGGATCTGGATCTGGACCAGTCCCGACTCGCGGGCCGAAGACAGCAAGCGGGAAACGGTTGACCGCGAGGTCCGAAGCTCGCGGGCAATGGCGTCCATGGTGAGGTCCTGGAGGTAGTACATCTGTGCCGCCCGGAGGGCCTCTGAATGTCGTGATCGTGGCATCTCAATTCCGTTCTGCACGTTTGTGCAACTAGCTTGATTTCATTTTCCATTCCTTCGAAGAATAGTTGTGCAAGGTGCGACGTCAAGTGATGCAGCGCATACACCAAAGCCCAAGGGAGCAGTTTTGGGATACACCAGCAATTCCGGTTCCGCAGCAGGATCACCACGTCGGGCTTCGGTTTCGGCACTCCGCGAACGGCCGCAGGCCCAGGTGCTGATCATCGGAGGCGGCATCAACGGCGTCGGAACCTTCCGCGATTTGGCACTCCAAGGCGTGGACGTCGCCCTCGTGGAACGCGGCGATTACTGCCAGGGCGCCAGCGGAGCCTCATCCCACATGATCCACGGCGGCATCCGCTACCTCGAGAACGGGGAATTCCGCCTCGTCCAGGAATCCGTGGTCGAGCGCAACCGACTTTTGAAGATCGCTCCGCACTACGTCAAGCCCCTGCAGACGACCATCCCGATCTTCAGCACCTTCTCCGGAATACTTTCCGCCCCCACCCGCTTCCTCACGCACAAGCAAGGCAAGCCGAAGGAGCGCGGCGCCTTCCTCATCAAGCTCGGCTTGAGCATGTACGACTTCTTCTCCCGCGACGGCGGCAGCGTCCCCCGCCATCAGTTCCGTGGCAAGGAGAAGGCCCTGGCTGAGTTGCCCCGGTTGCACCCCGGCATCAAATACGCAGCCACCTACTTCGACGCGTCCGTGCACAACCCGGAGCGCCTGACGCTCGATGTGCTGCAGGACGGCGAAAAGGCGGGCATCGGAAGCGGCTTGCCGGGCGGCAGCGCCCGGGCCAGCAACTACGTCTCCCTTGTTTCGATGGCCTCCGCGGACGACTCAGCCGGCGCTGTTTTGCTGCGCGATGAGCTCACTGGCGAGGAATTCAGCTTCCAGGCCGACGTGATCGTCAACACCACCGGCGCCTGGGTTGACCTCACCAACGCGGCGATGGGTGCCGCGAGCCGCTTCATGGGCGGAACCAAGGGCTCCCACATTGTCCTGGACCACCCGGAATTGCTCGCAGCGTGCGGCGGCCGTGAGATCTTCTTCGAACACACCGACGGGCGGATCGTCCTGATCTACCCCATGGGTGACCGCGTCCTGGTGGGCACCACCGACGTCGAGGCGGACATGGCGCAGGATGCCGTGTGCACCGAAGCCGAGATCGACTACTTCTTCGACCTGGTCGGCCACGTCTTCCCCTCCATCAAGGTTGAGCGCAGCCACATCGTCTACAGCTTCGCCGGCGTTCGGCCGCTTCCCCGTCACGATGACACGCAGCCGGGCTTCGTATCCCGCGACTACCGCATCGAGCGAAGCGGACGGGAAGCCTCCGGTGCCGCGGCCGCCCAAGGCGGCAAGGCCGCCGTCGTACTCTCATTGATCGGCGGCAAGTGGACCACTTTCCGGGCCCTCGCCGAACACCTGAGCAACGACGTCCTCCGCGAGCTGGGCTTGGAGCGGAAGGTCTCGACGGCGAAACTCGCCATCGGAGGCGGCTTGGATTTCCCGGACAGCGAAGACGGAATCCAGGACTGGGTCAAGAAGCACATGGCTCCCGGGCTCGACGCCGACCGGGTCAGCGGCCTGTTGACTCGCTACGGCACGCGCGCCGAGGACGTCATCGCCTACCTAGGGGCAGGCGAAGACCGGAAGCTCCGCTCGACGAACGAGCTCAGCGTCCGGGAACTCGAGTTCATGGCCGCCAACGAACAGATCGGGCACCTCGTGGATGTCCTCATCCGCCGCACCTCGCTGGCCTTCCGGGGACTCGTGACCGGAGAGCTCCTGAACGAAATCGCCGAAGTCCTCGCCACGCAGCTTGGCTGGGATTCGGCGAAGCGTCAAGCGGAAATCCAGCATGCCCAGGAGGTGCTTCTACGTTTTCATGGCGTGACTGTTCACAGCCTCGTCGCATGAACGTAATGTACGTCACATCAGCTTGATTGTTCCGGCCAAGAAGCCTGGACACAAGGGTTGCGGTCTTCCGCTCCGGAAGGGGGGACCGCAACCGGGACGGCGCTAACAGACGCCGGCCCAACGGCCCCCACAAAACCTGCAGGGCTGACAACAGAAGAAAATGAGGAGTCAAAGATGTCTCTCGGAATTGTTTTCCTTTCCGAAGTGTTCGGAACCGGAATGCTTACCCTCCTTGGCTGCGGCGTTGTGGCAAACGTCGCGCTCAAGGGCACAAAGGGCAACAGCGGCGGGTTCCTGATGGTGAATTTTGGCTGGGGCATCGCTGTATTTGCCGGCGTTTACGTAGCGGCCATGTCCGGTGCGCACCTGAATCCGGCGGTCACGCTTGGTCTCCTGGTTGACGGTAAGGCCGAGTTCGCCCCCGGTGTGGCCGTAAGTGCGGCATCCACGTTCACCTACTTCGGTGGAGAACTGCTCGGCGCCTTCCTAGGCGCTGTCTTCGCCTGGCTCGCGCACAAGCAGCACTTCGACGCCGAGCCCTTGGCAGCCAGCAAGCTCGCCGTATTCTCCACGGGACCGGCCATCCGCTCGTACCCCTGGAACCTCGTCACCGAAATCATCGCCACGTTTGTGCTGGTCTTCGTGATCCTGACCTTCGGCGGCACTCCCTCCGGCCTAGGGCCGCTCGCGGTGGCATTGCTCGTCGTCGGCATCGGCGCGTCCCTTGGCGGCCCGACGGGCTATGCAATCAACCCCGCCCGTGACCTCGGTCCGCGTATCGCCCACGCACTTCTGCCGATCAAGGGCAAGGGCTCCAGCGACTGGGCCTACTCCTGGGTTCCGATTGTCGGCCCGCTCCTGGGTGGAACCATCGCCGGACTCGTCGCCCACTCCATACCGATCATGGCCACTGTCGCCAAGTAGCAAACCGCTCAGTACCTACACCGCATCCACACCAAAGCAAGCAGACAAGGACGTCAAAATGTCGCAATACGTCATCGCCATTGACCAGGGAACCACCAGCTCGCGTGCCATCGTGTTCGATCACTCAGGCAACATTGTCTCCACCGGCCAGATGGAGCACGAGCAGATCTTCCCCCAAGCCGGTTGGGTAGAGCACAACCCGGTGGAGATCTGGGACAACGTCAGGGAGGTCGTCGGCTCTGCGTTGTCGAAGGCTAACCTGACCCGGCACGACATCGCAGCCGTCGGCATCACCAACCAGCGCGAAACCGCCGTCGTGTGGGACAAGAACACGGGCGAGCCCATCTACAACGCGATCGTCTGGCAGGACACCCGCACGCAGTCCATCGTGGACGAGCTGGCCCAGGACGGCGGCCCAGAGCGCTTCAAGCAAAAGGTCGGCCTTCCCCTGGCCACTTACTTCTCCGGAACCAAGATCAAGTGGATCCTGGACAACGTTGAAGGGGCGCGGGCCAAGGCCGAAGCCGGGGACCTCATCTTCGGGAACACCGACTGCTGGGTCCTGTGGAACCTGACAGGCGGCGTGGACGGCGGCGTACACGCCACAGACGTCACCAACGCCTCGCGCACCATGTTCATGGACCTGGACACCTTGCAATGGGACCAGGACATCCTCGACGCGTTCGGCGTGCCGGCGTCAATGATGCCCGCCATCAAGTCCTCCTCCGAGGTCTACGGCACGGTGCACACCTCGCAGTTGCTGCGCGAAGTGCCCGTCGCAGGCATCCTGGGAGACCAGCAGGCGGCAACCTTCGGCCAGGCGGCGTTCCAGGCGGGCGAAGCCAAGAACACTTACGGCACCGGTTGCTTCCTGATCTTCAACACGGGCGAGGAGATCGTCCACTCGAAGAACGGCCTGCTGACCACGCTGGGCTACAAGCTGGGCGACGCGAAACCGCACTACGCGCTGGAAGGCTCCATCGCCGTCACGGGATCACTGATCCAGTGGCTCCGCGACAACCTCGGCCTGATCAGCTCCGCTCCCGAAGTGGAGACGCTAGCGGCAGGCGTCGAGGACAACGGCGGTGTCTACATCGTGCCCGCGTTCTCCGGACTGTTCGCCCCGTACTGGCGTGCCGACGCCCGCGGTGCCATCGTTGGCCTGACCCGTTTTGCCAACAAGGGCCACATCGCCCGCGCGGCACTCGAGGCCACCGCATTCCAGACCCGCGAAGTGCTCGACGCCGTCAACGCGGACTCGGGCGTTCCGCTGACTGAGTTGAAGGTCGACGGCGGAATGGTCGCCAATGAGGCGCTCATGCAATTCCAAGCCGACATCCTGGGCGTGCCCGTGGTCCGTCCGAAGGTCGTGGAAACCACGGCCTTGGGTGCCGCTTACGCGGCGGGCCTCGCGGTCGGCTTCTGGAAAGACCTCGGCGAACTCAGCTCAAACTGGGGCGAGGACAAGCGCTGGGAGCCGCAGCTTCCGGCCGAAGAGCAGGAGCGGCAGATGCGCCTGTGGAAGAAGGCTGTTACCAAGTCCATGGATTGGGTGGACGAGGACGTTAAGTAGGTCTCACCTCGGTTGAGGGAGGCCGCACTTGCCCCGCCCGCTTCGCGGTGCCCACCACACCCGGGCGAAGTGCGGCCTCCCTCAACCTTCACCTACGCGCAGCCCTTGAATCCACGCCAAGGGCTTGGTGCGGTAAGGTGGCTTTATGCGTGCGATCCTTCTGCTTAGCTAGCCGCCCGGTTTCGTCGATTTAGATCGTCGCGAACCGAGCGGCCGCCCCTCCTTGCCGAGGGGCTTTTGTGTGTCCGGGACCTTCCGGGGCCCGGAGCAGGAGGCAAAACCGTCATGGAAGAACAGAAGAGGGCAGCAGTGAGCGTTCAGCCGGAGACAGAAACCGGAGCACAGTCAACAGTGGCAGGCGAGACGCCCGAGGAGGGTGTCTACAGCTTCGCTTCGATGGAGGCCAAGTGGCCGCAGGTCTGGGAAGACCTCAAAGTCTTCACTCCTGTCGACGACGGCTCCCGCGAGCGGCGCTACGTCCTGGACATGTTCCCGTACCCTTCAGGCGACCTCCACATGGGCCACGCTGAGGCCTTCGCGATGGGCGACGTCGTGGCGCGATACCTCCGCCAGAAGGGTTTCGACGTCTTGCACCCCATCGGCTGGGACTCCTTCGGCCTGCCCGCGGAGAACGCCGCCATCAAGCGCAATGCACACCCCAGCGAGTGGACGTACGCAAACATCGACACGCAGGCCGCGTCGTTCAAGCGTTATGCGATCTCTGCCGACTGGTCCCGCCGGCTGCACACTTCGGACCCGGAGTACTACCGCTGGACGCAGTGGCTGTTCAAGCGGTTCTACGAGCGCGGGCTGGCCTACCGCAAGGATTCCCCGGTTAACTGGTGCCCGAAGGACCTGACCGTCCTGGCGAACGAGCAGGTAGTCAACGGCGCGTGCGAACGCTGCGGGACCCCTGTCACGAAGAAGTCCCTGAATCAGTGGTACTTCAAGATCACCGATTATGCCGACCGTTTGCTCGACGACATGTCCGAGCTCCAGGGACACTGGCCCGAGCGGGTGCTGGCAATGCAGCGCAACTGGATCGGCCGCTCTGAGGGTGCCCACGTCCGGTTCGCGATCGAAGCCACGGACGGCCGCCCCGAACGCGAAGTTACTGTCTTCACCACGCGCCCGGACACCCTGTACGGGGCAACGTTCTTCGTCGTCGCCGCGGACGCGCACCTGGCGCTGGACTTGGTCACGCCCGAACAACACGATGCCCTCATGGCGTACCGCGAAAAGGTCAAGGCCCTGTCGGACATCGAGCGCCAGTCCACTGAGCGCGAGAAGACCGGCGTGTTCACCGGCCGCTACGCCATCAACCCGCTCAACGGCGAAAAACTGCCCGTGTGGGCAGCCGACTACGTGCTCGCCGACTACGGCACGGGCGCCATCATGGCAGTGCCTGCGCACGACCAGCGCGACCTCGACTTCGCCCGCGCGTTTGACCTGCCGGTGCGTCCGGTCCTCAACACCGGCGGAGAAGATCCGGCGGAGACCGGCATCGCGACCGCCGGCGAGGGCACCCTGATGAACTCCGGCGAACTGGATGGTTTGTCCAAGGCCGATGCCATCCCCGCAGCCATCGCCATCCTGGAGAAGCTGGGTACAGGGGAGAAGTTCGTCAACTTCCGCCTGCGCGACTGGCTCCTGAGCCGCCAGCGTTTCTGGGGTACCCCGATCCCCATCATCCATTGCGCCGAATGCGGCGAGGTGCCAGTACCGGACGATCAGCTGCCTGTCACGCTGCCCGAAAACCTGCGCGGCGAGGCGCTGTCGCCGAGGGGCACGTCACCCCTGGCCGCGGCGCTGGAATGGGTCAACGTCGAGTGCCCGAACTGCGGACGCGCCGCCCAGCGCGACACGGACACGATGGACACGTTCGTGGACTCTTCCTGGTACTTCCTTCGCTTCGTGTCCCCGCACTACACCGAGGGACCGTTCGATCCTGCCAAGATCAACGACTGGATGCCGGTCGGCCAGTACGTGGGCGGCGTCGAGCACGCCATCCTCCACTTGCTGTACGCGCGATTCTTCACCAAGGTCATCCACGACATGGGCATGCTCGACGCGGACGAACCCTTTAGCGCCTTGCTCAACCAGGGGCAGGTCCTCAACGGCGGCAAGGCCATGAGCAAGTCCCTCGGCAACGGCGTGGACCTTGGCGAGCAACTGGATAAGTTCGGCGTCGACGCCGTCCGCCTGACCATGGTCTTCGCGTCGCCGCCGGAGGACGACGTCGACTGGGCGGACGTCTCGCCGTCGGGCTCCGCGAAGTTCCTCGCCCGCGCCTGGCGCCTTGGCCAGGATGTCGCAAGCGAGCCCGGCGTCGATGTCTCCACTGGTGACCGCACGCTGCGCACCGTCACCCACAGGACCATTGCCGACGCCGCTGAGCTGTTGGACAACAACAAGTTCAACGTCGTGGTCGCCAAGCTGATGGAGCTCGTCAACGCGACCCGCAAGACCATCGACTCCGGTGCCGGTGGCGCAGACCCCGCCGTCCGTGAAGCCGCCGAGGCCGTGGCGGTCATCCTGAGCCTCTTCGCGCCATACACGGCCGAGGACCTGTGGAACCAGTTGGGCCACCCGGCCTCCGTGGCGAACGCCGGCTGGCCTTCCCACGATCCTTCGCTTCTGGTCCAGGACACCGTGACGGCCGTCGTGCAGGTCCAGGGCAAGGTCCGCGACCGTTTGGACGTCTCGCCGGACATCAGTGAGGATGAGCTGCGAGAGCTCGCTCTCGCAAGCGAAAACGTACAGCGTGCACTCGATGGCCGAGGCATCCGCACGGTGATCGTGCGCGCGCCTAAACTGGTGAACATCGTCCCGGCCTAGTCGGGAAACGGCCGCCGGCGCTTGCCGGCGGCCGGCCACCAGCTCCAGGAGGCTCCCTTGACGGACCGCGAACCACCCGCTTGGTTGTGGCTCAAGGAACGTTTGGCCCGCCTGCGCCAGTCCACGACGCCGGGACGCGCCGGAGCAGAGTCGGCGCGCGTCGTGCGCATCGCCGTCGTCACCGACTCGGCTGCCGCTCTCCCGGCCGAGTGGGTCAAGGCTTTCGTCGCGGACGGCCGCCTCGCCGTCGTGCCGATGCCCGTCATGGTGGGCGAAGAGATCTACGGCGAGGGGGAGGACGACATCACCCAGACGCTCGCGCTGGCCCTGGCCGCGGGATCGTCCGTAAAGACTTCACGTCCTTCACCCGGCCAGTTCGAACAGGCTTATCTAGCCGCACGGGACCGCGGTTTCGAAGCCGTCGTCTCCATCCACATTTCCGCTGGGTTGTCCGGCACCGCGGACGCCGCCAGGCTGGCTGCGCAACGCGTCTCCATTCCGGTCGAAGTCATTGACTCCCGCACCGTAGGAATGGCTCAAGGCATGGGCGTCCAAAGCGCGCTGGTTGCCGCCGCGGACGGCCGTTCGGCAGCCGAAGTCCGGCACTTTGCCGAGGAGCGATTGGGCCGCACCAAGGTCTACTTCTATGTGCCGAGCCTTGAGCAGCTTAGGCGCGGGGGTCGTATCGGCACTGCTGCGTCTTGGCTCGGGACAATGCTGTCCATCAAGCCGATCCTCGCGGTCGCCGACGGCAAGATCGTACCGCTTGAGAAGGTGCGCTCGGCTGCGAAGGCCGTTGCCCGGCTGGAAGAAATCGTTGCCGCCGATGTCAATTCCCGGCCGCCAGGACAATCGCGGCTCGCCGTGCATCACTTTGGAAACCTGGCAGAGGCAGAGAGGCTCGCGGCCCGGCTCGGCGAGGGGTGCCCCGATTGCCCGCCTGCACAGATCAGCGCACTGCCGGCCGTTCTCGCGGCCCACGCCGGGCTCGGCGTATTGGCCGTGGTTGTGGGGGAAAGCAGTACGCCTGGCGCCGCGACGCTTTTGGGTGACAGCGCGAAAGCCGCGACGGATCCGGCGAACACTATGCGGAGCAAACCGTAACCGCGGTCAAGTTTCGCAGGCAGAGGTCCTGAGCTTTTTGCTGGTCCGTCGTTAGCTCCATGAAAATGGGCATAACCCCCAACCGCCGCCACACTTTCGAATGGCGGCGCTAGGCGGAAGTTTTCAAATGAGGCAATGCGCATCCTGAGCGACGGACCTATTTTGTCGTAGCCTCCTGGCAGAGTGTTTCCATGGAAGCGATCGGATGCGTCGACACCCGGCAGGGCCTCGGGGCCGGTGGGCTTTTCGTGGCGTCGCATCGTGCCCGTGGTCGGCGCTTGGCCGGGGCCCCGGGCACGCCTCCGGGCGGGCTGGTGTTGGTGGATCCGCGCGGGCGGGGCGGCCGGCTGGCCGTTTTGGACGGGGCCGTGGCGGCAGCGAGGTCTTTGGCGGACAAAGCCGCGGACGACGTCGGGGTCACCGGTTTCGAGGAGGCTGTTGCGTTCGCGTCCGGGGTGGAGGAGCTCTCCCGGACCCTGGACTATCTCCAGGTGGCCGCCGCTGCCGGGCTGGACAGGGCCCGGAACGATGAGCCAGTCAGCCGGCAGGGCTGGACCACGGGCTGGGCCGCCGGCGTGGATCCGGGCGCCG
>NZ_JARVRI010000025.1:0-55678 GCF_030209785.1 Arthrobacter sp. efr-133-TYG-120
GCCCGGATTCGAACCCGCCGTTGGTGACCCCGGGAACCGGGGCCGTCGGGGTCACGGGAGCCGAGGCCGCCGACGGCGCGGAGGTGCCGACGGCGTTCGTCGCCGTCACCGTGAAGGTGTACGCCGTGCCGTTGCTCAATCCGGTGACGGTCGCCGTCGTCGCGGGCGGACTCCCGGTCACCGTCACCGGAGCCAGGGCCGTGCCGCCGGACGAAGGCGTCACCGCATACGAGGTGATCGGGGAGCCGCCGTTGGCCGGCGCCGTCCACGACACGGCCGCCGAGGCGTTCCCCGCCGTCGCGCTCACGCCGGTGGGCGGGGCAGGCGCTGTCGGGGCCGTCGGTGTGACGGGAGCCGACGCGGCCGAGGCCGGGGACGTGCCGATGGCGTTCGTTGCCGTGACCGTGAAGGTGTACGCCGTGCCGTTGGTCAGCCCGGTGACGGTCGCCGTCGTTGAGGGCGGGTTACCGGTAACCGTCACCGGAGCCAAAGCCGTGCCACCGGACGAAGGAGTCACCGCATACGAAGTGATGGGGGAGCCGCCGTTGGCCGGCGCCGTCCACGACACCACCGCCGAGGCATTGCCCGCCGTCGCGGTCACGCCGCTGGGAGCAGCCGGCGCGGTCGCGGCAACGGGTGCATTGCCCAAGGCCTGGGCAACTGTTTGAACTGACGTGGTCCCGTTGGCTGTTCTCGCTGCGAGCCATGTGACAAAGGTCTTGAAGAGGTTCGGGTCGATGGTCAAGGTGGGATCAGTTCCGACCGCGATGTGGTGGAAGGTCAGCTGGACCCAGCCTCCTCCCGGTTCCGCGTTGGTCACGAGGTCTTCGAGGTTTTGTAGCGTCCAGGTGCTGTCCACTTCATCAGGTGCCGCTGTGTTGTATGGATTGGCCGGGGGGATGGTTTCCGCGAAGGGGCAGCCGGAGCAACTCGCGGGCGAACGGATGTCACCCAAATTGCGGGCACTGGCAAAACCGCAATTCTTCACGATTTGCTCGACGGACGAGTTTTCAGCGGCGAAAGGATAGGCGAAATCGGTGGCGTTGAACCCCCAGCTGGCAAGCGTGGTCCGGCCGCCGCACACCTCGTTGGTGGCGGCCGACGTGGACAAGGTGGTGAGGTCCGGGTGGGTGATGGTGTGGCCGCCGATCTCGTTCCCGTCCGCGGCGATGCTGTTCAGATTGGCACGGGTGAGCCATGACGGATTATCGATCCAGCTGGTCGTAATGAAGAAGGTGCCGTGCAATCCGAGCGACTTCAGCAACTGTTCGGCCGGGAGCTGATCGGCATTGCCGTCGTCGAACGTCAGGCTGATGATTGTTTTCGGGAGTGCCGCACGCGCGGGAGGCGCCAAGTAGACAGCGGAGTAGCCAAGCAAGAACAGCACGGACACGGCCGTGGCCCAGCGGAACCACGTGGGCCGCCGGAACAGTATGGTCAGGAGCCGCATCGGCTTCCCCTTTTTCTGAACAGACCGGGTCAGAATCCCCAGGTCCGGAGCCTAGTGGCTATGCACGGCACGGGTTAAGAGTGGGTGGTACCCGTTTTGGACCCGGTCTTCCGCCCTACCACTCAGGCTCCGATGCGCGTACCCGGCCCCGAGGCCGTCGACTCAAGCGAAACGAGGCCGTCGACTCAAGCGAAAGGGGCGTACCTGCCGTCAGAAACGAGCTCGATTGTCCCGTCGTGCACGCTCACCAGCGGCCCGTGACCCGGCAGGATGGTCTCAGCCCCCAGCTGCCTGAGATGCTCAACGCTGGCCAAGGTCTCCGACGGGTGGTGGTGGAAGACGGCGGGCAACAGCTGCGGTCCGCGGACCGGACTGACAGCGTGGCCCGTGACGAGAGCATCCCCGGTGACCACGGCTTT
Organism: Arthrobacter sp. efr-133-TYG-120; assembly: GCF_030209785.1. NCBI lineage: Bacteria > Bacillati > Actinomycetota > Actinomycetes > Micrococcales > Micrococcaceae > Arthrobacter > Arthrobacter sp. efr-133-TYG-120. The sequence continues at coordinate 1,870 of NZ_JARVRI010000025.1, forward strand.
AGCTGAAGGGACGAAGAAGGACACATGGCCGCTGGTGTGCCCGCCCGTGGCAATGATCCGGGGAGATCCCGGGAGCGCGTCCAGGATGTCCTGGGTCATCGCAGCGACGCCCGGGACCGCGACGTCGGACAAGCCCCCGGAGCGGATGGCGTGGACCGCCCACGCGCCGACCCTGGGGCGGAGGATCCGCAAACCAAGGTCCTTCACGGTGACCTGTTCAAGGACCTCCCGGCGGATGTTTGGCAACTCCGCGTTGGACGCAAATACCGGAATGCCCATTGCGGATATTCTCGCGGCATTGCCGATGTGATCAGAGTGACCATGCGTCACGAGAACTCCGGCAGCATTTTCAATACCCAGTCCAAGGAAATTCACGCTCGATTGGAGCAATGGCCAGTTCCCGGGATAGCCCGTGTCGATGAGGGTGAATTCGTTGCCCCGTTTGAGGATGGTCCAGTTGACGGCAGGTCCCTCGATGAAGAAGACGTCCTCGGCAACTTCCGTCACGTTGTCCTCGGCTGACCAGTTCTTTGGCATGCTTCCTTCTGTTTGTAGGTGTCGCGGGGGCTCCACATGCGTGCTCGGATGCGCCTCAGGTACGCCGGACCATCTTATCCTCGGTGAGGGCCCCGGCCCCGCCGTCTTGGTGATACCCGGGAGGGGTATTCCGGCCCCCTTCCCGAGGTGCCCGGGGCTCGATTTCACTTGGGGCAAAACCTTTGCTAAAGTCATAACCGCTTCATTCCTCCGTAGCTCAATTGGCAGAGCATTCGACTGTTAATCGAAGGGTTACTGGTTCAAGTCCAGTCGGAGGAGCGCAAAGGCCCCGCACCGGTTTAGATCGGTGCGGGGCCTGCTTTTTTGCCTCGGTTTGTCTGATGTGCGTAATTATTCGAATGTGCAGAATCTCATTGCCGCGTCGTCACACGAAGTCCATTTCCACTTGCAGGAATCTCGCTGCCTCGGCCACGGCGGACTGGAAGGCGTCATCTTCGGTTGGCGGCGTCCTCGGCTCCCGTGGATGCCATTCGTGGGCGGCGGAGTGGACGCGCGTGAATCCGCCTCCAGGTGGTGCGTAGAAGATTCCGAAGCGTTGGACGGGCCATTCCGGGGAGGTCTCCGGTGCCACGAGCAGGGCCGCGCCATTTGTCGGATTGAACCATTGCGCAATCGGCCTGCGGCGGTCCTCCGTGAAGAGTCCAGCCGCATAAAGGGCCGCGGATTGCGGGCTTGTCACGGTGCATAGACGATCCCACCACAGCGGCAGGATGCCATCATCCTTGCGCTGCCATGGGGCTGGAATAGGCTGGAGTTCCTGCCAACGGGGCACATCTCAACTTTATCTCCGGGCCATGACCGGGAACAGGCCTCGAAGCACGGAAGGCCTCCTTAGTCCCGTTTCCATGGCCCCGGATTGATCCGGTAGAGGATTGCGGAACCGACGACGGCGCCCAGCAGGGCTCCGAACACAGGATTTCCGGCCCCGCGGCCCAGCAGGAAGCCGACGACGGCGCCAAGCACCGCTCCGAGGAAAAGACCCCTGCCGTTGCGGTGCGGTTTGCGCGTCATGCCTTGAGCCTACTTCCGCATCGGGACGTCCGCGCTTCTCGAATCAGTTGACTGGCGCGTCAGTGGATGGACCCATCAGTGGATGGACCCATCAGTGGATGGAGGGGACGGACCGGGGCCGCACGACGAGCCACAGGGCCGCGACGGCGCCGGCGAGGCACACGGCCTGGACAGCCCCCATGGGAACCGCGGAGCGGACGCCCAGCCAGCCAACCACCGGCGGGATGATGCCGGCCATCAGGAAGTTCGAGGCGCCCAGCAGGGAAGCCGCGGTTCCTGCCTGTGCGCCATGGTTGGCCAAGGCAATCACCTGGACGCAGGGGAACATGAAGCCGGTGGCAAGGATGTAGAACCACAACGGGACCATGACGCCCCAGAGGCCGAAGCCGAGCAGATCGAACACCACAATCAAAACCGCCATCAGCAGCATCCAGACCGTGGCAAACGCCATGATCCATTGCGGCGCTACCCGTTTGATGACCCTGGAGCTGATTTGAACGCCGGCAACGATGCCCAGGGAGTTGACGCCGAACAGCAGGCCGTATTCCTGCGGGGAAAAGTTGTAGACCTGTTGGAACAGGAACGTGGACGCGGAAAGGTAAGCAAACAGTCCGCCGAAGTTGAACCCGCCCACGAGCAGCATCCCGACGAAAATCCGGTCGGCGAACACAGCCTTGTAGCGTTGGCCCGCCGTCGACGTCGTCTGCCGGCGGAGTTCGGCAGGATACGTTTCCCGGATGAGGAACACAGCGGCAATGATCACCAGGATTCCGTAACTGGCCAGGAAGTAGAAGATCCCGGGCCATGGCATCACCAAGAGCAGCTGTGAACCGATGATCGGAGCCAGAATGGGCGCCAGGCCGTTCACCAGTGACATGCGGGAGAACATCCGCACCATCGCGTAGCCCGCGAAGAGGTCCCGGACCATGGCCATGGCAACCACGCCGCCACCGGCTGCACCGACGCCCATCAGGACGCGGAACAGCGCAAGCGTGCTGATGTCAGTGGACAGCGCAGCACCGAGGGAAGAACCGATGTGCAAGGCCGTTGCCAGGATCAACGGCATGCGGCGCCCGAACTTGTCGCTGAAGGGCCCCACCACCAATTGGCCAATCGCGAAGCCCACCGTTGTGCCCGTCAGTGTGAGTTGGATCGCAGCGGCTGACACGTCGAAATGATGCTCCAGCGCGGGAAACGCCGGCAGATAGAGATCCACCGTAAATGGACCCAAGGCGGTCAATGCGCCGAGCAGCAGGATATAGAGGAGTTTTTCGCGTCGACTGAGGGAATCGCCCGGTACAGGGGGAGTGTTCACGGTTATCAATCCTATGTGCGAAAGATCATATTTATCAGCGATGGCAGGGGCGCGCCGCTGGGCCGTCCCGGAAGTTGAGGCTGAAGCTGAATGGTAGTTTTGTGGACAGGTGCGCGTGGGCGGTTGTATTCGTCTCCGTGCCGGAGCCGGGTAGGAGCAAGATGGAAGCAGTGAGGCGGAACCTATGAGTGGACGTCACAGCGGCCGGGTTGGCCAACGCCCGGGCATTTCGGCGTTGCCGAACACCCTGAAACTTGCAGCCCGGCTCGCGCCGCGGCAGCTCAACGACGAAATCAGCCTCGCCAAGCTTGAACTCAAAGGCAAAGGCAAGCAGCTGGGCATTGCCGGCGCTTTTGTTGGCGTTGCACTGATCTTTCTTTCTTTGCTTGTCATCGCCCTCGTCGTGGCGGCCATCTTGGGCTTGGCCACGGTCATGCCCCCGTGGCTGGCCGCGCTCGTGGTTGCGGCGGCGTTCCTTGTGATCATTCTTATCGGGGCACTCATTGCCTTCCGCGCGTTCAAGGGGGCCATGCCGCTTGTGCCTGAGAAAACCATCCGCGGCATCAAGCACGATCTCGGCATAGTCAAGGAAGGTACGGCCTTCGACGCCAGCGTCCTCGACCCCTCGTCGGAAGCCTACAAGGCAGCGGAGGCAGCGAAAGCAGCCGCAGCCGAGAAAGCCAAGGCAGAAAAGGCCGCCAAGGCAGAAGCACACAAGGCCGAGCAACCCCCCGCCCCGAGCGAAGCTGAGCTGCTCCGCCGTCTGGAGCAGCGCCGCGAACACCTCGCCGACGTTCGCGATCAGCTCGGCGTCGAGCTCGACGTCAAGACCCAGGGGAAGGTCCTCCGTGACGTCGCCGGGCAAAAGCTCGACGACGGACGCCGGTTCGCGGCCGACAGAATCGCGGATTTCAGTGAGAAGGTTCCTGCCGGGCTGCCGGAGCGGCTCGCCGCGCGCTGGAAAGAGCTACTTCTCTTTGCCGCTTCGGCCACGGTGGCCGCAGTGGGACTGCGGAAGCTGTTCAAGAAGTAATCGGGACGGCAAGCAGCAGCGTCAGCTGCGGACAACGGAAAGGGGGACAGGTGAAATTCATCGGTGCAGGCGCACGCCCGGGCCAGCCACAGATCGACCACGATCTCATCTTCACCGTCCCCAATTTCCTGACCGTGCTCCGCTTCATGGGCGTCCCGTTGTTTGTGTGGCTGGTGCTGTGGCAAAGGGAATACGGTTTCGCCGTGCTGGTCCTCGCCATCATGGGAGGTACTGACTGGGTGGATGGCTACGTCGCGCGGCGTTTCAACCAGACCTCCAAGCTGGGCCGCATCCTCGATCCCGTCGCGGACCGCCTGGCACTCATCACCGTCGCCGTCACGCTCGCCATCGCCGGGGTAGTGGACTGGTGGTACCTGGCCGCCCTGGTGGTGCCCGACGTCGTCCTCGCCACGGCTTCATTGTTCTACTTCCATAGCCACCCCGACCTCCCGGTAAGCCGGATCGGCAAGATCCGGACGGCCTTCCTGCTCCTGGGCACCCCTCTCCTGGTCCTCTCCAAGCTCGCGATTCCCTACACCGGTGTCTATTTCGTGATCGCCTGGATCTGCCTGGGATTGGGCCTGCTAGGGCACTGGGTAGCGGCCTACAACTATTTCTGGGCAATCCTCCGCAAGGGCAAAGAGCTTAAAGCCCACGACGGCGGTCGCAGCTGATGGTCTGGTTCGCGGTCCTTCTTGCGGTGCTTGGCGCCTTCTGCCTCGCCATTGGTGCCCAGCGCCAGGGCAGCGCGGTCAAGGCGGATACCGGTGGCCTCGCCCTGAGTTCCCACGGTTTCCTGCGGCTTCTCCGAAATCCGCGATGGATGTTCGGGCTGCTTTTGCTTGCCCTGGGCATGGGCATGAACGCTATTGCCTTGGTATCGGCACCCTTGACTGTGGTGCAGCCCATCGGCGCCATCGCCTTGGTCATCACCACGGTGGTCAACGCCAAGGACCAAGGACTCAGTATCAACCGCGGCACCGTGGTGGCGATCTCTGCCTGCGTGACCGGCTCTGCGATGTTCGTTCTCCTGGCTGTCAACGCCACCCAGGAGAACCACCATGTCAGCGGAGAGGACGAAATAACCATCGTCCTCCTGCTGGCACTCGCCGTCGGACTTTTTGGAACGTTGGCGGTCATGTTCCGGCACCGCATGAGCGCTTTTGTCTACATCCTGGGTGCCGGAGTGTTGTTTGGCTTCGTCGCGGTCCTCACACGCATCATCGGCCGGCACTTGCTCGACCCCAACGGGCACTTTCTGCTCAATGTGCAGTGGTACACCGTCGTCGCCATTGCGGCTGCCGGCGGCCTCGGCTCGTGGTTCGTGCAGAGTGCCTATTCGGGCGGGCCGCCGGATCTGGTCATCGCAGGGTTGACCGTAATCGACCCCATTGTGGGAATTGCCATCGGCATCGCGATTTTGGGTGAGCTTCGTCCCGATGTCCACGCCGTGCTGGCAATCGCCATGGCTGTGGCCGCTTCCCTTGCTATCGTTGGGGTTATTGCCCTGAGCCGGCACCATCCCGAGGTCACCAAGAGAAAGCGTGACGCGAAGGCGGCTGCAAGCCGGAAGGCCTAGGGCAGAGTTCGACAACCGTGCCCCGCACATCCGCGGCAGGCAACCGGCGAAGACACCGCAGGGCCAAACGTTTTGCTGTGTTCGCACCGTGACCATCAGGAGTTCTCCACGTGACTGTTCCCGAAACCAACAAACCCCTCACCATCCTGATCGCGGCGGAGACGTACCGCCCGCAGGTCAATGGTGCTGCTCAGTTCGGGTACCGGCTTGCCAAAGGCATGAAGGCGCGGGGACACGATGTCCACGTCCTGGCCTGCCGGGCGGACAACGGCAAGAGCTTCACCGAGTTCGGGGACGAAGGCACCGTCCACCGCTTGAAGTCCCACGGAGTCTTTACCCACGAGTACTTCCGCATCTGCTATCCCTGGGAAATCAAGAACGACATTCGACTGCTCTTCGACAGGGTGCAGCCCGACGTCGTTCACATCCAAAGCCACTACATGATCGGTGAACACGTCCTCTACGAGGCCAAGAAGCGCGGTATCCGGATCATCGCCACCAACCACTTCATGCCCGAAAACCTGAACCCGTTCCTGCCGTTCCCGCAGTGGTTCAAGGACATCATCGGGCGGGTCTCGTGGAAGGACATGGGTAAGGTCATGGGCCAGGCCGATGTTGTCACCACTCCCACGCCGCTCGCCGCGAAGGCCATGCACCAGCACGCTTTCCTTCGCAAGGTCCTTCCTCTGTCCAACGGTATCGACGCGGCGGCTTATGAACTGGCGCCGGGTGAAGAGATCGAGCCGCATGCCTACCCCACCGTTCTTTTTGTGGGCCGCCTTGCTGAAGAGAAGCACGTGGACGTCCTGATCGACGCCGTCGCCAAGACACCCGCCGACCTCAACGTGCATCTTGAAATCGTCGGCGGCGGCGAGGTCCGTGCCGCATTGGAGGCCCAGGCCAAGCGCCTGGGGCTGGGCGGGCGGGTCAAGTTCCTTGGACTCGCGAGCGATGAGGACCTGAGGAAGGCCTACATTCGCGCTGATCTGTTCTGCATGCCCGGGACCGCCGAACTGCAGTCCCTCGTAACGCTTGAGGCGATGTCGGCGTCGACGCCGGTTCTTCTCGCCAATGCCATGGCCCTGCCGCACCTGGTGCGCGAAGGCGAGAACGGGCATCTGTTTACGCCAGGCGACAGCAACGAGTTGGCAGCCCGGATCACCGAGCTTTTCCGTCTGCCGGCCGGCGAACTCGAAGCCATGGGTAAGGCGAGCCGCGCCATGGTGGAGCCGCACAGCATCGAAGGCACCCTGCAGACGTTCGAGGACCTCTACCGCGGGGCGGGCTACGAAGACAAGGTGATCTAGTCACGTGGAGCCGGCTAGTGTGCCGCTTGGCGTCGGGAGCCGGATTGTTTTGCTAGAGTGTTTTGGCCGGGGACGCTGATAAGGCGGTCCCCGCCGACTCGGGGCTATAGCTCAGCTGGTTAGAGCGCGGGACTCATAATCCTAAGGTCCTCGGTTCAAGTCCGAGTAGCCCTACCCGAAATGTGCCCCTGACCTGCGGAAACGCATTGAAGGGGCACTCTCGTTTTTGCGTTATAAGGTCATCACCCACCGGAAACCCACCGGAAACGTTTTGAGCTAGTTACCGAATGCCTCCAGCAGCGAGGTGTTATCCGGTGCCTCGTGGGTCTTCTGGACGTAGTGCTTCCTCGTCACGTTTTCGCTGGAGTGGCCAAGCTGGGCCGAAGCGACAGCCACGCCCGACGAGGCCTCCAGCAGGGTTCCAACGGTCTTTCTGAAGGTGTGCGGGGTGACCCATTGGAATCCAAGATCCAAGCTCGCAGAACGCCATTGCCTGCGAAAGTTGTTGGGATCGCGCAGCGAACCGACGGCCGAGGGGAACACGACGTCCCACGGGTTGGCCTCCAGCTGGCCAATTTGCCGTCTCAGGAGCATTTCCACGGCGAAAGACGGTAGGAAGTACTTTTGCCGGGAATTGGCGCTCTTGGGGTGGTCCTGGATGGTCAGCCCCTTCTTGGGCACGTAGACAATCGTTCCGTTCACCGTGACGGTTGGTTTCTCGGATTTTAGATCGACGTCCTTCCACCGTATGGCCAAGGCCTCGCCAATGCGTGCGCCCGTGGCGAGCATGATGTCGATGACGTCGAGGATGTCCGTGGTCGGGTATCGGCCCGCCTGCTTCTTGTCGGCCTCCCATTGCCTCAGGCCTGCACGTAATGCGCCAACCTCTGTCACGGTTAGCGCCCGGACTTCCTTGTGATTTATCGGGATCGTAGCCACATCCCGCAAGGGGTTCCCATCCAGGGCGCCGTGGCGCGCCGCGAGGCCGAGCATTCCAGACAGCACCGTTTTACACTGCTTCGCCGTACCGTTGCCATGCTTGATGCGCATGGTCTTGAGGAAACGATCCAAAGTGGAGACTGTTGCTTCGCGAATTCGTAAGCCCCCAACTCCGGGAGAAACGTAGTTTTCCAGGATGTCCCTATACCGGGTGCGCGTATTGATGGCCCGATCAGCATCCTCAAATTCTGCCCACCAAATCAGACCGAGCTTGGTGATCCGAGTGTCTGATGTGATGTCTTCGCCTGCGGGCATGGCGCGGTCCGTGAGCGCAGCAATCAGTAGCCGTTCGGCCTTTCCACCTTTGTCGTTCTTCGACGTGGCCGCCGCCCGAGCCTCGACTTTGCGGGTGACGCCGTCGAAGTCCCGGAATCTGGCCATCGCACGCCAGACCCCTGGCGATACCTCATCTCGGCTGATCTTCCCCCAGGTGCCGATTTGGAGTGGCGGCCTAGACACGCGGGCGCTCCTTTCTCGCGCGATTGCCCTGCTCGAGCTCAGTTTAAAGCTGCCAACCGACATCTATTAGGCTGGGCTCTCGCGAGGGCGACTCATCAAACCACAGGCCAGGCTGCTGATTCGCGACTGCCGTGCGTCCGGCGGCGTCGATGAGTCGCTGAACGCTCACGGTCTGAGAATTCCGCTCCCATTCGTACTCTGCCGGGACGGGTCCGAGCGGGAGGGGTGAGTCTCCGACGCCCCATCTGTCCCGGTAGACAGCGACTCCGCCAATCAGGCTGCTTTTGTCATCTGCGCCAATGTTTGGCGGCAGAGCCTCCAGGAGGTTTCGCTTCCATTCGAAGTCATGCATGAGTGCTTCGAGGGTGACTTTGTCGGTCCTGCGTTGTATTCGCTTATGTACCTGGCTGATCATGCTTGCGAGATCACGACGAGCGGTGTCGATCGGCCCGGCCAAGGTGTCTGGCCAGCCTGCTGCCATTCCGTTGAGGAAGCTGCGGAGCCGGGCGTGGATGATCGCCGTGGGGTCTTCCGAGGACGCGCTCGTCTCCAACGCTTTGGCGACAGTCCATTGAGCACTTGGCCGGCTGACACTTGTGGATCGACGCCAGGCTGCGACCGTCGACCCCCAGGACGGCGATTGTTGCAGTTCCTCCGCCCTTCCCGGGGCCTGCGTCTTCAAGAACGTGATCAGGTCCTCGGCGGACGCGATCTGGGCGAGGTAGTCGTATTCGGCGCTGAGCCGTTCCAGAGTGTCGGCGCTCGACTGTTCGGCGTCGCGGACTTCGTGGGCGGTCCGTTCGGCACCTTCGGCAGCGAGAACTTCATTGAGGATCTCCCGCCACGATTCTTCCTGGGAAAGATCAAGAGGCTCGTGATCAGTGGGGTCCTTCTCGCTGATGTAAGCGTAATTGCCGCCGCGTCCGCGGGTCATGCTCACGTAAAGAAGCTCACGTGTGAGACGTCCTTGGGTGACGACGGTGTGGCCGGTGTCGACTGTGATTCCTTGAGAGCGGTGGGCGGTCGTCGCGTATCCCAGCTCGACCGCGGACTCGACATAGTCGCGGTGAAGGGTGACGGTGGCGCCGGTGTCCCTGCGGACCGCGGTGATGGACCCGTCGCGCCCGCCTGCACGGACGACGTCGAGCAGGGTTCCATTGCGGATGAAGTCGCCGTTGCTGTCCGTAACGGTGCGGTCGTTGCGGCGGGCGATGACCGTGTCACCGCGGCCGGCACGCAGACCGTCACCAAGCAGTGCTGTCTGTTCTGCGTCCACGAAGCCTTGGATCACCCGGTCTGCCTGGGCCCGTTCGTTGAGCATGCCGACGGTGTCGTTATCCGCGGCGATCAGAATCGACGACCTTCCGGCCCGGATGTCCGCCTGCCAGTTCCCGTAGGCCTGGTCGACCATGTCCAGATAGTGGCCGTGCCGGATCCTCTCGTGCTGCTCGTAGTCGCCGAAGGCCGCGGCGTCCCCGGCACGCAGCTTCAGCGAAGCCTCCCGCTCCCAGGCGTGTTCGAACCGCCAGATGGTGCTCAATTTTGTGGTTTTGCCTTGCCGGTCCAGCCAGCCGAGGATGCCGCCGGCATCAATGGCATCCAGCTGCCCGGGATCGCCCACCAATAGGATTTTCGCCCCAGCATCCTCGGCCTGGTGCACGAGGGCGGAGAGCTGAAGGGTGGATACCATAGAGGCTTCGTCCACCACGACGAGTTGGTTGGGATGAAACCGCCACCAGTTTTGCTCGGCGGCCAACCGGACAGCTTCCTGAGCGACGCGCGTATTTGTAGCGCACGCAGTCCGCAGGCGCTCTTCGGTCGCGAAGAAGCGTTCGCCCCGGTGACTAGCTCCTGCCCCGACAGACTCGTACAGCCACTTCGCGACATTCTCCGTGACCATCGACAGCTCCCGTCCCAGTACCTCGGCGCTCGCGGCCGAAGGGGCCAGTCCGACGACACTGCCGGCCCCGAACTCTGCTTCCCATGCGGCCTTGACCGCGCCGAGGGTGGTGGTCTTGCCGGTGCCGGCCGGCCCGACGACCGCGTCTAGCCGGTTCCCGCTGAGCAGCACCTGACCCGCGGCGGCCCGCTGGTCGTCGTGCAGCCCGAACCGGCCGTGGTGTTTGTAGTCGCCGAGTGCCTCCATGGCGACGGTAGCGTGTACGGTCGGGCCGCCGTTGTCGCTTCTTGCTGCCATGACGGCCCCCTCGCTGGCGAGGGTCGTGGCGTCGGTGTAGAGACGGGAGCTGTGGAAGTCGAAGACACTCTGCCTGCCGAGGCGGAGGTCGGGCTGAGCATCCGCAGAGACGCTGTAGCGGTGTTCGTTCAGGGGGACCGATTGGGTTTCGGCGCTGGTGGCGACGGCATCGATCAGGGCGTTACGGTCCGACGGGGCATGGCAGCGGATCGCGGCGCAGACCCGTTCAGCCTCGGCGATCAGGTTCCACCGGTTCCAGGTGGCGCGTTTGGCCGCCACTCGGTCCCGGGTCAGCGAGGCCGCGGCGTCGACCCATGACGCTTCGAAGTCGCAGGCACGGAAAGGGGTGGCATACGACCGCCGGACGGTGGCGGCCAGCACGAGTCCGAGGTCGAAGCCCTTGGCGGTGGCCCGTGCCCGCCACCGAACCGAGAGTTCGTGGAGAGGGGTGATGGTGTCGGGTTTGGGGGTTCGGGTGGAGAGGGTTGCCTGCTGCCGGAGCTTGATGGTGGTTGTCGCAGATGGGGGAGTGCCGTGGTCTTCGGTCCATTCGGCGACGAGGCGGTCGGTTTCCACCTCGATGAGGCGGGAGCGTTGGGAGAATTCGCCGACTAGGGCGTCGTCGACACCGGTGAGCTGCGGGCTGGGATTGTGTGAGGTGGCTGCTGGCTGGCGGATCTCGGTGTCTGTCCCGAGCTGGCGGTGGAGGGCGTCGAAGAGCAGCCCGTTGTAGTGCTCGCTGGCGGCGACCGCTGCCTTGTAGAGGGTCCGGGAGTCGAGGGTGACCCAGGCGCCGTCGGTGATGCGTTGGACGCGGTTAGCGATGACCAGGTGCGTGTGCAGCTGCGGGTCTCCGGAGCGCGATTCCCAGTGATCGAACGCGGCGGCGACCGTGCCGCGGGTGTCGAGGCGGGCGACGCCGTTGCGCCCCGCCCTCGTGTGGATGACCGATTCTTCCAACCATTCCAGGGTGGCGTTGACGGCGTCGTGATGGGTTGCCAGGATCTGGTCCTGGAGGGCCCGTGGGCTCAGCGCCCAGAGCACGGACACGGATTTCGGGACGCTGAATGTGAGGTCGAAACCGGCAACGGCACGTCGCGTACCGGTTTGTCCTTGGGTGTTTTGGACGACGGTTGGTTGGCCGTGCGGCCTGCCCAGGGGAGCGCCGGAGTCCGGATGGACGGTGCGGTCGAAGATGGCTTTAGCATCGGTTTCGGTGACGGCGTCGCCGCGGGCCCGGCTGATTCCGCCCAGGCCGGAGCCAAGCCAGCGCCCCTGTGGTGTCCCGGCCTTCAAGTAGTACGTGGTGGCATCTGCTGGGGCGACCGTCCGATCGTCCATCATCGTGGTCTTGAAGAGGTACTTCAGGCCCGACTGCGCGGAGAGCCTGGCTATCGACATAGTCATGGCTGGGGTGCGGTTGGTGGTCTACGGCTGGGCGTCCATCCGCGGCGGCGCGGGATTGGTGACGGCTCGATCCCAACCCTGCATTCCTCGCAAATTTTCCCATTCACCTCGATTCATCGACACAAAGCCCAACCGCTACATGACCTGCCGGGAGGCGTGGCTCACGGCGAGCCTTGAGTGCCAGAGGTGTAAGGGTCTAGGGGGCTGGCTATTGAGGCATCGTCGATCATCTGAAGGGTGCCAGCTGTTGCCTGGAGAGGATCGAAACGTGAAGTGTGTTTGCTGGCGACGATGAGCAAGGCGTGGGTGCCGCGGGTGAGTTAGGTTTGGCGCTGCGCGCTACAGCCTAGATTCCTGAACCTGCAAGCCGTCGCAGGTCGCGGCATCTCCGTTGCTAGAGCCTCACGGTTCTGCTGGATTTTCCATTCATGACGCGGGATCTGCGATGGTCCTGAAGGTAACCCTCGTCCAGTTCAATGAGATTTCGTGCCATGAGCCGCGGATCTTCCATGATGGATATCCTTCGTGTGTCGCCGCCAGCCCTGTCGGGCGGCGTTGTTTCATGGTTGCCGCCACTGCTGGAGCTATTGTCCATGCTGTCATGTTCCAATAGGCGGGGTCGAGGCCGCAGTTCCTCATTCTGGCGCTCCGGCGCACTGAACACCGCGCAGCATGCCGGAACCATCGCCCGGCACGTCGCCGCCGTTCCGGGGGCGTCCACAGCGCCAACTCGGCCAGATGCCGCCGGCTCCGGAAAGAAGGCGGCGCCGTCATGGTGACCGACGCGGTCGAACTGAGCGAAATGCTCGCCGGCTAAACCTAAGAACGGGTGGCCGGTCCAAATGTGGGAGCCGGTCATCGCTGACAGTCTGCCGCCCGAGGGCCAATTTTGTAGGGTGAATGGTCGCGGCTTCAGGCCCCGCGCACGTGCGTGCTTTCGGTGAGGGGCCGTGGAGACGGACAGGTCAGGCCGCCAGCCTTGCCTTCCTCATGGTCGTGAGGGAATCCTCCGGTGCCAGGATGGTGAGTTTGCAGTCGGCCTGGAACGGATCGATGTGCGCGGGCAGGTGACGGGACTGGGAGCAGGCGCGGAGCTGTTTAAGAGCGTCTGGTTCGACCCGGGCGCGTGTCACGTCGATTTCGAGAGCGAGGCCTTCCATCAGCGAGTTAGCGCGTTTCAAGACAACATAAAGTGCCTGGAGGCTTTGCGTCGTCACGCGGCCTTGGGCCGCGATCTTGGCGCGGGCGCAATCGATGTCCACACGGACCAGGACGTTGAGCTTGTCTGTCATGGTGCTCCTGCCGTTCACGGGCGGCCGCGACGCTGCGGCCGCCGACGCAAGCTTAGGCAGGAACTGTGACGCACGCAACATCTGTGAGCGCAGGAGTCTGATTCCCGGGCTGCCTTCAGGTCTGACTCCGCGCAAGGACAGACCTCGTCCCGTGATTGCGGCTGGAGCCAAGATACGTACTTCCGAACGAATCTCGGTACCACCCCTGCACACCTGAAAAGCGAAAAGAAGCCGCGATTACGCGACGGATTGTCTAGACCCTGCTGTCCTGCAAGTCCGCCTCGAGGGGCGGCACTACTTCAGCATCCACGCGGTCACCCACCACCGCGAAGTCTCCAGCGGCTACGAACTTGGGGTCTGAGGGGAGAGCGGGCGCAGAAGACGGGCAGCGGCCTGTCACGCGTTCGCCACTCGGTCTCGCGTGAACGCGGAGAAAACAAGCACCTGGCCCGTTGTCCTGCCCGTGAAGGTGTGGACGACGCACTCTTCTACCGAAGGCGTGCGGATCAGTTGTTGCCCGTTGTTTGGCCGGAGTGGGTCCGGGATAAAACTGTTTCCGGCGACCTGTGCAGTGGGCGCAGGATCAGTTTCCGCGGGAGCGCCGGCCGCGGGCTATGCATGGTCGAAGATCAGTAAGGTGCCGTTTTGCTACACAGGCAGCTGCCGCCGACACTGGTTTCGCGGGTCCGGCGTACCTTCGCCGGGCGGCCAAAGGCCCTGTCATCCGTTTGACGTCAGGAGTAATCTGGACGGAATTAACTTTCAGGAAAAGCCAGACAGAAGGGCGGTACCAACAAGCGTGAGCCTCAAGGACGAGTGGGACAGGCTCGATTCCGAGACCCGAACATGGCTTCTGGAAAATCCGGCATGTCTGGTCCTACCCCCGGCCATGTCGGCCAAGATCAGCAAGGACGCGCAAGAGGATATTGCGTGCGACCCGCAAGGGCAGGTTGTACTCTCCCGCGAAGACCACGATTTTCTCCGGGAGAAAGCCGAAGCCGCCGGAACAATCCGCGTTCCCGCGGGTGAATACCGATTCTTCGACACAGCAGCTTTGCCAGTTGTCGGGAAAGCGCCGCCTGAAGCGCGCCACAACGCTACTGGTTGAGGGTCGCTAGCGCCAGCGCATACGCATAACCACATATGGAAGCGAACGGACCGCGAGGGTCATGTCCCGGTTTGGCTTCAACGGGCAGGGACCACCCTCCTATTGATCGGCCAATAACCGGCCTACTAATCTGGGGAAAGTAAGCACGCTTATCATAGTGGTTCAGTGAAGAGCGGGAGGAAACGATGGAATCCATCCATGCTTCTCAGCCAGAGCGGCGGCTACCCGTTTCCGGAGGCCGGGGAAATCATTCCCCCAGCCAGGATCCGCCCGTTTCAAGGCCGGACCGGCCCTCGCCTCTCCGTCGCTTCCTCGGCCTGCTTGGGCCGGGCCTGGTGACCGGATCGGCCGATGATGACCCGTCAGGCATTGCGACCTACGCCCAAGCGGGCGCCACCTTTTCCAACGGCATGCTCTGGACCGCGCCGGCGACGTTGCCGATGATGATGGCAGTCCAGGAAATTTGCGACCGCACTGCCCTCGCCACCGGGGACAGCCTGGGGAGGCTTGCCCGCCGCAAATTCTCCAGAAAACCTCGCGTGGTGATCGGCATCCTGATCGTCGCCCTGCTAGCCGCAAACACCCTGAACGCTGCGGCGGACTTGATGGCAATCGGGCAAGGCATGGAATTGCTCGGGGCCGGGCCCGGCCATCTCTGGAGTGCTGTCGCCGGCGTCGGAATAGCCATTGCCTTGATGGTCGGCGGCTTCGACATCATCTCCAAAACCTTCAAGTGGCTCTGCATGGCACTGCTGGCGTACGTCGCGGTCCTGTTCGTTGCCAAGGTGGACTGGGCCGACGTCGCGAAGGGGCTATTCGGCCTGCAGTTCCGGCCAAGCCTGGACTACCTGGCACTGATTGTCGCCGTCCTGGGCACCACCATCTCCCCCTACTTGTTTTTCTGGCAAAGCGCCCACAGGATCGAGGAACTCCGCGAGGAAGACGATGGGAACGCGAAAGAAGTCAGCCTGGGGGAAAGAGCCCCCGCACCGGCTGCGCACAAGCTCCGCAACGCCCGCGCCGACGTGTTCACCGGCATGTTCTTCTCCGTCCTGGTCATGTTCGCCATCATGGCGGCCACCGCCGCGACGCTTGGCAAAAACGGGACGGACGTCAAGACTGCGGCGGACGCGGCCAAAGCACTGGAACCTATCGTGGGACCGGCCGCCAAGTTTCTCTTCGCCGTCGGGTTCATCGGCTCGGGGATACTGGCAGTCCCCGTCCTCGCCGCAGCCGGATCCGCCGGGCTGGCCGGGCTTCTCGACAAGAATTGGGGATTCGACCGCCGCCCCGGCAAGGCGCGCACGTTCTACGTACTTCTCGGCGTGGGGACCATCGGGGGCGTCATCATCAGCTTCTTCGCCACCGACCCCATCGGGTTGCTGATCCTGAGCGCGATCATCAACGGTATCGCCGCCGCCCCGTTCCTCATCGTCGCCATGCTCATCGCCAGGGACAAAGAGATCATGGGCGAGTACCGCAACGGCAAACTCGCCGGCACGCTCGGTTGGGCCACCACCGCCATCATGGTTGTCGCCGGAGCTGTCGGCATCTGGACCTCCGTCACCGGAAGCTCATAATGCGCTCGGGCTCCGGGTCGCGCCGTTTGAATTCCATGGCGGCTGGCCAGCTTCCAATCGTTACTTCCGGGTTCTTTTCCGGAGCCCGGCCTGCCCCCGGCAGTTCACGAGCATCTGTTCTAGGCTAGGTGCCTTCCTCCGGTGACTCCGATGACTGATCCTGACACGTAACTGGCTTCCGCGGTGGCCAGTAACACGAAGCTTGACGCCAGTTCAGCTGGTTGACCGGCCCGCCCGAGAGGTGTGTCCTCGCCGAAATGCACAATTTTTTCGCCCGGCTGGGTCGGGGGCTGAAGAGGCGTCCAGATCGGTCCGGGTGCCACGGCGTTGACGCGGATTCCGCGTGGCCCCAGTGACTCTGCAAGTGAGAAAGTCATGTTGATGATGGCCGCCTTGGTGGCGGCGTAGTCGATAAGGCTCGGGCTCGGGTGGTAGCCCTGGATGGACGACACGTTGATGATCGCGGAACCTGGCTGCAGGTGGGGCAACGCGGCCTTGGTCAGCCAGAATAGGGCATAGACGTTGGATTTGAAGGTCCGGTCGAACTGCTCGCTGGTGAGGTCTTCGATTCCTTCGCTTGTGGTCATTTGATAGCCGGCGTTGTTGACGAGCACGTCCAGCCCACCGAACTCGGCAACGGTCTGGGAGACGACCTCCTGGCAAAAACCCTCGTCGCGGAGATCCCCGGGCAGCGCGAGTGCCCTGCGCCCGGCGTCTTCAATCAACTGGACTGTGTGCACCGCGTCCTGTTCTTCTTCAGGCAGGTACGTGTAGGCGACATCGGCTCCCTCGCGGGCGAAGGCAATTGCGGCAGCCCTACCGATGCCGGAGTCCGCACCCGTGATCAGGGTCCTGAACCCCTCCATCCGGTGGTGGCCGATGTAACTGCCTTCGCCGTGGTCCGGGCGGGGACGCATCGCGTCGGTCCAGCCAGGGTAGTCCTGCGGCTGAGGTTCGAACGCGCCATTCGGGTACAAGGTCCGGGGATCCCTCACGCCCTCAGGAGTATCCGGGTGGCCGACAATCTGGTTTTCGAGGGCCGCCGCAATGTCCTCATCTAAATCGGTGGAGTCGAGATCATTCGGGATTGATTCGTCATCGCCAAACGGCGAATCGTTAGCCTTCCTCTCATCCTGAGGGAAATTGCTCTCTGTCATTACTATTCCTCCATCAGCCCTGGATGCTTCAATCGGCGGACGTGTTGTCTGCCATTAGTGGTTCCATATTGTCGAGTGGCCCGCGACGGCGTTGCCGTCCTGGGCCTTCTCTCACGGATAAAGGGAAACTCCTCGAACTTGACGCATTGGTATTTGGGTGTTCTGGACCGGCCCGGTGGTCGAAGGCCTGGTCGTCTTAAGAACGTAAAACCGGCAGCCGGTGTGTGCAAGTTCTTCAGCATACTTATCTTCGTCGCGAGCCCCTATGGAGCGAACTCGGCCGCGATCCAACACGGGGTCTTCGCGTACAAGGATGCACGCGCTCGAATGGGAAGATAAGTATGCTGCCGGCGACCGGTTTTCCTGCTTTAAGACGATCAGCCGCCATGGCCACTCGGATACGTGACAGGAGTATGCGTCATGAGTGACCTGCATCGGTCCGTTAACGTCAACGTTCCAGTCCGGCTTGCCTATGAACAGTGGATGCGGTTGAGGAGTTCCCGTTGTTTATGAGCGGAGTCGAGTCCGCGACATGGATCAATGAGGTCCAGGTCCGGTTCGAAGCGGTTGTTGGCGCAGTGTCCCGCGAGTACGATGCGTGGATCGTCGCCCGGGAACCGGACGAACAAATTGCCTGGCAGAGTGTTCGCCACCCCTCACGGGAGGAACGGTACTTCTCGAGCCGATGGGGCCAACGGAAACAAAGATACTCTTGCGTCTGAGTTGGGAGACGGCTTGTCGGGGGGTATGCCGGGGAGGGCATCGGGTCTGGACGCTTACCCGATCCAGGAGGATCTGGAACGCTTAGAGGAACTCGTTGAGGGCAGCCTGCAAGGGGACGCGGCAAGTTAGCGGGATTCTGGACGGTCCACCGGCGAGATCAGCGCGGGGTGGCGTTCACTTACCCGTCCGGCCCGACCCATGCAGGTTGCATGGAGGCAACCTGCGGGCTCGGAGGGTGTTGGCGTGTGTCGTTCGGCGAGCCCGTTGACGACGGTTGGTTCTCAACGGTCACGCTAATGGCTGTGGGCCGTTCAGCGTTCGGCGGCGGGATTGCTTGTGCCTTGGGCTGCTTTGGCGGCCGTTGGGCCGCCCCCGGGGCCACTGAGAATATAGGCGGCCCCGACGGCGAGGAGCATGCCGACAGCAGGGCCGAGGATGTAGATCCACAAGGATTCGTAATCGCCAGATGCGAAGGCTGGCCCGGCAGACCTGGCGGGGTTCATAGAGGAGCCGCTGACAGGCCCTGCCCATAAGCCGGCGAGCACAATATAGGCGCCGGCGGCGAGGGCTGAAAGCGGCCCGATGCTTTGCGCCCCGGATGCGGCACCCAGGATTGTGCTCACGAGCCCAAGCGTCAACAGTACTTCGATGATGAGGGCTTGGGCCGGGGTGAACCCATGGGCAGGATGGGTTCCACCCAAGCGGTCCTGCAGACCGAAAGTCAGGCGGAGAGCCACTGCGGCGGTAGTTGCGCCGGCCAGCTGTGCCAGGATGTACCCCGGAACCCGCCTCCAAGGGAAGTCCCGGCGCAAAGCGAAGGCCAGTGTGACCACTGGATTGAGGTGGGCTCCAGAGTTCGTGCCCATGAACAGGATGATTGCGGTCACGGTCAGCCCCGGAGCGGTGACGGCGGCGACCCGGCCTACGGCTCCGCCGGTGACTGAATCGATGATGTCTGCCCCCGCTGCAGCTAGCACAAGCAGGAATGTTCCGAATGTTTCGCTGAAAAGCCGGCGGACTTCATGTGAAGGGTCGTTGAACTCGTTCACTTGGGTGCGCTGGGCCCTGGAAAGTCCGAGGCCGGGCAGATGGTCGTTCTCCGGAGATTCTCCCCGTCGGGCGCGCGAGTCAGCCGTCTCTCGGTCTGCCATCAGTAGTTCCTTCTCCTTCCGTGGCGGACTGTGTTCAGGTTGTCGATCAGCTCGTCCATGGTCCCGTTCTACCAGCCGGGAAGCGCACGCGGGAGCCCTTTATGGCCCAGTACTCCTGAAGCTGTCATAAGGTGCCAGAACCTACAGGCGTCGCCGTACTCGTGCCGCCAAATTTTGTCTAGTTCTTAGGGTCGGCCTTACGGATGTATTCGTAGACGGTTTGGCGGCTGATGCCGTACTCGCGGGCAAGGACCGCTTTTGGCTCCCCCGCCGCGGCGCGCCGGGCCAGGTCTGCCGCCCGTTCGGTGGATAGGACTTTCTTCCGTCCCCGGTAGGCTCCGCGTCGTTTGGCCAGGGTTATCCCCTCTCTTTGGCGTTCACCGATGAGGGCACGCTCGAATTCCGCGAAGGCGCCCATGACGGAGAGCATGAGGTTTGCCAGGGGTGAGTCGTCCCCGGTGAAGGTGAGGTTTTCCTTGACGAACTCGACGCGTACGCCCCGGCCGGTCAGTTTCTGCACCACGGATCGCAGGTCATCGAGGTTGCGTGCCAGCCGGTCCATGCTGTGCACGATCACGGTGTCCCCGTCGCGGGCGAACTTCAGGAGTTCTTCCAGCTGGGGCCGTTTCGTATCCTTGCCCGATGCCTTGTCGGTGAACACCCGGCCCAGCTCGATGTCCTCGAGTTGACACAGGGTGCTCTGATCCAGGCTGCTGACCCTGACGTATCCCAGACGCTGGCCGTTCACGCTACCTCCCGATCGAAACTGTCAGGATGAAATCTAAGACCCCCGCCAACGCATGTCAATAAATAGAAATACGGACTTCATTCTGACATGTGGCCTGAGATCATGCCTGACGTCAGTCTGGGGTGTGACCCAAGCTGACACTCAAGGCTTGGCGTTCAATTTCACGCCGTTACTAACTCAAACCCCGAAGCCATTGAATATGCACGATTCCCTGTACGCGCTGGCCGGCTGGGGCAGGGTCGACTCGCCGGCACCTGGTCAAGGGCGGGACCGGCGGACTGCATGGGATCATCGGTCCATGAGTTTTACTGGCGTGCCGGGTGCCCCGGATAAGGGTTTCAATTCTGTGGCGCATCATTCGCGGCTTCGGGTCCTGGTAATGGCCGTTTTGGGCTTGGGGACCGCCCTGGCTGTTGGAATATTGAATTCCTGGGCGTACGCACCGGCGCTGGGCTGGGCTGTGGCGTCCCTGACGTATCTTGTCTGGGTCTGGGCGGTTGTCGGGCGGCTGCCTGCCGAAGCCACGGCGGCCCATGCACGGCGCGAGGATCCTGGCCGGGGCGTCTCGGACGTCTTGGTGCTGGCTGCCACGGTGGCGAGTTTCGCCGGGGTGGCGCTGATCCTGCTGGAGGCTTCCAATGCCCAAGGGGGTGCGAAGGCGGCTATCATTTCCATGGCCCTGGGCAGCGTTGCCTTGTCCTGGTTTCTGGTCCATACGCTTTTTGCCCTTCGCTACGCGTCGATCTATTACCGGGACAGGGCCGGTGTGGACTTCAACGAGGACGCAATGCCCCGTTTCCTGGACTTCGCCTATTTGTCCTTCACCGTCGGGATGACCTTCCAGGTTTCCGATACCGACCTGAAGACCGACGCCATCCGCACCACCGTGCTGCGCCAGGCGCTCCTGTCCTATCTGCTGGGGGCCATAGTGTTGGCCACGACCATCAACCTTGTCTCCGGCCTTATCCACTGAACGCAGGAAGTACTTGGCAGATGGACAGCCCGCGGGCCCGGGGAACGCTGCTGATCCGGCACCCGGCCGGGCCGGCGGGCCCGTTGTCAACGCGTCCAGGTGCTGCTATGACCGTTCTATCGGCGGTCCCGGGCGGCGGCCGGTTGATGGGAGTCATGATGGATGCGCAGTGGATCGCCGGCTTCGCCGGCGGCTATGTGGCAGCGGCGGTCACGGTGTTCCTGTTGTACTTGCCTTTCCTGGTTCTTTTCGGTGTGCTGCTTCTTGCGGCGGGCTTGCTGGAGCTGCTGGCGCTGCCGTTTCTGGTGTTGTTCCGGAGACTCCGGGGCCGCGGAAAACCCGGCTCCTCATCCGGCGAGTCCTGGCTTCCCGGTTGACCCGTCACCGGGTCCAGGACGTTCCGTTGGCGACCACTTCAAGGGAGCGCTGGCTTCCCGGCCGGTTCAGGCGCTCAGGGGCAGCGTCGGGCCGTCGTGCGGCCAGGTGCGGAGGGTTTTCAGTGCTGTGGTCCAGGAGATCAGCTGGTCCAGGAGGGGGTTCAGGGCCTCTTCGGCGGTTTCGCTGGGTGTGAAGGTGGTGAAGTTTTCGAACTCGGTGGCGAAGGGCAAGGCGACCTGGGCCCTGACGTCGGCGATCTGGAGTTCACCGGCGATGAGGCGGAGGTTTTCGACGGCGCGGACCCCGCCGGCGCCTCCGTAGGAGACGAAGCCGGCGGCTTTGTTGTTCCATTCCGCGTAGAGGAAGTCCAGGGCGTTCTTCAGAACCCCGGGAACGGAGTGGTTGTACTCGGCGGTGACGAAGATGAACCCGTCGAACCCCGAAATGGTCCGGGCCCAGGCCTTGGTGTGCTCGTGCTTGTAGTCCCCGAGCGATGGGGGTACGGGCTCGTCCAGCAGCGGCAGCTTGTAGTCGGCCAGGTCCAGGATCTCGAAGTCGGCGCCTCCGTGCGCGGCTGCCCGGGCCAGGACCCAGTCCGCTACCTGCCTGCTCCGGCGCCCGGGCCGGGTGCTGCCGACCACGACGGCGATCCTTACCATGTGAACCACTCCTTCTTCCTGTCGGTTCTTGTTGCCGGTTTTTGCACGCGATACGTGTTCGAAGCCCGGGCGGGCCGGGAGCGGGTAATGAGGTCCCCGGCGGTCCGGGAGTATTCGGGGTCAGCCGGTGCCTGAGGTGTTTGCCAGGGTGGCGGTGAAGGTCTTGGTATCGGTTCCCCGCCGGGCGGTGAGGTCGACTTGTTGGCCGGGTTGGGCCTTGCGCAGGGCGGCGAGAAGGTCGGTGACCTGGGTGATTTTCTGCCCGGCGACGGAGGTGATGATGTCTCCTGCCCGGATGCCGGCCTTGTCCGCCGGGCCTGCGGGGGAAACCTGGATGACGAGTGCGCCCGTTGTGGTTGCCAGGTTGAACCGCTTCACGATTTCCGGGCTTAGATCGGCAGGGACCAGCCCGAGGACGGCGTGGGAGGCTTTCCCGTTCTTCAGCAGCTGGTCCGCGACGTTCGTCACCGTGGCCGAGGGCGTGACGAATCCGATGGCCACGGCTCCGGAGCTCGGCGGCAGGTATGCCTCGGAGAGCCCGATGACCGCTCCTGTTGCGTCGGCGACGGCGCCGCCGGAATTTCCGGGCGAGATGGGGGCATCGGTCTGGATCAGGTCCAGGGCTCCTTGCGGCTGTTCCCGGGACGGGGGCATGTTGCGGTGGAGCCCGGAAACGATCCCTGAGGTGACGGTTTCTTCCAGGCCCAGCGGGGTGCCGATCACGACGGTCAGGGCCCCGACCTCGGGAGTGGCCGTGGAGAACCGTGCCGCGGGAAGACCTGAACGGTCCGCCTTGATGACCGCCACGTCCGTGGGGTCATCGACGGCAATGACCGACGCATTGGTCTGGGTGCCGTCGGCCAGTTGGACCCGGACGCTCTTGAAGGGCTGCCTTTGCTGGTCTTCAACCACGTGCGCGTCGGTCACGATGCTGCCGTCCCCGCGGTAGATCACGCCGCTGCCGATCCCTGCCTGCGTGGTGATCGTCACCACCGAAGGCTCGACTTCCTTCACCACCTGCGGTATAGACAGGTTCGCCGCCGGCACCGGGAGCACGCCCGGCGGGCCAGGCGAAGCAGTTCCGGCGGAGGACCCGCCACCGGAAGCCGGACCTGAGGTGGCCGGGGCTTGCCCGGCGCCGGGTCCGGTGCACCCCGGAACCGTGAGCAGCACCGCTGCGGCGAGAAGCGCGGCCGCTTGGCCGTTCCTGAACCTGAAGCCGAACATCCTTGTTCCCTTCCCTCGGCTGCTCTTGGCCCCTGCCCGTTGCCGGCCCGGCGCCCCGTTTTGTGGCTCCAGGCAACCGGCTGCACGGAAATTATCTCTCCAAAGAGCCTCGGGCGCACCAGCCCGATCGTGCCGGTCCTGGCCCGATGCGGTCCGCACGCGTTCCGCGGTGCTTCATGCACTGGCCAAGCCTGTTGGGGGATTCAGAGACCCAGACGCGTCTTGAGAGCTTCCGAAACCGGATGGCCTGCCGGACGGGCTCCAGCGGGCGCGGGTCACCGTCCGTCAGGGCGCCGGCCGTGGGGAGGCATAGGCGTCCCGGGGTTTATTCAGCCGTGTCCGCTGCCGGTCCGGTCTTGGGTTCAGTGGTGGCGGCCCGGTTCTGCCGGCGCTGCCATGCCAGTGCTGCTGCCGCGGCGGCCGCGGCGAGGATGCCGGCGGCCAGCCATGCCTTGCCGTGGCCTGTGGGCCTGAGTTTCCGTTCCGCCCGGCGGAGGGTTGCTTCGGCTGATTTCCGGGCCTGTTTGGCGGCCTTTTTCTTCCCGGTAAGGGTCAGGACCACGGCGTGGACCACGTCGGGGACGTTGGCTTCCCCGAGCCTGGCCAGGGCCCACCGGATCGCGGCTTCGGTCTGGGGCGAGGGATCCTCGATGGCGTGTTTGATCCAGGCGGCGGTGCGGTGCTGGATGTCGTGTGTGGATTTGTTCAATGCGGTCATGGTCATCCTTCCCGGAACGGGTTGGGGGCCCGTGTATGCGGCGGGGAGCCTGGCTGCAGCACATCCGGGTGTCGGACATGCCGGGATGGGTGCGGCCGGTTATGGGCGGCGGGTGGGATCGGGGTGCGGCGGGGGTACCGGCCCGGGGTCCGGGATTGGGAGGGGCCCGGGCGCCGGGTTCGGGTCGGGGGCCGGGTGAGGGGGGAACGGCGTGGCCGGGTCCGGGGCTGGTGCCGGACCGGGATCGGGAGGGAAAGGTTCGGGTTCGTGTTGCGGCGGAAGGGTCATTGGTTGCTCCTTTGGCGTTGTGCCAGGCTCCTCACGTCGGGCTACGGGCCGGCATCTTCGCAATGCACGTGTTTGGCCGGGGAGGGTTCCCGGCCGGCGTGGGGGTTTAGGGCGGGGGTGTTGGTGTGCGGCGGTTGCGGGATCTGAGCTGGATGATGCGCACGGCACCGGCTACGGCGACCAAGGCCCCGCCGCCGACCGCGGCGATGAGCAGGGCAATGCCCAGGGAGATGGTCCCGTCCAGGCCGAAGAACCTGACCCTGGCGGCGTCCTGGTTCTGCACGATGAACGCGATGAGCAGGATCAGGAGCACGAGGGCTGCAACGGTGGCCGTCCATGCCATTCCGGCGCGGGTGACTACCGGGCGGCGTCCTCCTGCCGGCGGGGACGCCCCGGGTGCGGGCGCGGGCTCCGGGGCCGGCTGTTGTTCTGCATCCATGGGGGAATCCTTTGTTCTTGACGCCAAAGCGTCAGCCTTCTCCGGGCTGTTTTGCGTCGAAGATCCGGTGCCCAGGCTGGGCGGGAGACCCTTCGGCCCGGGCCCGGAGGAAGTCGAGGTCCTCGGGGGAGAGGCTGGCTTGGTCGTGCTGGTCCGAGTCCGCGGTGATTCCGGTTTCCTGATGGATGACCTCCGTGACCGTGCGGGGCAGCACCACGCACCCGGGGTTCTCGGTGAGCCATTGCCGGGTTCCGGGGCTGAGGTTGTCCCAGTGGTCCCTGATGTTCATCTCCATTGATGACGCCTAACTGTTTGAATCCGGACGCAAAGGACCCGGGCCAGGCCGGTACCGGGGACGTGAACAGGGTACGCCGGGCGGACGCGCAAAGACAGAGGCCCGATGACGCGGAAAGACAGTGTGCCCGATAAGGAACCCCCGCGCGAGTCGGGAGCGACTCCAGCGCAGGGGTTCCCGGCGGCTGCGCAAATGGGGGATATGCGAAGCCGCCAGAACAACCGTACGCCACTGAGGGCGCCGTCCACACCGGCTCTTGCGGGGCTGGCAACGGGAGCGTGCCGGAGCGATCGGTGAGCAGAGGCTCCGGGCGCTGGCTGCGAGGCACGCCGCAGCGAGTGCGCATGAGATGGGACAGGGGGCCGCGCCATAACGGGGTTCGGGCTCAAGGGCGCTGGCCACCGCGGGTCCCCGCCGGTAGGGTTGACCCCTGACCTCATGTGGGGTGACTCACATTTTCCTTGGAACACGCATTCATTCCCCGCCCAGGGGCCCGTACGCAGCGCCGCGTGCGGGCCCCGGGGATACGTCGAGCGTCCGGCTGGCGGCCGGGCGTGAAGGAGGACTTCCATGACCGGTTCGTTCGAACTCTTCGAAGATGAGCGCGGCTGCTTCAGGTTCAGGATCGCAGCCCCCGACGGGGCCGTGATGGCCCTTTCCCGGGATTTCCCGGACAAGCGGTCAGCGGTAGCCGGCATCGAAGCCGTGCGTGAGTACGCGGGCATGGGGCTGATCACCGACCAGTGTCCGGGAGTTCCCCTCCGCTCGGCGGCCGCCGGGGACACCGGGCGCACAGACCACGAGCTCAGCATGATCGGGCCCGCTCCCGCAGCCGCCCCGCAGAGGGTCCCCCACCTGGGCGGCAGGATCCATGCCCCGCAGCGCACGGCCCCGCTGGAACCGGCCGGGGCCCTCTGCCGCGCAGCCGCCGGCCGTCCCCGCCAGCTGCAGCCCTGAGGCGTCCGGCCAAGTGCCACCAAGACACGGTGCACACGTTTGGCGTTTCCATGGTGTGCCGTCCCCATTTCTCCCGGCGCATGGCCGGCGGGTACGACGGCCGGGTTCCCGGGACCGGCGCCAAACCACCTCGGACGTCTCACTCTCGTAGCGGCCCCTGAAACAGGTAGCCGGTACTCGGGCGGCGGGCCGGTTCCGGGGCCTACGATCTGCACCGGAACGTTTTCCGTGGAAGATGATCCCGGCGGTAGCTGCGCCAATGCCCGGCACCAGGTGACACCGGGCATTGGCGCGTTTCCTTGCACCGGCCGGCCTGACCGGGAGCCGCTTGCCGGGAAGCAGCAGCGCACGGATTTTTGTTACAAAGTACCCGTGCGGCGAGGACAGCGGACAGCCGCCGGGAACGGTGCCCGGCCCGTTTTCGCGGCCCCCGGCGGCGGTACTTTCACGGGAAGTCAGCGTCAAATACAATAGGAATCCTCCGGCGTGACGTCAGAGGAACGCCGGGGTGCAGTCCGCATCACAGAGGTGGTTTCAATGAAGAAATGGACGCGATGGCAGGATTGGGTCACGGTCGCCGCCGGGCTCTACGCTGCGCTGTCGGTCATCTGGACCACGGCGGCCGGTTCGTCGGCTGCCTTGATGGTCGTGTTCGGCGCTTTGCTGGTCGTCAGCGGCGTCATCAATCTGGCCATGCCCGGAACCCCGGCCATGGAATGGATCCAGGCGGCCTTCGGCGCCCTGCTGTTCCTTTCACCGTGGTTCGGTTCCTACACCATGCAGACAGGCGTCGCCTGGACGTCCTGGATCACCGGTCTGGTGGCGCTCGTCGTCACCGCGACCGCGATCAAACCCAGCACCGAGGAACACCGGCACCACACGGTCAGCCCCTCGCACTGAAGTGCTGAAAACCTGAATAAGGGCACCGCTCAATAGGGTAAACGCCGGATAGCGGTTGCCGGACAGCGGAAAACATCGGATAACGGTTACTGGACAGCGGAAACCTCGGCCGGCGGATCCGGTCCTGGTCCGGGCCCAACGGTGGCGGTGGTTTCCCGGCAGGGGCGGTCCCGGGCGCGTGAGTGTCCGGGAGAGAGGCCCCTGCGGTCCTTTCGTCCCTATTCCGGTCACAGGAGGTTGACGTGGAAATGAATGTTCAGCCGGAGGAAATCGGTCCCGAAGTACCCGAAGCCGATGCTCTCGAGCAGCGCACACCGGTCCTGCCCGAGGGCTCGGGGGAATTGACGGAGATGGACGGTTTGCCCGGGGATGTCCCGCAAGCGGACGTCATTGAACAGCGCACGGACGTTCAGCCCGGCGGCGCCGGCTACGACCGGATCGCGGTCACGGAAGCGGAGGCCGCCGAAGCGGACCTCATCGACCAGGCCACGGAGCTTTCCCCAGGCGCCGAGGACGAGTACCCGGACGCCGCCGAAGACCCCGGCACGTGAGGCCACGGCAGCCCCGGGCGTGACGGGAGCTGCGAGGCCCCGTCGCCGGCTCCTCTGCAGGCAGGCAGATGTTGGGCTATTGGTCCAGGACGCTGTCGATGAGTTCCTTGAGGATTTCCCAGAAGTCCCGGGCCCGGTACGAGGTGACGGGTCCGCGGCCCTGGGCTTCGCGGACGGTGTCTGCGATGGCTATGGCTTCGGCGAACAGTTCGGCCGTGACTGCGGGGACCCGTTCCGGCTCGAGGGTGAGGATGTGCCGGACCAGTTCGCGGGAGTGCCGCTCGGTCTCGCCTGCCGGTTCCGGTGCCAGGCCGCTGCGTTCCAGACGCGTTGATGCGGACTCGAAGCCGCGGTCCACGTGCGGCCCGAAGCCCTTGTCCATGTACAGGATGGACATGTCGGTCTCCTTTCCAATTTCCTCTTGGCAGTCCCGGGGGAAGCGCAGGCGGCCGCAGCGGAATGTGCAGCCCCGCTGTCCGGAATTTCACCGGAGCGTCCGGGCGGATGGTTGTCGGGTTCATAGCTGGGTGCCGTAGATGAATTCCTTGGCGTGGTTGACGGCTTTCCGGAAGGCGTCGTTGCGGAGGGTGATCTGTTCTTCGGTGCCGTTCTTGCCGGGTTCGAGGTAGGCGGTGTGCCCGGGGTGCAGGACCCAGATGTCCCCGGACGGGGGCAGGTAGAAGACACCGAAGGAGCGGTGCCGGGGGTCCGTGGCCCAGATGGGCACCACGGCGACGGCCGCGCCGGTGTCCGGGTTGATCCATTGGGCCCGGGGCAGGGGCTGGAGATGGATCTGGACCCCGGGGTCCAGGAAAGGGGCCGTCCCTTTGCCCCAGCGCTGTTCAAAACGTTCATGGAACGCCGGCATCAGAAGGTCATCGTAGGGGTGCCAGGCGCTCATGGCAGGCTCCTTCCAGGTTCGGGCGCCGGGTGTCGGGAGGGTCCCCGGCCGGGCGGGCCGGGGACCCTCGGTGCGGGAGGCATCGTCGGGGGCCGCCTTTTCGGTGCGCTACTCGCGCGGTGGCGTGGCTGGTCTGCATCGCCCTTCACTGCCGGCGGCCGGTCCAATGCTCCCGGTCCAGCGGTGCCGGCCCCGGTCCTAGGCGTTGATCGCCTGGCGCGGGGTCGACTCCGACGCGATCTCGATCCGGCGCGGTTTGGCCTTCTCGGCCACCGGGATCCGCAAGGTCAGCACCCCGGCGTCATAACTGGCCTTCACGGCATCGGTATCCAGGGCCTCGCCGAGCACGAGCTGGCGGCTGAAGACACCCCGGGGCCGTTCGGCGGCGATCATCTCGGTGTTCTCCCCGGCCGGGTCCTTCCGTTCGGCCTTCACGGTCAGGACATTGCGTTCGACGTCGATGTCCACCGAGTCGACCTCGACCCCGGGAAGATCCAGGGCGACAACGAATTCCCCGCCTTCCCGCCAGGCATCCAGCGGCATGGCCGCCGGCCGGGCCGCGGTGCCCAGGACCTGCCGGGCCAGCCTGTCGAGCTCGCGGAACGGGTCGGTACGCATCAACATGGTCTCCTCACTCCTTACAGATCGGTACGATCCTTCCATCCCAACCACCTATTTCCTATGCTGGCTGGTATAGATTTTTTATAGCACTGGAATGAAACCGCCGCAAGGGGGCTGTCCGGGTTTTTTGTATGGGCCCCGGAACCGGACCGGCGCGCGAACCACGGCTCCTGCCGTTTCCTCCGACCCTCGGGCGGAAGGGGGCCGGCGTCCCTCCGGGGGCTCGGCGGTGCAGAAAGGGCGGTGTAGAACAAGGGAGGGGCGCCGTCATCCGCTGCCTGTTCTCCGGATGCCGGGACGACGGCTGGCCTCCTGGTGCCGATGACTGCCGGCGCGGAGCCCGGTTCCGGGACGGCCCCGGTGCGGGCGTGGAGGGGCGGCCAGCTCCAGCAGTTCGCTCCGGCCCAGTCCGGAAGCGTCGCTGACTTCGGCCACGGTGGCTTCCCCGCAACGCAGGATCGCCGCGGCCACCTGCCGCAGGGTCAGATAGGCTGCGGCGAGCTCCTCTTCCGCGGCCTCGATGGCGCCGGCCAGGGCGCTCAGGCGCTCCAGCTCCGCACTCATTCCACTCTCATCCCTTCCTTGCCGGGCAGGATCTTTCTGGCGGTTCCCGGACGATCACGTCGGGGACCGCCGGAGAAGATCACACGTCCCGCTATCTAAAGTGGTCGATACAGATTTTTTATATCACCTGAGATAGTCAAGGGCAAGGCCTTCCGGGAGGTCCTCACGGCCCGGTTCGCAGGCCCGGCTATTTGTTCCGGGGGTCGTTTCCGATGAACGTCCCGGGAGGCATCCGGGCGCCGAACACGGGGCCGGGGTCCGGCCGCTTCGCACGGCGCTCTTCCTCGGAGCTGTGGTGTGTGAGGTGTTGCAGGACCCAGGGGACCAGGTGTTCGCGTGTCCAGATGATGTCATCGGCCCGTGCTTCGCGCCAGCTGCGCGCGGGCAGCTCTTTGGGCGTCATCGGCTCCAGGGTGTGGGGAACGTTGAGGGTTTCCAGGACCATGATGGCGATGGTGTGCTGGCCCAGGGGAGAGAAGTGCAGCCGGTCCGGATCCCACATCCGGGGGTGGGTGAGCTGGCGCAGGGCCCAGAGGTCGGCGATCACGGCGTCATGGCGGGCCGCGATGGTGCGCAGGTTCTCGTTGAAGATCGCTACCTTGCCCCGCACGTGTCCGAGCACGGGGGTCGTGCCCCAGTCCGGTCCGGCGAACAGCACGACCGTGGCCCCGGTCGAGGCGAGGAGTTGGACGCCGGCGTCGAGCTCGGCGGCGAGTTTGTCGGGGTCGGTCCGGTGGAAGATCAGGTCGTTGCCGCCGCCGTTGAGGGTGATCAGATCCGGTTGCAGGGCCAGGGCGGGGGCGATCTGCTCATCCAGGATCTGATGGAGCAGCCGTCCTCGGACTGCCAGGTTCGCGTAGGCGAAATCCGCGTGGCCGGCGCCTAGTTCTTCCGCGACCCGGTCCGCCCAGCCGCGCAGGCCCCCGGGGCTGCGCGGTTCCGGGTCCCCGACCCCTTCGGTGAAGGAATCACCCAGGGCCACATAACGGCTCCACGGGTGCAGGCGGGCCCCGGAACCAACGGAGCCATCCTCCGGAGGGCCGGCTGCGGGGGCGTTCATCCCCCCATACTGCCCCTGCGGTGCCCGTCCGCGCCATGGCCCGTGTCGGTGACCGTCCTGCGCCGGACTCGCAGGGGAGAACGGAATGTCGTAGCAGCGACGGAGGTCTAGGCGGCCATCCGGGACTCCGGGCCGCGGGATTTCCGGGTACGGGACGAAGAGCCCGAGTAAGACGCGGCGTTCGGGATGCGGGCTCCCTCGGGAACCAGGGTGTCCCCGTGCAGCCGGACCCCGCGGCCGATGAGTGCCCCCGCCCCGATGCGGGAGTGGCTGCCGACGTGGACCCAGCTGCCCAGGACCGTTCCCCGGCCCACGTACACGTCGTCACCGATGAAGGCATGGTTCCCGACCGTTGCCCGGCGGTCGATCCAGCTCCCGCGGCCGATCCGGCACCCGGAACCGACACGTGCGCCGGCCTCGACATAGGTCGTTGCACCGATGAAGGAATCCGCCTCCACCCGTGCGCCGGGACCAAGCAGCCCGCCCCCGTTCGGGTGCCGGTGGTAGGTGGTGGTCATACCGGCATCGTCCTCGACCGTTTCGATGTTCCTGTTCCTCCTTTTCATCTTCTTCCTTCCTGCCGCACACCTGCGACAAGAAAATTAACGCCGGAACGCCGGTGTTGATTCCGGCAACCGGCCGGACGAAAGGCCTGCAGGACGGAGGGCTGCGTGGAAGGCATGGCCGGGAGGGGGCTTCATCCGGCGGGCGGGCACCGGCTGACGCGGAGCCCGTAGCAGGCCCGGGCGCCGGGTGGTCTAGCTGCGGCCTTCGACCTTGCCCCCGGCGATGCTTCCGCGCCAGGCACCGGTCTCTACTTCCCGGCCCTCGATGAATTCCTTGAACCGTTCCAGGTTCTTCTTGATCTGCCGGTCCTCCAGATGAGCCGTGGCCCCGGCCCGTTCCAGCACGGTCCGGGGATCCCAGTCCACTTCGACGGTGACCCGTGTTTCGACGGTGCTCACCGCGTGGAAGGTGACGGTTCCGGAATGGTGCGGGCCCTCCACGCTCTCCCAGCTGATCAGTTCGTCCGGGATCTGGGCGAGGATCCTGGCGTCGAAGCCGCGCCGGAGCCCGGCGATGCGGGTCTGGAAGTGCACGGTGGTTTCATCGACCTGGCGGACGGACTCGACCCCGGTCATGAAGCGTGGAAATTCCTCGAACTGGGTCCACTGGTTGTAGGTCTGGCTCAAGGGCATGTTGACGTCGATGGATTCCCGCACGGTGGCCATGACTGTTCACTCCTTCCTCAATGACGGGCCTGGCCGCCGGGGGTCGCCGGCCATGGGCCTCGTTTCCACGCTAAAACGATCCACGGGAGCGGACAAGATGACCGGCCCCGCGGGCGGGAACAGCCCGGGTTGCCGTTCCGTTTACCTCAAAGAGGACGAAAAAGATGGAAAGGAAACCGACCGCGCTGATCATTCCCGCCAGCCTGGGAGAACCCGTGGTCCTGGGCAGGCTGGACACCGGCGCCGCCGCGCTCCGGCGGCTGCTCGGAGGCGGCGCAGAATCAATTTCCCGGGGCGACTGGCATGTCTACCTCAACGCCCGGGCCAGGCTGTTGAACCTGCAGCCCAACATCCGTGCCGCCCGGCTCGCCGAGGACGCGGGCTTGGACATTAGCGACTTGGCCCGGGGAACGGCGGTGTTCCTGGGACACACGGACCTGGCCGCGGAAGCCGACGTCCCGGCGTACCTGACCAGACGCGCCACGGAACTCTTCGGCACCGCGCTCGCTGCCTAGGCCTGCCCCGGACCGGTTCTTCCGGCGAGGTCCACCCCCGGGAGCCGAGGATGGGGAGTCGCTGCTCTGTCCGCTGAGTCATGGGTGCAACCGCCCCCCTCGGAATGGACTTTAGCTTCTCTGCTGCTCGGGGGTCGTTCTTGCGACCCGGTGCCCACGGCCGGCCGCTGGCTCGAGGAATGATCACTGGACGTCAAAAGGCAATCCCGCCGGCCTACCCGGCAGTAGGTCTTGTCCATTGTCCGTCCGGGAGTAATAGTCAGTTCAGAGGTTAAGCAGAGGCCTTCGGACGGTTTTGGGTGCGTGTCGGGACGCAGGGGGAGTCCGACCCATCCGTTTTTTGGAAGGCAAGAAATGCGGATAGGACTTGTTGCAGGACCCTGGATCCCCGTTCCCCCGCAGACCTATGGCGGTATCGAAAGGGTGGTGGACCTTCTGGCACGGGGGTTTGCCGGGGCCGGGCACGAGGTGGTGCTGGCTGCGTCCTCGGACAGCCGGTGCCCCGTACCCCGGGTCCCGGGGATGAGGACGTCGGATCCGACGAGCCTTGGCTTCACCATCTCCGAACTCAGCCACCTGATCAGGGCCTACGAGGGGCTCGGGGAGGTGGACATCATCCACGACCACACCCTGGCCGGGCCCCTGTACCGCTACGGGCCGCCCGGGGTGCCAGTGGTGACGACGATCCACGGCCCGCTCACGTCCTCAGCCAAGGACATCTACCGTGCGATCGGAAGAACTACCTCCATCATCGCGATCTCCCGCAACCAGGCTTCCCAGGCGTCCGGCATACCGGTCCGTGGCGTGATCCATCACGGCATCGATCTGTCGACCGTGCCCGTGGGCACCGGCCGGGGCGGCTACGTCTGTTTCGTGGGGAGGATGTGCCCGGACAAAGGCGTCCTGGAAGCCATCAGGATCGCCCGTCAGGCGGGCGTGCCGCTCCGGATCGCGGCCAAAATGCGCGAACCGGAGGAGATCCAGTACTTCGAGGAAGTCATCAAACCGATCCTTGGTCCCAACGAGGACTTCACAGGCGAGGTCGACGACGCCGGAAAATACCATCTCATGGGCGAAGCACTCGCGTTCCTCAACCCGATCCAGTGGTCCGAACCCTTCGGCCTGGTCATGATTGAAGCACTTTCCACCGGGACGCCCGTTCTGGGAACGCCCCTGGGAGCCGCACCGGAAATCGTTGCGCACGGACTAACGGGTTACCTCGCCTCCACCGACAACCTCGCAGCCATGATCCCGGCAGCCGCTGGCCTGAGCCGGGCGCAGTGCAGGGCCCGGGTGGAGCAGCAATTCAGTGCCGAACGCATGGTGGCCGACCATTTGCAGCTGTTCGCCGACCTCATCGAAGAGCAATGCGAATCCGGGCTTCCGGATTCGGTCGCGTTGAACCAGAATCTTTAAGGGAACCGGTTTTCTCGTGCCCCGTTATCTGCTTTGGCGGTAATTGTCCTGGCGCCGCCGCCGCGCCGTGAGGTGAGGAGTCCTCCCATGACGGCATGGAACGCCGATACCGAAACGACGGTTTCCGAGGCAGGAACCGTCACGCTCGTGGAGGGGTCCTCCTTTTGCATTTCCTCCCGCAGCGGGGACATCCTCCCGGACGGCGAGACAAACGGCGCGTTCTTCCAGGACACCCGGATCCTTTCCCACTGGGAACTGCACATCAACGGGTCCCCCCGCGAGCCGCTCGCGGCCCAGCGTCCCGATGCTTTCGAGGCCACTTTCGTGGGCCGGGCCCAATGGCCGGACGGCCGTTTCGACAGCCCCCTGGTAGTCCGGCAGCAACGCCATGTCGGCCCCGGCCTCCGGGACGACATCACGCTGGAGAATTTTTCCGCGGAACCCGTGGACTGCAGCATCGAACTGCTCGTGGACGCGGACCAGGCCGACCTGTTCGACGTCAAAGGAGGCCGCCCCACCAAGCATACGTCCGTGACCAGGCACGTGCGGGGGCATGAACTGGTGGTCGAAGCCATCAGCAACGGCCAGCGGCGGGGATCGGCGATTCGGGCGGCGGGCGCCGAAATCTCCGAAGACGCCCTCCGTTTCCGGGCCACCATCCCCGCACGGGGAAAATGGTCCACCAGCGTCATCGTGGTCCCCCTGGTCGAATCCGTGGCCCCGGAGGAGCCCTTCACGGAGACTGGGGTCCCGCACCTCCGGACGGGCGTCAAACGGCACCGGGCCTGGGAAAAAAACGTTCCACCCATCACCCTTGCCGACAGCAGCGTCCAAGCCACGCTGCAGTGGAGCCAACGCGACCTGGGCTCACTGCGGATCTTTGATCCTGCCAACCCCGACCGCGTGGCCGTGGCCGCAGGCGCTCCATGGTTCATGGCCCTGTTCGGCCGGGATGCACTTCTGGCCTCCTACATGGCGCTCCTGATCGACCCGGATCTGGCCTCGGGAACCCTCCAGACCCTGGCGGACATCCAAGGCACCAGAGTGGACCATGACTCCGAGGAGGAACCCGGCCGCATTCCGCATGAAGTCCGGCTCGGCGTCACCGGCGGCTTGTCCAGGGGCGGGACAGCCTACTACGGCACCGCCGATGCCACCCCGCTGTTCGTGGGGTTGCTGGGCGAGCTAAGCCGGTGGGGGCTCTCTGAGGACATCATCGAGTCGCTGCTTCCGCACGCGGACCGGGCCCTTGGCTGGATCCACGACTACGGTGACCGCGACGGGGACGGTTTCGTCGAGTACCACAGGGCCACCGACCATGGCCTGGCCAATCAGGGCTGGAAGGACTCCTGGGACGGGATCAATTTTGCGGACGGGACCCTGGCGGAGTCGCCCATCGCCCTGTGTGAAGTCCAGGCCTACGTTTACGCCGCGTATTTGGCCCGGGCATGCCTGGCCCGGGCGGCAGGAGAGAGGGAAACGGAGCAGTACTGGGCCGGGCGTGCCGCCACGCTGAAGAATGAATTCAACAAAAGGTTCTGGCTGCCGGACAAGGGCTATTTCGCCATCGCACTGGACAAGGACAAGAAACCGGTGGACTCCTGCGCCTCCAACATGGGCCACTGCCTGTGGACAGGCATCGTCGAGGAGGACAAAGCGTCATCGGTGGTCCAACGGCTGATGTCACGGGAGATGTTCACCGGCTGGGGCATCCGGACCCTGGGCTCGGACATGGGTGCCTACAACCCGGTCAGCTATCACAACGGTTCCGTCTGGCCGCACGACACCGCCCTGGCCGCAACCGGAATGATGCGGTACGGATTCGTGGATGAAGCCAGAAAGGTAGCGCACGGTCTTTTGGGAGCAGCCGGACACTTCGACGGCCAGCTCCCGGAACTTTTCTGCGGCTTCGACCGCTATGAATTCCACGCCCCTGTTCCCTATCCCACGGCGTGCGCACCCCAGGCGTGGGCGGCCGCGACCCCGGTGCAGCTGATGCGGACCCTGCTCAGGTTCGATCCTGACCTGACACGCAACGTGGTCCACCTTGCCCCGATCCTCCCGGAGGAATTCGGGGAATTCACGGCCGAGAACGTGAAGCTGGCCGGGTCCCTCCTCACCCTCAGGGCGAAAGGACGCGAAGGCAGCGTCCAGGGCCTGCCCCCGGGTCTGAAGCTCCTGAAGGAACCCCGGCCGCCGTTGGATGAACGGCCCGGCGGGCGGGCCGGCGATTAGAAAACCTATGGCCGGCATAGACCGGGACCAGGGGCGCGTCCGCCCACCCGCAGCCGGACGATAACTGCGGGGGATACCGCGCGTCGATCGGCCCGGGCGGGCTCGTCGTGGCGGGCGGGGACCGCGCCTCATCCATGAATGGGTTGGAGGATCAGGTGGCCCGCATTCCGACGTGACAGGTGAGACAGACATCCACCAGGCAAGGCCTCCTTGAGGGGGACCGATCCGGATCAGTCCGTTTCGGACTGCCATGGTCCCGAGCCCGGTTCTTGCTTGGGTTTTTGTTGGCCGGACGAGTCGCCGTCCGGGCCGAGCTCGTCGGAGTAGGGTGCGCGACCGTGGGCGGATGTGTCGATGAGTTCGTTGGCGGCCATGGCCAGGAGGTCGCGTTGCAGGATGGGGAGGGAGAGGAGGCCTTGGAGATAGGCTTCCACCTCGTACTCGCCAACTTCGCCGCCCAGGCTGAAGTACTTGAGCCAGAGTTCGCCGACGTTGATTTGTGCTGACTTCATGGCAGCGGCCAGCATGCGCTGCTGTTGTGGTTCGTGCGGATCGAAGCCCACGGGCCGGCCTTAGTCCAGGGCCGCCGGAATCCCGGCGACGAGATCGGCACTGATCTGGCCCAGCGTGCTGTTCTGCTGCCGGGCCCGGCGCATCAGTTCGGCAAGGGCCATGTCAACGGTCAAAGAGTGGCGCTGCATCAGTATGCCGCAGGCGCGGTTGACGAGGTCACGACTGTGGAGGGATTCAGCCAGGGCTTCGCTGATGCGGTGTGGCGCTTCGCTGGCCTGGATATTCGCCAGCAGCGTCGCTGCCGGGGCGGCGAATAGTTCCAGCACCCGGGCCGCGTCCTCGCCGAAAGCGCCGGCACGGTCCGAGTAGATCTTCAAGGCGCCGATGCATTCCTGCCCGGCGATCAACGGGGTGCTGACCGCCGCATGGATGGGCATGCCCTTCACGGCGTCGGTCCAGTCCGGCCACCGCGGATCAGTTTCGACGTCCCGGACGATCACCGTTTCCTCCATTGCCCAGGCTGTCAGGCACGGCCCCTGGCCCAATTCATACTGAAGGGCGTCCGCGCGGGTGACCACGTGGTCCGTCGATGCGCTGCTGGTCAGCCTGCCCCTCGAATCCAGGATGGAGACCCCCGCGCCGCTCGCTCCGGACACGGAGTCCTTGATGGCACGGGCAAGCAACTGCACGGCGCGGTCCACTTTCTCTTCCGTCAGCAGCAGGCCCTGGATTCGCGCGATCACGGTCGACAGTTCATCCAGCGGTAGTTTCCGCGCCATAGTCCTCATTCATCCAGGTCGGGTGCATCGAGCCGCAAGCGTGAAAGAGAATCCGGTACGGCAGTTGGTGCGCTGTTCCCAGCCTACTTCCCGCCCCTGGCCAGTGGCAGAAGCCAGGGCGAGGAAACGCAAACGGTAGCCGCGGCCACATGGGGCGACGGAAGAAGTGCCCGCGTCGTGGCAGGAAGACGGCTCCCGGCCCCGGGTCCGCAGAAACCCGCCGGGCGAGGGAGAGGAGCTCCGGTCACCCCGGCGGCCGAGGGCGTCCGGTGGCCGGACCGGACAACCTGCGATTCCACCGCATGTCCCCGGCTCTTCTGGCTATTCGTCGAAGTACGGCGCGAGGTCCGTTTCTCCCGAAACGGAGGCGATGACCTGCGCGGCAATGTCCCGGAGTTTGACGTTCCGGCTGTTCGACGCCCTGGTCAGAACCTTGACGGCAGTATCGCGGCTGCAGCGGTTTTGCGCCATGACAATGCCGACGGCCGTGTCGATGGTCGAACGCGACTGCATGGCCGCGGTGAGATCGTTCCGGGCATGACGCAGGTGCGCGATCCTCAACGCCAGGCGCAGCGACTTCGCCGCGCTGTCGGCGAATGCTTCCGCGGCCGTGATGTCCGGTCCGGAAAACCCCAGGGGTTTGGTGGAATACAGGCTCATCACGGCTTCGGCTTCACCGGCCAGATCCAGCGGGACAGCCAGGATGGATCGGATGCCGTTCCGACGGAGGGCGTCCATGGAGTCACGCCAGCGGTTCTCGCCGCCGGTGTCGGGGACGAGAATCACGTCATCGTCCCGGAGGGCTGTCAGGGAAGGCCCGTCGTGAAGGTCGTTCTGCAGTTCCTCGAGAACGCGGCCTCTCTCATCGCTGCCGGCCGCTGCGGGGCTTCTTTTCCTCCTCCTGAGGGTGACCCCGCACGAAAGGGTGTTCGTGATGGTCGAGAGAACGGCGGCTGCCACGCCGGCCAGGGCGGCAAGGAATTCCATGACGTCGCTGCTGTCCAGGACCAGTTCCTGCAGGGTAATGCAAGGGTCCTGTCTGCGGTTCCGGGCCGGAGCGGTGGAGGCGCCGGGTGCTGCGTCCCACTGCGGGTCAATCACGGGTCGGTCATCCTTTCGGTGTCCATTTCCAGTATTGCCAGGGCCAGAAGACTCACCCCGGGGTGGCGGGAGACCGCCGAGCTCATGGAGGTAAGCATCGAGGCTGGTTTCTTCCGCATCGCTCTGACTATCCCGTAGAAGCGGGCCTACAGCCTGGCCAACCCGTGTTGCGGTCGCGGTACCAGGGTGGCGCCACCGGTGCCCGGCGCTTCAGGCGTGTCCATCGGGGACGCCCGGGGAAGTCCAATCCTGGGGTGCTGATCCGTTCAGGATGTCGGTGGCGATGTCATGAAGACGCCGGTTGTTGTTCCGCGCAGCAAGCTGAAGGAGTTCCATGGCGCGGTCCCGCCCACAACGGTTCTGGAGCATGATCAAGGACAGCGCCGCGTCCACCACAGCGCGCGATTGCAGGGCCGAGCGCAAATGTTCAGGGTATGGCTCCGGGACGTGAAGCCGCAGCGCCAACCTCAGCGTCTTCGAAATTGTCTCCGCATGCTCCAACACGCGGGCGACGATGGCCGGATTAAAGGTCCCGGGCGCATAGGCGTAGCAATTCAAAGCTGCGCGTGAGGAAGAGTCCGTCTGGATCGGCACTGCGAGGACCGAGCGAATACCTTCGCCATCCACCTGGTGGGCGTACTGTGCCCAACGGTCGTCGGCCTGCAGGTCGTCAATCAGCACGCGATGTTGGTGACGCAAGGCCGTAAGGCAAGGGCCGTCGTCGAACGCGTATTGCTTCTCGTCCAGGCGCTGCGCCGCAGCGGTACTGCTGGCCACCGTCGAGGGGCCGGCATCATGTTCGACGGTAATGGCGCACAAGAGGGGTTCCCTGCCGTCCAACAACGACGCTGAGATGGTGGCCAAGCCGAGGAGGAATTCGGTGAAGCCCGGGCTTTCAAGCAGGAGGTCCTGCAATTGTTCCGTGGTGGGTACTGCATTGTTGCCGGCCATGCGGCCTCGATTCCAAGGGGCGCCCGGGATCTTCGACCCAGGCCTGCAGCCGTGGCCGCTCGCGCGTCGCACAGTCCTGATATTCAATCCCCGGATCCGAACGACCATCCCGAAATCTCCTACTTCGACACTACGCCCTCGTGGGAGCTTTGGACACGAGAGCCCGGACGCCTGCGTTCACCAGTCCACTGATCGAAGACGAAACCTCCGATCCTTCTTCCCGGACCTGATTATCTCCGCGGTCCTGAATGTCTTCTTCCGCGCCAGGCCCGGGGACGCCTGCCGCACTTCGCAGGTGAGTCTTCCGGTAAAACCAACCCGGGGGCGCCCCGTCAAGATGTCGTTTCAACGGCGCGCCCGCACCACAACAACGGGCTCCCGGCGCCCGGGCATGCCTTGGCCCGGGACTGGTGCATCCGGTGGGGTTCGAACCCACGACCCGAGGATTAAAAGTCCCCTGCTCTGACCACTGAGCTACGGATGCGGACCGGCCGACTCACTGAAGGGCCTTACCTTCCATGCTGCTCCACCCGTGGTTCCGCAGCCAAGGCCTTGGAGGCAGAGCTGCTTGGTCCCGCCTTCAGAGCCGCCATGCCCCGGGCACAACCGCAGCGCCGGCGTATCCGGTGTCAGCTCAGTTTTTCGGCCCGGGCCCTGACCCCGCAGGCGAACCGGTCCGCGGACCGGGACAGGCCCGGGTTGTGTTTTTGGATCAGCGTCCGGAGGGGGCCGGTGAAGTCATCCCTCACCACCAGGCGGGTCTTGCCGTGCTCAGCCCTCACGGTGATGGTCCGGACCGCTTTGAACAATTTCCCCGGCAACCGGAACGTCCAGGACATGGCGTCGTCCCCGTACCGGTGGACAGCCACCGTGACCGGCCTGGCCAGGCCGGCGGGCCGGACCCGGATGCTCTGCTCGTGGCCGATGTCCCCGATGGGCCCGGCAATCCCCGAATCCCACTCCGGATAGCCGGACGAATCAGTGATGACGGTCCACACCGTTTCCGGCGCTGCACAGATCAGCGCACGGCCCCCGTACGAATCCATGGACGACAGCATAAACCCCCGGCCGTCCGGCGTATCCCGGCAGGCTCCCGTCCCGCGAGCAGCCAGATGCCCGGGCAGAACCACCTGTGCCCCGGCCGGAGCCGGGCAGGACCGTGGATGAAGGGGACGGGCCGGGTCTACGATAAAAATGTCCGGCCCGCACGGGCCGGCCCGTCCCCCTTGAGAGGAGCCGTCATGGGTCTGGGTGACAAAATCAAGCACGCCGCCGAAAAGGTCGGCGGCAAAGCCAAAGAAGCAACCGGCGACGCCACGGATAACGACAGGCTGAAAGCCGAAGGCAAGGCCGCACAAGCCAAAGCGGAGCTGAAGCAGGCCGCAGACAAAGTGAAGGACGCCTTCAAAAAGCACTGACGGGAAACGCCGGGAGCACCACGTGTTCCACCATGGGTCCGGGTCTCCTCGCCCGCGTCCCGCCTGGGCTGGCCGGCGACACCGCCGGGAACGAGCAGGCCGAGGGTCCGGACTGCGGGTGCGGCCGGGGCCGTATCCGCCGGTCTTTTGGCTGTGAACAGCGTCGGTGATCGACAGTTCAGCGGCGCCAGATGACCGTGATGGCCTCACCATCGGGCACGGCCTGGATATGCAAGGAGACGTCCAGGCCCCCGGGATCACGGCACGGGTTCGTGCCTGTAGCGGCGATGATCTCCTGGATCAGCCGGTCCAAGGCCAGTGCCATGGCCCGCCCCCAGTCCCCGGGACGGGTGCTGGAGGCCTCCACGGTCACCGAACGGACGGCCTCTGTGGTGGGCCGCGGGTCTGTCTGCATAACGGTCTCCATCTGCGTTTCTGCACCAGGAAATGCGGTGCCCGTGATGCGCAGACAGACCTCCAACCAGGTGCAGGTGGTCCGTTGCCGTCCCCGGCGGCGGGCCCCGCGTCACC
This sequence comes from Arthrobacter sp. efr-133-TYG-120, assembly GCF_030209785.1. Lineage (NCBI taxonomy): Bacteria > Bacillati > Actinomycetota > Actinomycetes > Micrococcales > Micrococcaceae > Arthrobacter > Arthrobacter sp. efr-133-TYG-120. Next base: position 42,716 of record NZ_JARVRI010000025.1, read on the forward strand.
TCGTTGGCCTCCGCAGCAGGTATGCCCAGTCTAGAAGCGCGGCAACCTGGCCGTCCACGGCACGGACCGACAGGCACCGGCACAGGCGGGCCGTCCGGGACCTCCGGCATGACACGCATGTTGCCCGGAAGCGATCCCGCCGCCGCCCCGGTGCCTGGGCCCGGCATTCCCATCCGCCTCACGGCCAGGACGAGGTGGCTGCCGCGGAACGCGGGTTTCCCTCGGTGCCCGGGGCTATATGCGTCAAATCTTCGCGTTTGATGGGTCGGGGCACGGTGCTCCCGGGCTGTCCGGTGTGGTGGGTGGTGCTTTTTCGGTATCGGAGGGGTTCATGGAAGTCTGGGCGGGCAGTGCCTATCCCTTGGGGGCGACGTATGACGGCAGCGGCACCAACTTCGCCATCTTCAGCGAAGCGGCCAGTGCGGTGTATCTGTGCCTGTTCGATGAGCGAGGGTCCGAGCAGCGGATTGCCCTGGAGGCTGTGGACGCGTTCGTCTGGCACTGCTACCTGCCCCATATGCTCCCGGGACAGTCGTACGGTTACCGGGTGGAGGGGCCCTATGACCCGGCCAACGGGATGCGATGTAACCCGGCCAAGCTGCTGCTGGACCCGTACGCGAAAGCGGCCAGCGGGGACATCGCTTGGGGGCAAGCCATGTTCTCCTACGATCCGGGCGATCCGCTCTCGTTGAATACAAGCGATTCGGCCGGCTCGACGATGCGGTCGGTGGTGATCAGCCCGTTCTTCGACTGGCAGGGCGACCGCCCCCTGCGGGTCCCGTACAGCGACTCGCTCATCTACGAAACCCATGTCAAAGGCATGACCATGCTCCACCCCGAGGTGCCCGTGGAGGAACGCGGCACCTTCGCGGGCCTGGCGCATCCGGCCGTGATCGAGCACCTGCAAAGACTCGGCGTTACCGCGATCGAGCTGATGCCGGTGCACCAATTCGTGCACGACAGCCTGCTCAGGGAGAAGGGTCTGTCCAACTACTGGGGCTACAACACCGTCGGGTTCTTCGCCCCGCACAACGGCTACAGCTCCACGCATGTGCCCGGGCAGCAGGTCCAGGAGTTCAAAGCCATGGTCCGTTCCCTGCACGCCGCCGGGATGGAGATCATCCTCGATGTCGTCTATAACCACACTGCCGAAGGGAACCACCTCGGCCCGACCCTGTCGTTCAAAGGCATCGACAACCAGGCCTACTACCGCCTGGTCGCGGGCGACAAGCAGTATTACATGGACTACACGGGCACGGGGAACACGGTCAACGTGCGCCACCCGCACGTCCTGCAGCTCCTGATGGACTCCCTGCGTTACTGGGTGACGGAGATGCATGTGGACGGGTTCCGCTTCGATCTGGCGGCCACCCTGGCCCGCGAGTTCTACGAGGTGGACCGGTTGTCAAGCTTCTTCGACCTGGTCCAGCAGGACCCGGTCGTGTCCCAGGTGAAGCTGATCGCCGAGCCCTGGGACGTGGGCCCCGGCGGCTACCAGGTGGGAAACTTCCCGCCGCTGTGGACCGAATGGAACGGCAAGTATCGGGATGCGGTGCGTGACTTCTGGCGCGGCGAACCCTCGACCCTTGGCGAATTCGCCGCCCGGCTTGCCGGCTCCGCGGACCTGTACGGGTCATCAGGCCGGCGTCCGGTGGCCTCCGTCAACTTCGTCACCGCTCACGACGGCTTCACCCTGCATGACCTCGTCTCGTACAACGAGAAGCACAACGAGACCAACGGGGCCGGCAACAACGACGGCGAGACCCACAACCGGTCCTGGAACTGCGGCGCCGAGGGACCCATCGACGATGAAAGCGTGCTCGTGCTGCGTGCCCGCCAGCAACGGAACTTCATTGCCACCCTGATGCTCTCCCAAGGCGTCCCGATGCTGCTCCACGGTGATGAGCTGGGCCGCACCCAGGAGGGCAACAACAACGCATACTGCCAGGACTCGGAGCTGAGCTGGATCCACTGGGAAAGCACGGACAAGCCGCTGACCGAGTTCGCCGCCGCAGCCGCCCGGCTGCGGCGGGACCATGCGACCTTCCGGCGGAACAGGTTTTTTGAAGGGCGTCCGGTCAAGCGCAGGGAAGGCCAGCCGCTTCCGGACATCGTCTGGCTGAACACGGACGCGTCCGTGATGGTGCCCGAGGACTGGAACAACCCGCTTGCCCGGGCGCTCGGGGTCTTCTACAACGGCGCCGGGATCGGCAGGGACGACCGGGGCCGCTCCGTGACGGATGTGAACTTCCTCCTCTGCTTCAACTCCGGGGACGACGCGGTGTCCTTCACCCTTCCCCCGGCCGAATACGCGTCGCGGTGGGAACAGGTCCTGGACACCGCCGGAGAACGCGCAGGCACGGCCTTCCTGGACGCGGGCGGCGTGCTCGATGTAGCGGGCAAATCGGTCCTGGTCCTGCGGGCCTACACACCGCCGGCCAAGGAGCCGGACCGCTCGGTCGCCGCATCCCTGGCCCTGCTCGCCGCAACCAAGGGCCCGGCGAGCCCCGCACGTGCCTCTGGAAGTCCGGTCACCGGCTCCGGAACCTGGGCTCCCGGCCGGGCAGCAACGGAGAATCTGTCCCCCCGGCCCGGCGGCGCAGGCCACGGCGGTGGTCCGGGCGGACAGGAGCGGTGCGGCGCTATCCGCTCCGGCGGCCGGCGCGGCGGGTGAGGAGCACGCAGGCACCTGCCAACAGCAGGATGAATCCCGGGAAGCCGATGCCCGGAAGGCGGGCGGCCATGGCCATGACGATCAGTTCAATGCCCGCGACGGTCAGGGCCAGGCCGATGGAACGGCGAAGCCACCGGAGGGCCGGCCTGCCGGTGCTCAGTTCCCGCGCGAGAACCGGATCCTGGGCTGCCAGATCCGATTCGAGTTCCCGGAGCCGCCTGCGTTCAGAGTCGGACAACGGCATCGAGATCCCTCCACCTGGCCCCTCAGGCCGCCCGGGGGCGGGGAAGTTCCATCTGGAAACCGCAGCGGCAATGCAGCACCCGGGTCCGGGGGTAAACCTCCAGGAGCCTGCGCCCGGTGTTTTTCGCCGCCTCCGAAGCGACGCTCCGGCCGGCCGGGCGGCCCAGGGTCATGGGCTCGCCGCAGTGCGTGTAGATGCCGGGCTGCTCATCGCCCGGGACGGGCAGGATCCCGGCCAGGACCTTCGGGTCCAGGGCGCCCGCGGGGACCTGGTGGGCGTAGTAGCCCTCGCATTCGGTGCAGGTGTAGCTGACGTCCAGTTCACCGGCCGGACCGCCGGCCGGGAACGCAGCGGTTTCGAAGATCAGGAACTCGTCGCTGTCGCACGTCCCGCACCACGGACGGTTCCCGCCCGCATGGTCACTGTGTGTTGTTTTCAGGGCCGTTGACGTCATTGTCATCTTCTCCATTTCCACATGTCTCGTTGCGGGTCAGTGGTGCGGTGTCTTCTTTGCGGGGCGCAGGCCAGCCATGCGCAGGGCGGTCCGGAAGGCCTGATGGGGGACGGGGACTTTCCGGTTCAGGCCGCACCAGCTGACGTAGAGGAGGTAGGACGCATCGGCGTCGAGGCGTGCATTGCCGGCGGCTGCGCGGATGCTGCAGTCCTGGAGGAACTGGATGATCTGTTGAGGGGTCATTGGGTACTCCGGGAATGTCTGTCAGGGCCCGGGCCGCGGCGGAAGGGCCGGTCCCCGGGGCGGATCCGATGGACGGTTCACCGCCGGGTTTGCCGGTTGCCTGATCCGGGTGGTCCGGGGGCGGCTTTCAGGGTTGGGTTCCGTAGATGAATTCCTTGGCGTGCGCGACGGCTTTCCGGAAGGCGTCGTTGCGCAGGGTGACTTGCTCAGGGTTTTTGGGGTCGGTTTCGAGGTAGTTCGTGTGCCCGGGGCGCAGGACCCAGATGTCGCCGGCCGGGGGCAGGTAGAACACCCCGAAGGAGCGGTGCCGGGGGTCCCCGGTCCAGATCGGCACGACCGCGACCGCGGCGCCGGTGTCCGGGTTGATCCATTGGGCCCGGGGCATGGGTTGTTCGTGGGTTTCCGGGTCCAGGAACGGCGCTGTTCCTTTGCCCCACCGCTTCTCGAAGCGTTCGTAGAACGCGGGCATCAACTGGCTGTCGTACGGACGCCAGGCACTCATGGGGTCTCCTTCGTCATGGTGCTTTCGGGTCGGACGGTGGCCAGTGCGGGATCCGCCGGATCAACGTGTAGCCGGGCGGATACGGGCCCGGCCACGCCGGCGGTGCGTCGGACCGTCCGGCGGCCGGCTCCCAGATGACCGGTCCGATCAGCAACGAGGCGGCCGGAAGCAGCGGATCCGGCGGCCGTACCAGGGGTTCCCGGGGGTGCGGTTCGGTCGGAGCCGGCCGCGGGTGGTCCCTGTCGTAGGCTGCCCGCTTTTCCGCGTTGCCCAGGATGGCATAGGCGTTCATCACGTCCTGCAGCTCCTTCTGTGATTCGGGCGTCGTCGGGCCGGTGCCGTGTCCGCGGGCCGGCCGGGTGTCCGGGTGCCGGCTGCGCATCTGCGCGCGGTAAGCACGGCCCACCTCCCGCGCCGTGGCGGTCGGGTCAATGTGCAGGATCTCGTAGGGGTCCGGGCCGTTGGTCTTCATTGTTGGTGGTGCCGTGTGTTCATCTGGGGACAGGGATGGTCCCCGGTCCGTTCAGCCGGGGACCATCGTTGCGGGAGTCATCCTCGGGGGCCTGTATCTGTGCGCTATCCGCGCCGTGGCGTGGTCTGCGAAACCCCATCACCCAATTACGTGTTGGCCGCCGAGGCGCTCCCGGTCCGGGAAGCCGTACCGGTGCTCAGGCGCTGATCTCCTGGCGCTGGTTCGCCGTGGTATCGATTTCGATCCGGCGCGGCTTTGCCTTCTCCGCCACCGGGATGCGCAGGGTCAGGACCCCGCCGTCGTAGCTTGCCTTCACTCCGTCGGTGTCCAGTGCGTCGCCGAGAATGAGCTGGCGGCTGAACACGCCGCGGGGACGTTCGGAGGCAATCAGTTCCGTGCCCTCGCCGACGGGGTCCGGGCGTTCGGCCTTGACGGTCAGCACGTTTTGTTCGACGTCGATGTCCACCGAGTCAACGGTGACTCCGGGCAGGTCGAAGGCGACCACGAAATCGTCGCCTTCGCGCCAGGCGTCCATCGGCATCGCCGCAGGCCGTGCCGTCGTTCCGAGGACCTGTTCGGCGAGCCGGTCGAATTCACGGAAGGGGTCCGTTCGCATCAGCATGGTGTGTCACTCCTTGCAGATCGCAGCTTTTTTGTTGTCAACCCAGCCGATCTATGGTGGCTGGTATATATTTCTTATAGCACTGCGACCGGGGCGTGGCAAGCCTGATTTTGGGAAGATTTGGAGGTGGGCGATGGCAGGCGGTAACGACGCGGGCAGGGGGGTGTACGCGATTTCCGTCGCGGCGGAGCTGGTGGGCATGGGGCAGCAGAACTTGCGCCTGTACGAACGCAGGGGCCTGATCGAACCCGGCCGGACCCTGGGCGGGACCCGCCAGTACAGCGAGGAGGATCTGGCGACCTTGCGGCGGATCGGTGAGCTGCTGGACCTGGGCCTGAACCTGGCAGGCATCGGGATGGTCCTGCGCCTGGAAGCAGAGAACCGTCGCCTCCAGCGGGAACTCCGTTCCGCCACTGCTGAGCGCGCGAACGCCAGGACCCGGTCAGGATGAGACGAACAGGGCTTTTCCTTCTCCTCACCATTCAGGGTTTCGTGCTTCAAAGGTTGCGTTGACGACGTTCACGATGGCCTGCCGCAGGTTGTCTTTGGTGATGTAGGTTCTGCGCACGTGTCGTAGTTCTCGTTCGGTCTCGGCGTGGCCGCTGGCGTCGGCGATCGCTTTGATGCCCATGTTCGTGCCCAGCCCGAACTGGGCACCACGATCGCTCCCTATCTGTTCCTCTGGCAAAGCGCGCACCGGATCGAGGAGATGACCTCGGAGGCGATAAGGCCGTCGGGCTGGATGACAACTCGGCGCCGGCCGCTCACCGCAAGCTCCGAAACGCCCGCGCGGACGTGTTCATCGGGATGTTCTTCTCCGTCCTGGTCATGTTCGCAATTATCGCGGCCACCGCGACGACCCTGGGAAAGAACGGCACGGACATCAAGACCGCCGCGCACGCGGCCAAGGCCTTGGAACCCATCGCGGGACCTGCCGCGAAGTTCCTGTTCGCAGCTGGGTTCGTTGGTTCCGGGATCCTCGCGGTGCCCGTCCTTGCAGCCTCGGGCTCCGCGGGGCTGGCCGGACTGCTCGGCAAGAACTGGGGGTTCGACCGGCGTCCCAGTAAGGCGCGCACGTTCTATGTGCTTCTTGGTATGGGAACGCTCGGCGGCGTCATCATCAGTCTCTTCGACTCCGACCCCATCGGACTGCTGGTCCTCAGTGCCATCATCAACGGGATCGCCGCCGCACCGTTCCTCATCGTCACAATGCTCATCGCCAGGGACAAGGACCTCATGGGCGAATACCGCAACGGAAAACTCGCCGCCACCTTCGGCTGGGACACGACCGCGATAATGGTGGTCGCGGGCGCCGTCGGCATCTGGACCGCTGTCACCGGCAAAGCCTAAGCCGATCATCGTGACCGACGAGCGACCTGAGTTTATTGATCGCTCTTGATATTTCCTTGGTGTTGGTGGTCGTCGACGACGTCCGTGGCGTCGTTCCGGCGTCGATTCCTGAGCTCGGGCGGAGTAAGTTCCAAGGGCGGCAAGCCGAGGGCCTTCCGCTTGCGGGAGGAGCGGAGGTTTGCGTAGACCAAATAGAAGAAGAAGCTCAGTGACGGGACCAGCATGACAAAGATCCACGGGAGGTTTCCCACGTGCGCCCCCTTTCAGTGAAGAGTTGGACGAAGGTCGGAAGTCGAGCCGTCCTCTAGGCCGGCGCTAACGGTGTGCTGCGCGCTAAGCCTCTCGCCGTCGGCGATTTCTTCTTCTTCGTGTTTCTCGAGTTTCGCGCTGCGCTTGGTTCCGCGGGGTGGGAGCTGGATGGTTTCTTCGGCGTCGATTCCTGCCTGCAGTTCCCGCCCGCGTTCCATTTCGGCGTCGAATTCTGCACCGAACAGGAGGGACATGTTCAATATCCATAACCACAGGAGCATCACGATGACGCCGCCTATTGCACCGTAGGTCTTGTTGTAGTTGCTGAAGTTGGCCACGTAGAAGCCAAAGCCCAGCGATGCCAGGATGAATGCAAGCAAAGCGATGAAGGAGCCGATGCTCATCCAACGGAACCGCGGCTGCTTCACGTTAGGGGTGACGTAGTACAAGACCGCGATGATCAAGACGACCAACAGGACGACGACGGGCCATTTTGCGATGCTCCAGACCGTCAGGAGGTCCCCGCCAAGGTTGACTGCCCTGCCCGCGGCGTCGGCGATGGGTCCGCTGAGCACGAGCATGCCGGCGATCAGGGCCACGAGCATCACCGCGAAGACGGTGACACCGAGCATGGTTGCCCGGAGTTTCATGAATCCGCGCCCTTCGTCCACTTCGTAGACGCGGTTCATGGCCCTGCTGAAGGCTCCCACGTATCCGGACGCCGACCACAGGGCGGCGACGAGACCAAGTACCAGGGCGAAGCCGGCCGACGTCGAGGTGGTGAGCTCTTCGATGGGCTGGCGGATGGTGTCGATGGTGGATCCCGGGGCGATGCCTTGGAGAAGGTCCAGGAGGGCGGAGATGCTATTTCCTGCCTGCCCGAAAATACCGAGCAGGGAGACGAGCGCAAGCAGCGCGGGGAAAAGGGAAAGCACCGCGTAGTAGGTCAGCCCCGCGGCGGCGTCCGGGCACTGATCCTTGCCGAACTCACGGAAGGTCCTCTTGGCTATGTAGGTCCAGGTTGGCCTGGCGATCTCGGTGGGCCTGTCCGGTTTTCGGGCATCATCCGCATCCGGGGCTGTGGCTGCCTTGGCCTTGCTGCTGTCGGCGGGGTTCTTCGTCGTCATGGATGTCCCTTATTCAAAGCGGGCTCGAGGCGTGCCGTCCTTCATTGATGTATTGGCCGGACAGCACGCCTCCGTCTGGATCAGGCGGGCTCGATCCGGTCCCTGGCCGCGATGGTGGTGTCCGTGACGTCGGAGACGGCGGTTTGGGATTCGTCCTTAACGTTTTCGACTGCCTCGGTGGCCGCGGACTTCACGTTTTCCAGCGCTTCCTGGGCCGGTTCCTGGAGATCCCGGGCCACGTCCTGAGCCGCGGCGGCAAGTTCGGTGGTCAGCGGTTCGGCCGCGTCCTTCAGGGCCGCCGATGCCTCCTTTTCCTTCTCGCTTGCCGGGATCAGGGAGGCCACCAGCAGACCGGCCCCGAAGGCTATCAGCCCGGCAGCCAGCGGGTTGCCTTGCGTTTTGCTGGCGAGGCGGTGGGGGACGTCGCCGATCGCCGCGCCGGCGTCGTCGATTGCTGATCGCCCGCCCTCCGCAACATCATCAGCGGTACCCATGATGTTCTCCTTCACGCCGAAGACGGCATCTTTGACTTTCTCGGTTTGGCGTCGGACCACGTGCGACGGCGTCACCTTGTCGGCCACTGCGTCAACGTTGGTGCCAAGGCGCCGCCGGGTTTCCTCTATCTCGGAACGGATATCATCCGGGTTTTCACTCATCGTTGCTCCTCGCGTGGTTTGAGCGTTTCTGGGATTTCCTGGATTGTTGCGGCCGTCTGGGGCATGCCTTTGACGGCTTTGAGTTCCTTCCGGCCTATCGACGCCAGGACAGCGGTCACGATCGCCCAGAGGACAGCCACGACGACGGCGGACCAGCCCAGGCCCATCAGCTCGCCCAGAGCGTACCAAAGGGCGAGGGAAAGGAAGAGGAGCACAAAATGCCCGGCAACGCCGGCGCCTGCCACCATTCCGGCGCCCTTGCCCGCCTGTGCCGTGGACTGCTTCAGTTCAGCTTTGGCCAGTTCCACTTCCTGGCGCATCAGTGTGGAAATGTCCCGCGTGACCTCTCCGAGAAGGTCTCCCAGCGATGTCGAGTCCGCTTTGGCTTGCGCGGGCGTCGGTGGAATGTGGCTCTCGGTCATCGCGACTCACCGCTCGTGGGCTCGACGCCGGGCCCGTTCCCGCCGTCGGCCGCGTCATTCCCTGCCACGGGAGCCGGAGACCCGAGACGGTGCGAGCGGTCACGGGTGAAGGGGTCTTCGTCTATCCCGCCGTTGGGCCAGGGATCGGCTTCCGGTTCGGTGACCGGCGCGGATTGAGGCAGGGTGGCCGGCGCGCCGGCGGGTGCGACGGTCCCGTGGCCCGAGCCGGTGTCGGGGTTCGAGTATCCAGCGGTCGTGGTGGTGGGGCCGGGGAGCTGGACCGGGGGAGGGGGTACTGTCATCCCTGGTCCGGGGACGAAAGGCTTGGCCTCGTGCGTGGGTTGGATGGGGGCACGTGCGGGGGCCGATCCTTGCGGGGAGCCGTCGGCGCCGGCGCTCAGTCCACGGCTCAGTCGGCCGGCGAGGATGCCTGCTCCGGCGGCCAGGAGGAGAAACGCGCCAGGACGCTGCCGCGCGAAGGTCTTCACTTCGGCCAGGAGGGAGCCCGGATCCCGGTCCTCCAGCCATGTCGCCACGGATGAAGACCGTTCGGCGGCTTGCCGCACCAAATCCGTTGCAACGCCGGGTTGCTCCGAGGCGGTGGCCATGGATTGCAGTTCCTCCGAGATGGACCGAAGGCCTGCGGCCACTTTTTGCTGCTGCTTTCCGGCTTGGTCCGTCAGGTCCAGCCTGGCCTGGTCCAGCAGCTCCCTTGCGCTCGAGTTCACTTCAGAGGCAACGTCCGCGACTTCGGATTTCGCGGTTTCGACCACGTTCTTCGCAGAGTCCTCGGCCTGCGCAGCCACGTTCCCTGCTTCGTTTTTGATGGTTTCCGTCGACGGGATGCCGTTGTTCTGGTTATGCGGCGGGGGTACGTGCTTACCCGCTGGTTGCTCGATGGCCGGCGGGGGCGTGTAATTCCCGTCCCATTGGTTCTCTGTCATCTTCGCTCTCTTTCTAAGAAGGTCTGCTGCGGATCAAGAACCAGAAATACTGGCAGTTAAGATAGTAAGCATGCTTAGCTTCCGAGCGGAACCCCCTGTCCGCCAATCCGGCGGGGAGAAGTCCGCGAACCGAACGGGGAATGGTCCGGGTCGGACGATACTTCCTGCGGCGACTATCGCGACGCGTCGTCCGTTGGCGTGCCCGGGGCCGCTCCACTGGTGAGTTCCTCGCTATCGTTCCGGTGTGCAAGTATTCCAATGGAGCTGGCGTCCAGTCGGTGGAGGAGTGCTCTTGGCCCCGAATAGACCTCGACCGCTCCTGCTTCGAAAAGCTCGGCTGCACTGATCCCGCCGCACGTGAGGCCGATGGTTTCGATGCCGAGCCGGGCCGCAGCCTTGACATCCCAGACGGAATCGCCGACAAATGCCACATCTGCTGCGTTTAGATGCAGCTTTTCAAGTGCGGCCAGAAGAAGGTCGGGGGAGGGCTTGCTCTCAGTAGCGTCGGCTGAACTTGTCGCACAGTCGATCCAGGGTTCGGCGTCGAGAATGCTTCGGAGCACCCGAAGATCCTGCTCGCGTGCCGAGGAGGCCAACGCCACGGCCAATCCTGATTCCGCACACGATTGCAGGAGGGCCCTTGCCGAGTCGAAGGGCCGGATAGCGGGCCAGAAGGTCGAGAATATTGAGCCGTGGGCTCGCTCGACTGTAGCGCGGAAATCCCGATCGGAATCCTCCGGGAGCAGCCGTTCAAGCAGTTTGTCTCCGCCCATGCCGATGTGGCGGTGGATTAATGCCATGGGCACATCCAGTTCCTGTTGCCGGAAGGCCTGCCACCACGCCAATGTGTGGAAATAGGTGGAATCAACCAGGGTTCCGTCCACGTCGAACAGGACCCCGACGTCTTTAGCGCTCTTCGATTGGTCATTCATGAGTGGCAACCTTCCTATGGCTGCTCGCGCCGCGGGCCACGAGGAGATTCCGGGCAACGCTTCCGTAGGTGGGCGGTCCTTGTCCGTCCGGCCCTCAGAGCGCAACAGAGTATAGTAAGTATACTTACCGAAATGAACGCCCGACGTCTATTGCGGAGGCGGCGCAGATCACCCGGAATAGCGCCAGCCCGCGCCCTTCTCGGTAGAAACAGGTAGCCGGTACTCGGGCGCCGGACCGTGTCCACGGCTTACGATCGGCACGAGGGCGATTTCCCCGGAAGCTGCTCTCGGCGGTAGCTGCGCCAATGCCCGGCAGGGGTGACACCGGGCGTTGGCGCGTTTCCTTGCCCTGGGCCGGTGCTCTCGGTTCTTCGGCGCCGTTGCGCGCAGTCTCGCGGGCCCGCTGCGGCGGCCGCGCTCATCGCTCCGTAATGCCCTACTTGCCGTGCCACAGGTGCTATGTGTCCGGGCTTAGTCGCTGCTGTTGAGGATGTAGTCCACCGCGGCTGGTCCTGTCATACGCAAGCCTTGGAAGACGCCCTTCTTGCCTTTCCCGTTCTTTTCCGTCTGGAGGCCCGCAATCCGGAGGGCAGTGCGGAAGGCATGGTCGGGGAGGGGACTTTGCGGTTCAGGGAGCACCAGCTGACGTAGAGCCCATACAACGTGTCGGCGTTCAGTCCTGAATCGTTCGTGTCATCTTTGATGATGCAGTCCTCAAGGAACTGGCCGATCTGTGGAGGGGTCATGGTGTACTCCGGGTAATTGATTTGGTAATCCGGGTATTGTCTATCGGAGCTCGGACCATGGCAGGAGGCTTCTGGGTAGTCCGGGCACGGTATTCAGCGCTGACTTCATAGATGAATTCCTTGGAGCGGCGCTGTTCCTTGTCCCAGCGCTTTTCGAAGCGTTCTTGGGACGCGCGCGTCAATTGACTTTTGTGCGGGTGCAGGTACTCATGGGGGCTCCTTTGCCATTGCGTGGTTGGTTTTCGGCCCTCAACGCCTAATCCGCAGGATCAGGGCGTAGCGGCTGGGATATGACCGTTGCCGGACCGGCATTCCCGGGTACCGTCCGGAGGGCGGCTCCCAGATGACCGGTCCGAACAGCAGCGACGCGGCGGGAAGCGACTGCCCTGGGATACGCACGGAGGCGGCGTCGGGCCGCTGCGGCTTGGCGTTCGCGGCTGGACGCGGGTGCTCCCGGTCATAGGCCGCCCGCTTTTCCGGGTTGCCGAGGATGGCGTAGGCGGCCATGATGTCCTGGAGCTCTTCCTGTAATTGCTGTTCCGCCAGGCTGGGGTGTTCACGGGGTGCATGGGCCGCCCGGGTGTCGGGGTGCAGGCCGCGCATGAGGGTGCGGTAGGCGCGGGTTACCTCGCGGGCCGTGGCGGTGGGGGCGATATGCAGGATGCCGTAAAGGTCGGGGCGGTTGTTCCTCATCGTTGGCGTGTTTTGTGTCTTAGATGCGGGGTGTTCTCGTGGGAGGTGGATGGTCCCCGGCCGGTTCGGCCGGGGACCATCGTTGCGGGAGTCATCCCCGGGGCCTCATCCATCCGTGCGCTGCTCGCGCTGTGGCGTGGTCTGTGAACCCGACCGCCCTCTTTACATGGTGGGCCGCTGTGGTGCTCCCGGTCCGTGAGGCTGCGCCGGGGGTTCAGGCGTTGATCTCCTGGCGCTGTTGTCCGGTGGTTTCGATTTCGATGCGGCGCGGCTTTGCTTTCTCCGCCACCGGAATGCGCAGGGTCAGGACGCCGGCGTCGTAGTTTGCTTTGACACCGTCGGTGTCCAGTGCGTCGCCGAGAATGAGTTGTCGGCTGAAGACGCCGCGGGGGCGTTCGGAGGCGATCAGTTCCGTGTCCTCGCCGACGGGGTCCGGGCGCTCGGCCTTGACGGTCAGGACGTTGCGTTCGACGTCGATGTCCACCGAGTCCACGTTGACTCCGGGCAGATCGAAGGCGACCACGAAGTCCTCGCCTTCCCGCCAGGCGTCCATCGGCATGGCCGCCGGCCGGGTTGTGGTGCCGAGTACTTGTTCGGCGAGCCGGTCGAATTCACGGAAGGGGTCCGTTCGCA
>NZ_JARVRI010000010.1:0-300282 GCF_030209785.1 Arthrobacter sp. efr-133-TYG-120
GTGCGCAAACTGGCCTGCGACGCCGACATCATCCCCGTGGTCCTGGGCGGCGAGGGCCAGGTCCTGGACATCGGACGGGCCTCACGGATCTTCCCGCCGCACATCCGCAAGGCCATCACCGCGCGGGACAAGGGCTGCGCTTTCCCCGGGTGCACCATGCCGGCCCCTTGGTGCGAGGCCCACCATATCGAGTACTGGTCCCGCGGCGGAGTCACGAGCGCCGCGAACGGGACGTTGCTCTGCAGCCATCACCATCATCTGATCCACAAGGAAGACTGGCACATCCAGGTCCAAGCGGGCGTGCCCTGGTTCATCCCGCCACCGCACATCGACCCCCACCGCAAACCCCGCAGAAACCACTACTTCCAGTGATGAGCCCCGCGATGGGCGTTCTCCTGCGGATGGGCCTTCCCTGCGGCCACTGGTCCTCCACAGGCGCTCTGCGGTTGCCCTGTCCACATAGCACCGGTCCGGGCTGCTGCTGCGGGCTCGGACCTTCTAGTCTCGTGGATATGCCACGTAGGAACCGAGCCTCACCCGCGGATGATGCTGCGAGTGCCGCCCGGCTCCGATTCGTTGCTCGTCTTGCGTCACCGACGGACCACAAGGCCGAGGCTCAGCCTGGCCACGTCAACAAAACGGAGCCTCTGCTTCCATTGCAGGCCTTGATGACATCCGGACCTGGTATGGCCGATGTGGGGGAGCAGTCAGGCACCGAAGGGGTGTCCGAGGAGGCAGGACCTTCATCGAGGCTTCGGTGGCGCACTCCATGGCGGGTAGCCGTGTTGTTGGCTTTGCCTTGTTTGTTGCTGGTGATTTGGTTCTTCTGGCAGTCCTGGTCCGGGCAGCCGATGGTTGAGCCTCTCGTTCGAAGTTCACATGCGGGAGGAAATCCCGAAGCGGGCGCGGGAAGTAGAAATGGCGGTGTCGACGGGGGCTTGGAATCACCCGATGGAGCCCAGCTCCTCATAGTCCACGTTGCGGGTGCCGTTAAGAACCCCGGGATTGTCAGGGTGCCCGCCGGTGCGCGGGTATTCGACGCGATCGCCGCAGCTGGTGGTGCGGATACAACTGCCCAGCTTGACAGCCTCAACCTTGCCGCCATCGTGGAGGACTCGGCGAAGATTCATGTTCCGCGGCTGGGTGAGGCTGTTCCGTCACAGCTTGCGGGGCCAATTGGCGGTGCGCCCACAGCCGGTGGCGCGGGAACCGGGACTTCTGGCGGTGGAAAAGTCAACCTCAATACCGCGACGGCCGAGGAGCTCGACGCCTTGCCCAAGGTCGGCCCCGTCCTGGCCAAACGCATTGTCGAATGGCGGCAGCAGCACGGCCCGTTCGCTGCCGTGGAGGACCTCGATGCCGTGGATGGTGTTGGTCCCAAGATGATGGAATCGCTTCTGCCCTTGGTGACGGTCTAGGGTGAGCGGAGTCAAGCTGAGGCCCGGCCGCGTAGACCTTCGGCTGGCCCCGTCTGCCGTTCTCACGTGGACTGTCTCCCTTGCGGCCGCCTATCTACCTTCCCTCTGGACGGGAGTTGTGTGCGTGGCTTTGGCCCTCGCCGCGTGTCTTCTTCTCGCCACTCGGGCCAGGGCTCCTCGTAGCCTGAGGACGTTTCCTGCCACGTTGGCCGTTGCGTGTTTGTTCGGCGCGGCCGTGGCCGCCCACGCCGCAATGCAAGCGGGACAGCGCGACGACGGACCGGTTGCCGACGTTGCAGCGGCGCGCGATTCGGTGGTCATTCATGTGTTGATCGTGGGTGATCCTCGCGAGTTAGGCACGGATTCCCGTGGATCGGGACGGTGGGCCGTGCCGGCCGAAGTGATTGATATTGCGGCCGACGGCATGCTGATCCGCTCCCGCACCAGAATTCTGCTGACCGGAGGCGAAGGCTGGGGGCAGGTTGTCACGGGACAGGAGGTAAGAACAGCGGGAAAACTGAAGCCTGCAAAGCCAGGACAAGTCGAGGCTGGTGTTCTTGTCGCCGCCACCCCACCCATGCGGCCGGACTCACAGCGGAAGCCAGACACACAGAACAAGCCAGAAGCAAGGCACCCGACGCAAGGACCTGCCGACATTCCCCGCGGTCCCGCCCAATTGAAAAGGCAATTCAGTTCCGCCGCCGAGTGGTTGCAGGGCGACGCCGCCGGTCTCCTGCCTGGAATGGTCACGGGCGACACCACTGGCTTGGACGAAAGCCTGGAGACGGCGATGAAAACCACCGGCACCACCCATCTCACCGCGGTCAGTGGCGCAAATTGCAGCCTCATTCTTGGCGGCCTGGTGCTACTGGCAAGGAGCTTTAGGCTTGCTAGGGGAGTCGCGGCAATCGTGGCCCTTGGTGGCCTGGCGGCCTTTGTCATGATGGTGGGGCCGGACGCAAGCGTCCTGAGGGCAGCGGTCATGGGTGCTATCGGCCTCACCGCGCTAAGTGGCGGCCGGCAGGGCAGGAGCCTGGGCTTTCTGTGCCTCGCGGTCACTGGGCTGCTCACCCTGGATCCCTCACTTGGTACGAGTGTGGGGTTCCTCTTGTCCGTCCTCGCTACCCTGGGAATTGTCCTGTTGGCACGGCCTATCGCTTCCTGGGCTCCGTCTTGGGTACCTTCCTGGCTAGCGTCCGCCGTCGCCGTCCCCTTGGCGGCGCAGCTTCTGTGCAGCCCGGTCATCGTAGCCTTGCAACCGCAGTTCTCCAGTTACTCATTGCTGACGAATATCGCAGTTGCTCCGTTTGTCGCACCCGTGACGATCCTGGGAACCATTGCTGTCCCCCTTGTCCCGCTGCTTCCCTGGCTTGCAATTGTTCCGATAGCCGTTGCCGGGGCCAGCGCGGGAATGGTGGCGGCAATCGCCAGGTTCTTCGCCGGGCTTCCCGGAGCGTCCTTGCCGTGGCCGGAAGGTCCCGCTGGAATCGCCACCATGAGTCTCTGGTCTGTTGGGACAGTCCTGCTTGTGTGGCTGGTCTTGCATCCGACGCGGGTGGTCTCCGCCGTACTGTGGTTGCACGGCCGCTTGGTGCTCCTCATAGCCGCAGGGGAGTCGTCTCTTCGTCGCCGATGGACCCGCTGAACGTGGGAGACTGGAATTCTGCAAAACCCTTCTGGAAGGA
Organism: Arthrobacter sp. efr-133-TYG-120; assembly: GCF_030209785.1. Classification (NCBI taxonomy): domain Bacteria; kingdom Bacillati; phylum Actinomycetota; class Actinomycetes; order Micrococcales; family Micrococcaceae; genus Arthrobacter; species Arthrobacter sp. efr-133-TYG-120. The sequence continues at coordinate 3,104 of NZ_JARVRI010000010.1, forward strand.
AGCAACATTGGCTGCTGCCCAGGTCTCCAAGGCTAAAACTTCCGCGGCGAACACCGCCAGCTGGCGGGACGTTACCCCATCCGCGGTAGTGCTCATCACCGGCCCTGAGGAATACCTCGGAATCCGGGCCATGGATCGGATCCGATCGCAAGTGCGTGCCGCAGCACCGGAAGTGGAAATCAGCAAGCTCAATGCCGGAAGCTACGAGTCCGGCTCCCTCGCAATGGCGGTCACGCCGTCACTGTTCGATGAGGCAAAACTCATCGAGATCGAGGGCCTCGAGTCCATGACCGATGCCTTCCTTGCCGATGCCTTGAAATACGTAGCCCAACCGGAGAACGACGTCGTGTTGGTCCTTCGCCACGGTGGCGGGGTGCGCGGAAAGAAACTCCTGGACGCCATCAAGTCCTCCGGATGGCCGGTGGTGGACTGCCAACCCTTGAAAAAGGACGCCGAGAAAACAGCATTCGTCGTCTCGGAATTCAAGGCAGGCGGCCGGCGCATCGAAGCGGAAGCCGTCCAAGCCCTCGTCAATGCAGTCGGAGCCAGCCTCTCCGAACTCGCTGCGGCATGCAACCAGCTCATCGCGGACGCCACCACCACGGTGGACGCAGCCACCGTCGAACGCTACTACGGTGGCCGCGTGGAAGCCACGGCATTCAAGGTTGCTGACGCCGCCATGGCCGGCAACGGGCCGCAAGCGCTGTCCAGCCTCAGGCATGCCCTCGCCACCGGGGTTGACCCGGTGCCACTGGTAGCCGCCCTCGCCGCGAAGCTCCGCACCCTGGCCAAGGTAGCCGGCGCCCAGGGATCGTCGGCACAGATCGCCAAGCAGCTTGGCATGCAGCCATGGCTCGTGGAACAGGCCCAACGCGACGTTCGCCGTTGGACTCCCGAGGGCCTGATCCGTTCCATCCAGGTCACCGCTGAAGCGGACGCCCAAGTGAAGGGCCTCTCGCGGGATCCTGTGTACGCGGTGGAGCACGCTGTCACCGTCATTGCCACCTCGGCCCGCGGACGCTAGGTCCGCGCGACACCCAGACTGTCGGGCGCTACGCGCAATGCTTGGCGACGCCCGAATACCTGGGTCGATAGGCATTTTCCGCGTCGTCAGTAAGCCCCGCCCGTCCGCCGGCGTGCCTCGAATCTTAAAGACGCGAGGCCGGCACCCAAATGGGTGCCGGCCTCACGTTCAGCTCAGTCGAACTGGATAAACCTTAGAGTGCGTTGACCTTTTTGGAGATCGCCGACTTGCGGTTTGCAGCGTTGTTCTTGTGAATAACGCCCTTGCTGACAGCCTTATCCAGCTTACGGCTAGCAGCAACAAGAGCCTTTGCAGCGGCATCCTTGTCCGTGGACTCAACGGCGGTGGCAACGGCGCGGATGGCCGTCTTCAGCTCAGACTTGACGGCGTTGTTACGCAGGCGAGCCTTCTCGTTGGTGAGGATGCGCTTCTTCTGGGACTTGATATTAGCCACGTGTGTGAACTCTCTTTTTAATGCGGAAAATGGTCTAGAGGGTTTTCAGGTTGGCCATCGACTGAGCGGCGTGGGGATGCCTATGGCAGCCAACCATGAGTGGCCGTCGACCTGCACGGACACACAGCCATAAATATTATCAGACTCGGCCCTTTTCCGGGGATTTCGGGTCTACGCCGAATCGTGTTGCCCGTTGAGCCGACGCGCCACAACTTGGAAAGCGCGCTTGTCGAGGACAGCACCCTCGCGCCGGACGTCCGCCGGATTGATGCGAACCACCCGGTCTACCTTGACCTCGCTGGGCCGGCCTTGGGGGTCCCAGGACCCAGTTCCGATGTCGACGTAGTCATCTGAACGGCGGCCGTTGTCGTGGTCTTTGCTGGTCAGCATCAGCCCGAGCAGCCACGCGCCGTCGTGCCCTATCAACAGGACCGGGCGATCCTTGCCTTGGGAATAATCCTCTTCGTACGGAACCCAGGACCACACGATCTCTCCGGGGTCCGGTTTGCCGTCCGGATTGGGGGAGTACCGCGGAGCCACGGCGCCGCGGAAGTCGCCCGGGTAGGGGCGGGAGAGCTGCCCGACGCCGGTGCTTGCGCTCCGGGCTTGGCCCGCCTTCGCCGGGGCCCCGGCCTTCGGGGATCGGTGAGGGGGTGTGCCAGCCGGGGATCCGATGATCCGTCGGAGGTAGCCCAGGGAGCCTCTGAGTAGTCTGCCAAGCAAATGTGTATCCGGTGCCATGGAACCACCGTACTTTCCCTTGCCGTGCCGGGTCGCACAAAATGCCTCGCACATAAGTCGTGCACATACGTCTCCCATATTGCGACGGCGCCCGATCACAGTGCACAAGCCGCGTCATGTTCATGGGAGACTATTAGTTCAGATATGCGGCTTCGGCCGGAATGGTCCAGACCAGTCCGGAGTCCGGCCGTGTGAGTATCGACAGTAAGGACCCTGCGTGTCTCCCATGGCCCGCACCGCACCGGTGCCCGCCGCGACAGATCCGGCCATCATCCGGAACTTCTGCATCATCGCCCACATCGACCACGGTAAATCCACCCTGGCCGACCGCATGTTGCAGTACACCGGCGTCGTTAAGTCCCGCGACATGAAGGCCCAGTATCTGGACCGCATGGATATCGAACGCGAACGTGGCATCACCATCAAGTCCCAGGCTGTGCGCATGCCTTGGGAACTCGACGGCACCAGCTACGCCCTGAACATGATCGATACCCCCGGCCACGTTGACTTCACCTATGAGGTTTCCCGTTCCCTTGCGGCCTGTGAAGGCGCGGTCCTCTTGGTGGATGCCGCCCAGGGCATCGAGGCCCAGACCCTGGCCAACCTCTACCTGGCGATGGAAAACAACCTCACCATCATTCCGGTGCTCAACAAGATCGACCTCCCGGCCGCCCAGCCCGAAAAGTATGCCGCGGAACTCGCCAACCTGATCGGCGGCGATCCCGAGGACGTGCTGCGCGTGTCCGGCAAGACCGGCGTCGGCGTGGAGGCCCTCCTGGACAAGATCGTCCGCGATCTTCCAGCCCCTGTCGGCGACCCGGACGCTCCGGCCCGCGCCATGATCTTCGACTCCGTGTATGACACCTACCGCGGCGTGGTCACCTACGTCCGTGTCGTGGACGGCATGCTGCACCCACGCGAGCGGATCCAGATGATGTCCACCCGCGCCACCCACGAGCTCCTGGAAATCGGTGTCAGCTCTCCGGAACCCACACCCTCCAAAGGGCTGGGCGTCGGCGAGGTAGGCTACCTCATCACCGGCGTGAAGGACGTCCGCCAGTCGAAGGTCGGCGACACCGTGACCAACCTGGCCAAGCCCGCTTCGGAATCCCTGGCCGGTTACGCCGATGCCAAGCCCATGGTCTTCTCCGGCTTGTACCCCTTGGACGGCACGGACTATCCCGTTCTGCGGGATGCCCTCGAGAAGCTGATGCTCAACGACGCCGCGCTCGTCTACGAGCCGGAGACGTCCGCCGCCCTGGGCTTCGGTTTCCGCGTGGGCTTCCTGGGCCTGCTGCACTTGGAAATCACCCGTGAACGCCTCGAGCGAGAATACAACCTCGACCTCATCTCCACCGCTCCCAACGTTGAGTACGAGGTCACGCTTGAGGACAAACGCGTCCTGCACGTCACCAACCCCAGCGAATACCCCACGGGCAAAATCGCCGAGGTGCGCGAACCAATGGTGTCTGCCACCATCCTGGCTCCCAATGAGTTTGTGGGCGCCATCATGGAGCTGTGCCAGAGCCGCCGCGGGGTCATGGGCGGCATGGACTACCTCTCGGAAGACCGGGTGGAAATCCGGTATCGCCTGCCGCTGGCCGAGATTGTCTTCGACTTCTTCGACATCCTCAAGTCCAAGACCCGCGGCTATGGATCGCTGGACTGGAAGGCCGACGGCGAGCAGGTTGCCGACCTGGTCAAGGTGGACATCATGCTCCAGGGTGAGCAGGTTGACGCTTTCAGCGCTATCACCCACCGGGACAAGGCCTACGCCTACGGCGTCATGATGACAGGCAAGCTGCGCGAGCTCATTCCCCGCCAGCAGTTCGAGGTCCCCATCCAGGCCGCCATCGGCTCCCGGATCATCGCCCGCGAGAGTATCCGCGCCATCCGCAAGGACGTCCTTGCGAAGTGCTACGGCGGTGACATCACCCGTAAGCGCAAACTTCTGGAAAAGCAGAAGGAAGGCAAGAAGCGCATGAAGATGGTGGGCCGCGTGGAAGTTCCACAGGAAGCATTCATCGCAGCGCTGACCACCGACGAATCCAAGGACAAGGCCAAGAAGTAATGCGGCTGTCCGCCCGGAACACTGCGGTACAGGCGGGCACAGAACGGCCCCGGAGGGAGTTCCGTGCCTAGCGTTCTTCCCCTTGGGGATCCGGCACCTGCGGACGGCATCTTGCCTCCGCAGGTGCTCGACGGCGTCGTTTCGCGCAAGTTTGGACTGTACGTCCACATACCTTTCTGTGCCGTGCGTTGCGGATACTGCGATTTCAACACCTACACCGCCACTGAGCTTGGCGGCGGCGCCTCCCAGGACGCCTACGCGTCCACTGCCATTTCGGAAGTGGAGTTCGCCGTCCGGGCCATGGAAGCCTCCGGGCTGCCGCAGCGGCCCCTGAGCACGGTGTTCTTCGGCGGCGGCACGCCGACCCTCCTGCCTGCTGAAGATCTCGCACGCATCCTGACGGCCGCCGTCGGGCACTGGGGACTGGAAGCCGGAGCCGAAGTCACCACTGAAGCGAATCCGGACTCCGTGACGCCGGAGTCCCTCCAGCTGCTCGCGGATGCCGGCTTTACGCGGATTTCCTTCGGCATGCAGTCGGCAGTCCCTCACGTGCTCAAGGTCCTGGACCGTACACACACACCCAGCCGCGTCCCCTTGGTGGTCCAATGGGCGCGCGACGCCGGTCTTGCCGTGAGCCTCGACCTCATCTACGGCACTCCCGGCGAGTCGATGGCTGATTGGCAGATCTCCCTGGAGACTGCCTTGTCCTACAGTCCGGACCACATCAGCGCCTACGCGCTGATTGTGGAAGAAGGCACCAAGCTGGCGGCACAGATCCGGCGCGGCGAGGTTCCCGGGATCGACGACGACGACCACGCCGCGAAGTACGAACTCGCCGATCAGCTGATCAGCGCCGCCGGTCTGGACTGGTACGAGGTCAGCAATTGGTCCCGTACGCCCGAACAGGCGTGCAAACACAACCTTGCCTACTGGCGGGGAGACGACTGGTGGGGCATCGGACCCGGTGCGCATTCCCACATGGGCGGCGTCCGCTGGTGGAACGTCAAGCACCCCACCGCCTATGCCAACAGACTCGGTAGCGGGGCCTCGCCGGCCGCTGGACGGGAAACGCTCGACGCCGGAACCCGGGAAGTGGAACGCATCATGCTGGAGGCGCGCCTCGGCACCGGGCTTCAAGTCGACGCGCTCGACAAGGTGGGCCGCCACGCCGTTGCAGGCCTCATTGCCGACGGCCTGGTTGAACCCGCAGCGGCCTTCCAGGGACGGCTGGTCCTGACCCTCAAGGGCCGGCTACTCGCCGATGCCGTGGTCCGCCGGATCCTTCCGGACTAGCGGCAGGCGTCAGCGCCCGGAGCGGGAGGCTACATAGGCATCCGCCGCGAGGACCGGCTACTTGATCCAGCGCAGGTTGAAGCGGTAGCGGTGCGGCTGACCGTGGTTGACGCGGATTCCGGCCGACACCGAGAAGCAGGTCACTGCGACCCAAATCGCCGTGGCCAAAACCGCGAACAGGTTTCCCACCACCGGGAGCAGGACCAGGATGTTTGCGAGTACTGCGGCAATCGTCGGAGGCAAAGTGAAGTTGAGCGCTTCCTTGGATTCCTGGGCCGTGAACGGGCCACGCTCGCGGAAGATCAGGTAGATCAGGAGCGAAGGCACGCAGCCGAGGATTCCTCCAAAGTGCGCCAGGGTTGCCCACTGCCGGTCTTCCGAGGCAGTCAAGGGCAGCGCGTTGGCAGGAACGCCGTGGTACTGGGACTGGCCCGAGGTGCCGTCCCGATCGTCAGGAGCGTTGTCTGCCACAGTTTCTTCCTTCGAGTGTCTATCGGTGCAGTGTTGCTGTCCCAGAATACTTGCTTGGCACGCGGTCAGCCGACCAACTGCTGTCCCCTACGCAGGTAATTCATCACGGAACGGTCAGGAAATCGATCACTTCCTCCACGCGACCCAGCAGAGACGCCTCCAAATCGGCGTAGCTGTGGACGGCGCCCAGCAGCTTCTGCCAACCCAGTCCGATGTCCTCGGCCGTTTCATGCGGCCAGCCGAACGCCTTCAGGATCCCGGTCTTCCAATCCGTGCCCCGCGCGATGGTCGGCCATTGCTCGATCCCCAACACCTTGGGCCGGATTGCCTGCCAGACGTCCACGTAGGGGTGTCCCACGATCAAGACGTTTCCCGCGGCGCCCGGCAGCATCATGGCGTCGGCAGCAATCCGCGACTCCTTCGAATCCGGGACCAAGTGGTCCACAAGGATCCCGAGACGGCGGCCCGGGCCCGGGGAGAATGCGGCTATTGCCGCCTTGAGATCGTCCACGCCATGCAACGGCTCGACGACGATACCCTCCACCCGGAGGTCATCTCCCCACACCTTTTCCACAAGTTCGGCGTCGTGCTTACCTTCCACCCATATCCGGCTCGCCTTGGCGACTTGGGCCCGCTGGCCGGCGACTCGGACGGATCCTGATGCTGTCCTGCCTGCTGGCGCCGCCCCCTTGGCGGCGGCCGGGCGTGGGGCAGGCGGCAGGAGCTTCACTGCTTGTCCCTCCAGCAGGAATCCGAAGCCAAGCCGGAACGACTTGGCTTTTCCCCGCCGATCCTCCAGCACCACAATGTGCATGCCTCCGGACTTCTCCACCCTGGTCACGGCCCCGACCCAGCCGGACTGGACGTCTTCGAGAACCATTCCGCGTTCAACAGGAACCTCAGGCAGTTGCCGTTTGGCAGGCGAGGAGAGGTCTTGCGGGCCCCAATTGTCGTAAGACACGGTCTTCACACCACTTTGCGCTAGGGGATCGGTCACGGTCCGTGGCGTTGCGCAGGACCGCGCGGGAATCATGTTCGCCGCGAGCGGTACCAATGCTAACAACGAGGTGGCTCATACTAGACTTGTTAGCACTTGGGCATGTTGAGTGCTAACTGTTGAAATGTTGATTGGAGGTGGGCAGTGAGCGAACCACGCAAGCTTGAAGTGTTACGCGCCATCGTGGAGGACTACGTTCACTCCCGCGAGCCGGTCGGTTCCAAAGCCTTGGTTGAACGGCACCATCTGGGAGTGTCGAGCGCAACCATCCGCAATGACATGGCCCTCTTGGAAGAAGAAGGCCTCATTGCCGCACCGCACACGAGCGCCGGCCGCATTCCCACGGACAAAGGTTATCGCCTGTTCGTCGACCGTATTTCCGAGGTCAAACCACTTTCGGCCGCCGAGCGCCGGGCCATCCACTCCTTGCTTGAGGGACCTGACGACGTCGAGGACATCCTTGAGCGCACCGTCCGGCTCCTCTCGCAACTGACCAACCAGGTCGCCGTCGTGCAGTATCCGCACCTGAGCCGCGCGCGCGTCCGGCACATTGAGTTTGTCCTTTTGGCACCGCGCCAGGTCCTGGTGGTGTTGATCGCCGATTCGGGCAAGGTGGAACAGGGCGTTGTGCACGCAGCGACGGACACCGCTGACGACGAACTCATGGCCTTGCGGGCGCGATTCCTTGGAAGCATCGCCGGCTCCCAGCTCGACCTCATGCCGCAAGTGCTGCCATCGGTGGTTGCCCTGTGCCCGCCGGCGCTTCGGAACCTTGCCGGCGCCCTTGCCCACGGCCTGGAAAGGCTTGCCGAGCGGAGCCGCGACGAACGCATGGTCATGGCAGGCACGGCAAACCTGGCCCGCTCCAACGTGGACTTCCCGCTGAGCATCGGTCCGGTCCTCGAAGCGCTTGAGGAACAGGTGGTCATGTTGCGGCTTTTGTCCGACATGGCGGAAGACCCCCGGGGCGTCACGGTGAGTATCGGCCGCGAAAACCCCTACGACGGCCTCTCCGAGGCTTCGGTGGTTGCCACGGGCTACGGTCCGGGCAGCAGTGCCAAGATCGGCATTCTTGGACCCACCCGCATGGACTATCCCAACACCATGGCGGCCGTCCGTGCCGTCGCACGCTACCTTTCCCGCATTCTGGGCGGCTGACGGCCTCGGCTGGAAACCGCCCCGCAAGAAACGCAGTGGAACCGTAAACAAGGAAGAGATACCGACTTTGAGCAGTCACTATGACGTTCTGGGCGTCTCGCCGGAAGCAACCGGCGAGGAGATCAAGAAGGCCTACCGCAAACTCGCACGTAAGCTGCACCCCGATGTGAACCCCGGGGCCGGCGCTGCAGAGGAATTCAAGGCGGTGACCCACGCTTACGAGGTCCTCTCCGACCCACAGAAGCGCCGCGTCTACGACGCCACCGGCAACGAGAACGGGACCGACAACGGTTTCGGCGGCGGCTACGCGGGCCAGGGATTCGCCTTCCAGGACATCTTCGACACCTTCTTCGGCGGAGGAGGTGGCGGCATGCAAGGCCCCGCATCACGCATGCGCCGCGGGCAGGACGCCTTGATCAGTGTCCGCATCGACTTGCGCGAAGCCGTCTTCGGTGTCAACAAAAAGCTCGAAGTGGACACTGCAGTCATCTGTCCCACGTGCGAAGGCTCATGCTGCCGACCGGGCACCCACCCGGAACGCTGCGACATCTGTGGCGGCTCGGGCCAGGTCCAGCGGGCCGTGCGCTCGATCCTCGGCCAGGTCATGACCGCCGCGCCGTGTGGATCATGCGAAGGTTTCGGCTCGATCATCAAGGATCCCTGTAATGAGTGCAACGGCCAGGGCCGCATCCGCAGCCGCCGTTCACTGACCGTCAAGGTGCCTGGCGGCGTCGCTACCGGGACCCGCATCCAGCTGTCGTCGCAAGGCGAAGCAGGCCCCGCAGGCGGGCCTCCCGGCGACCTCTACGTGGAGATCCGGGTCAACAGCGACTCCACCTACATCCGCGAAGGCGACGACCTCCACGCCACGCTGAGCGTCCCCATGACCGCCGCGGCGCTGGGTACCGAGCTCCAGCTTGAGACTTTCGACGGTCCCCAGGAAATCGACGTCAAGTCCGGCACGCAGTCCGGCGAAGTCATCACCCTGCGCGGGCTGGGCGTCACCCATCTCCGCGGCTACGGCAGGGGAGACCTCAAGGTGCACCTTCACGTTGAGACGCCCGGCAAGCTCGACGCCGCACAGGAAGACCTGCTTCGCCAACTGGCCAAGTTGCGCGGGGAGCAGTTCACCGAAGGCAAGCTTGTGGCCAGTGGAGGTATGTTCGCGAAGCTGCGGGACAAGCTCGGTAACCTGTAGCGGTGAGCAACCCCGTATTCTTCACAGCTGCCGGATCGCTTGATGGGCTCGGCCCTGGCGACTCTTTCATGCTTGACGGCGCCGAAGCCAGGCATGCAGTCACCGTCAAGCGCCTGGAAATCGGCGAAGCCGTCGATATCGCCGACGGTGCCGGCAAACGGCTCACGGGCACCGTGGCCGAATCCGGGCAGGGAACCCTGACGGTCCTTGCCTCCGCCGTCCAGGAGGAACACCAGCCAGCCGTACGGCTCGTGTTGGTCCAGGCCCTCGCGAAGGGCGACCGGGACGAGCTCGCCGTCGAAACGGCAACGGAACTCGGGATCGACGCCGTCGTGCCCTGGCAGGCGGAACGTTCCATCGTGCGCTGGAAGGGTGACCGGGCGGCAAAAGCCCACGCGAAATGGCAATCTGTCGCCACGGCAGCCGCCAAGCAGGCGCGGCGCGCGTGGATTCCCGAGGTGCGTGCCGCCGTCGACGGCTCCGGCCTGGCTGCGGCCGTTGCCGCCGCCGATCTGGCGATCATCCTGCACGAGGACGCGAAACGTCCGCTGCGGGAGGTCCTGGAGAAGTGGCACGGCGGGGTTTCCGACGCCGATGCCGGGGCTGGGCGGGAAGTGCTGCTCATTGTCGGCCCAGAGGGCGGCATTTCACCGCGCGAAGTGACGAAACTCAGCGACGTCGGCGCCGTCACCGCGCTCTTGGGCCACCACGTGCTTCGCTCGTCGACGGCGGGTCCTGCCGCCGTCGTGCTCGCCAGTGACATCCTGGGGCGCTGGTAGCCCGCAGCACGTCCTAGATCAGCGGACGTCCTCAGCGAACGGTGAAAGTACGGGTATCAGTCGCGATGTCCGCGTCGTTGGGTCCCATCAAGGAGACCCGCAATTCGTAGCGGCCCGCTCCGAGCCCCACTGTGAAGCTGAAGGTTCCACCCTGTCCCGGAACGGTCGAGGCAGTGACCTGCCCGGCGAGGTACGAGGACTTGTCGCCGTTTGAGTTCTCGCGAAGGATTTGCCAATGCAGCTTCTTCGAGGGGTCCGTGCTTCGGCCGTTGAACTTGACCGGACCGGAAGGCAAGGTCAGGTCCTCCTGCGGGTCGATGATCCACACCGGCGCCACCATGGAGGCGTCGCGCACCATCGGATCGCCGAGTTTGACCTGGCCGAATGCCATGTAGTCCGTGTGCCCGTCAACCAGGATGGTCACCTTGATCTGCTGTCCTGAATCGATCAGGCCCGAACTTGCGGCCGCAGCGGTAGCGGTATAGACGAGTTCCTGGACCGCCCGCTGTGCCATCCCGGCATCGAGATTGGAGTTGAACGCGTCGCGGGAAACATCGACCGTGACCACGTTCTTACCGGAAATCGAGGTCGCCAGGCTGCCAGGGTTCTGCCAGGGAGTGAAGAAATCGTGATCCAGAGGCTTCTGGGACATCATGATCCGCAGCGCCGTGGTGATGGGGTTCTCGTTGCCTGGGTTGTCACGGAATTCGCGGTACAGGAAGGTGTCCGTGTCGCTGCGCCCGATCCAGTACACGGGGATCTTGTTGGAGGCCTGGGTCGTTTCGAGCGGAGCATTGCTGTCGGGGGCCGTCTGCAGGGCAGCGGTCGGGGTGGGGACCGGCGTCGTGGATCCCTGTCCAGTGCGATCGGCAATGCATCCCGACAGGAACAAGGCAGCCGTCAAGGCGGTCACAAGCATCGCGGAACGTTTCCGGATGCGTGTGCCGTGAGGGGTGACGGCTGGCCTGGTGATTTTGGATTCCTGATCGTGTTCGGCCGCTGTAGCGCGGGGGAGTCATGCGCCCGGCGGCCGGGCACAGGGGCATTTTTGCCCATGAATCAGCTTGTCATAGTCTCCGGGGCCCCGGCTGGCGTTTCGATACCCGGGCGGACAACTGCAATCCGATTGATACGAGGTCGATGCCGAGTTGATACCAAAGCGGCACGAATCCGCCGTCCGCAGCCCCGCCGGGCACGGTCCGGACCCATCCCGGAGACTGGCTGGCGTAGGATTGAAAGCAATCCGAGGCCCACGATCCTGCGCCCATCCAGCAGACGGACATCGGAGAAAATCGATGGACATCACCAAGCCCGAGGAGCACAGGCCGCGAGGCCAGCACTATGACAGAATCATTGAACGGGCGGCCCAAGGCCGGCAGCGTTGAGACAGGTCCGGCCGAGTTTCCCCACTCTGTCCCGGGCGCCCGGACGGAAGTTGTCATCTTCGACAACTCGGATCAGATGGTTCAGACCCTTGGCAGCCATGACGAGGCCTTGCGCTACATCGAAGCCCAGTTCCCCGGCGTCGACTTCCACGTGCGCGGCAACGAGCTCTCCTTCAGCGGACCGTCAAGCGACGTTCCCAGGATCATGCGCCTTCTGGAGGAAGTCCGTGGCCTGGTCGGCAAGGGGACAGTCATCACCCCGGACGTGCTCCAGCAGCTTGTTTCCTTGTTGCGGAGCCAATCGCTGCAAAACCCCGTGGAAATCCTGACCCACAACATCCTTTCGAGCCGCGGGCGCACCATTCGGCCCAAGACGCTCAATCAGAAGAACTATGTCGATGCCATAGATGACAACACCGTCATCTTCGGGATCGGCCCTGCGGGCACCGGCAAGACGTACCTGGCGATGGCCAAAGCCGTCCAGGCACTGCAGCTCAAGGAAGTCAGCCGCATCATCCTCACGAGGCCCGCCGTTGAAGCAGGTGAGCGCCTCGGGTTCCTGCCGGGAACGTTGAGCGACAAGATCGACCCCTACCTGCGTCCTTTGTACGATGCTTTGCACGACATGATGGATCCGGAATCGATTCCGCGGCTCATGGCTGCCGGGACCATTGAGGTAGCACCGCTTGCGTACATGCGCGGCCGCACGCTCAACGACGCGTTCATCATCCTCGATGAGGCGCAAAACACCACGGCGGAACAGATGAAGATGTTCCTGACCCGTTTGGGCTTCGGATCCAAGATGGTTGTCACGGGGGATATCACCCAGGTGGATTTGCCCTTCGGCGCCACTTCCGGGCTGCGCATCGTCCAGGAGATCCTCAGCGGGATCGACGGCGTGAACTTCACGATGCTGGACGCTTCCGACGTCGTCAGGCACCGGCTCGTCGCTGACATTGTGTCCGCCTACAGCAAGTGGGACGAAAAGCACCGGGTGCGTGCCCAGCACACGCCCATCCATGACAAACGGGGAGAACACCGATGAGCATCGAGGTCAACAACGAGTCCGGCGTCCAGGTGGACGAGGCACAATTGGTGACGCTTTCGCGCTTCATCTTCGAGCGGCTCTACATTCACCCGCAGGCCGAACTTTCCATCCTCCTGGTGGATGAGCCCGCCATGGAAAAGCTCCACATCGAGCTCATGGACGAACCCGGCGCCACGGACGTCCTGTCTGTTCCGATGGATGAGCTGACTCCAGGTACTCCCGGCAAGCCGGCTCCACAGGGCATGCTGGGCGACATCGCCATCTGCCCGCAGGTAGCCGAGGCTCAAGCGCGCAACGCCGGTCATTCAACGCAGGATGAAATGCTCCTGCTCTGCACGCACGGAATCCTTCACCTCCTCGGTTTCGACCACGCGGAGCCGGAGGAAAAGGAAGAGATGTTCGGCCTGCAGCGTGAGCTGCTGTCCGCGTTCCTCGGCAAGGACGCCCCCATGGAGACCATGCTGTGACCTCGCTCATCCTGGTCGGGATGGCGTTGGTATTCCTCAGTTTCGTCGCCCTGCTGACCGCGGCTGAAGCTGCCTTCACCTTCCTGCCGCGGCACGACGCGGAGCAAGCCATCGTCAAGAGCAGGGGAAATTCACTTCGCAGTATCCTCGCCCAGCCCGTTGCGCACATTCGCGCACTGCGGTTCTGGCGTGTCTGGTTCGAGATGGCGGCAGCAGTGGCCGTCGCCGTCGTCATGCACAGCCTCCTAGAGAACGTTTGGCTTGCCGGATTGGCGGCTACAGGCATCATGGCCGTCATTGGATTCGTTCTGGTGGGCGTCTCGCCCCGTCAACTCGGACGCGCCCACTCGGGCGGGGTGGTTCGCTACTCGGCACCACTCATCAGGTTCCTGTGCTGGATCCTGGGTCCCATCCCTGGTTGGCTCGTGGCGATCGGCAGTACGGTAGCGCCCGGCGCGCCCAGCGGCGACGAAGCATTCTTCAGCGAGGAAGAATTCCGTGAACTCGTGGACAGGGCCACGGAATCCGACATGATCGAGGACAGCGAGGCCGAACTGATCCAATCGGTCTTCGACTTCGGCGACACCTTGGTGCGCTCGGTGATGGTTCCTCGAACGGACATTGTGAGCATCGAGTCCGGATCCAGCCTGGAGCAGGCCATGGCCTTGTTCCTCCGTTCCGGGTACTCAAGGATCCCCGTCATCGGCGAGAACGCGGACCAGATCCGCGGCATTCTCTATTTGAAGGACGTCGCTGCCGCATTGCATCGCCCCGAACAACCATCAGTACGCCAGGACGTTGACGCCATAGCCCGCGAGGCACGCTTCGTTCCCGAATCGAAGCCTGTCAGCGACCTCCTGAGCGAGCTTCAGCAAGAGTCCACGCACGTCGCCGTCGTCATTGACGAATACGGCGGCACGGCCGGACTGGTGACGCTGGAGGACCTGATTGAGGAAATTGTCGGGGAGATCGTCGATGAGTACGATTCGAACGATGCCGAGGTCACTGACCTTGGTGACGGCACGTACCGCGTCAGTTCGCGGATGAGCATCGACGACCTCGGCGAACTTTTCCACATTGACCTCGACGACGACGAAGTGGACACCGTAGGCGGCCTCCTGGCCAAGACCCTGGGCAAGGTGCCCATCGTCGGCAGCGCGGTGCACGTGGATGGGATCTCCTTGAAAGCCGATAGGCTGGAAGGCCGGCGAAACCGGGTCAGCCATATCATTGCGGCAGCCATTCCAAAAGAAGACACTGACCTTGAAGACCTTCTCGACGAGGCCGACACAACGCAACAGGGAGTTCCACGTGAGCAAGCACAATAAGAAGTTCGACGCCGATCAGGACTTCGGCGGCTTCCACGCAGGATTCTCGGTTCTTGTGGGGCGTCCCAACGCCGGCAAGTCCACCCTCACCAACGCTTTGGTCGGCCAGAAGGTGGCCATCACCTCGGCAAAACCGCAGACCACGAGGCACACGATCCGCGGCATTGTCCATCGGGACGACGCGCAGCTGATCCTTGTCGACACCCCGGGACTCCACCGCCCGCGCACCCTCCTTGGCAAGAGGCTCAACGATCTCGTCGCGGACACCCTCTCCGAGGTGGACGCCATTGGCTTTTGCTTGCCCGCCAACGAGAAGATCGGACCGGGCGACAAGTACATCGCAGCCCAGCTCGCCGCGGTGGGACGCAAGCCCATCATCGCCCTGGTCACCAAGACCGACCTTGTTGACCGCCAGGCCCTGACCGAGCAACTCCTGGCTGTAGCCGCATTGGGCCGCGAAGTCCTCGGCGAGCAAGGCTGGGCCGATATCGTTCCGGTTTCAGCAACCGACGGTTTCCAGGTCAATACGGTCGCCGACGTCCTCATCGGCCACATGCCGCCTTCTCCGCCGCTCTACCCGGACGGTGAACTCACCGATGAACCGGAGGCCGTCATGGTCGCCGAACTTATCCGGGAAGCAGCGCTGGAAGGCGTCCGCGACGAGCTTCCGCACTCCCTGGCCGTGGTGGTGGAGGAAATCCTGCCCCGCGAGGGCCGCTCCGAAGACAACCCGCTCCTCGACGTGCGGGTCAATTTGTACGTTGAGCGCCCGTCCCAGAAGGCCATCATCATCGGCAAGGCCGGAAGCCGGCTGCGCGAAGTCGGAACGAACGCCCGCAAGGGCATTGAGGCCCTCCTGGGAACCAAGATCTACCTCGACCTGCACGTGAAAGTGGCCAAGGACTGGCAGCGCGACCCGAAGCAACTCGTGAAGCTGGGGTTCTAACCGCTGGGGAATTTCCCAGTTTGGGCCCGTAAAATGGTCCGAATCCCATTTTCCGAGGAAAGGTTGAGCGAGTCGTGCGACGTCGCGATGCACGCGTACAAGAGCCCGGCACCCTTGGTGCCCGCGGCGCTGCACGCCACGGGGAAGCTCCCGGCACCCCCCGCCACATGAATGCTCCGAAGGGCCTCCCGCTCTGGCTCAAGGTCACTGCCGTGACGGTGTCAGTGCTGTTGGTTGCCGGTATCGCTTTCGCCGCCTACTGGGTCATCCGCTTGCAATCGAACATCAGCAAAGCACCGTTGTCGGCGGGCGCCACGAGAACCGAAGCCGCGGCCAACGATGCAACGGACCGCCTGCAGATCCTCATCCTCGGGTCCGACACGAGGGATGGCAAGAACTCGCAATACGGTTCAACGCAGGATTCCACCGGTTACGGCCAGTCAGACGTCATGATGCTGCTGGACATTTCAGCGGACAACAAGAGAGTGAGCCTCACGAGCTTTCCCCGTGACCTCCTGGTGAATGTCCCGTCATGCACTGATCCCAAGACCAATACCGTGTATCAACCCCACTCGAACGTCATGATCAACTCGGCCATGGCAGAAGCCGGGATCGGTTGCGCCGTGGACACAGTCAACAAGCTCACGGGACTGCAAATCGACCACTTCATGATGGCTGACTTCAACGCCGTCAAGGAGCTGTCCAACGCCGTAGGCGGAGTCAATGTGTGCGTGAGCGACGCCGTCTACGACCCCGATTCCGGACTCCGGCTCCCCAAGGGAACATCGAGCGTCCAAGGGGAACAAGCCCTGGCCTTCCTCCGTACCCGCCACGGTTTTGGCGATGGAAGCGACCTCGGCCGTATCCAGGCGCAGCAGGGTTTCCTCTCCTCGCTGACCCGGAAGATCAAGTCTGATGGCACGCTGGGCAATCCGCAGAGCTTGCTGTCCATTGCCGATGCCGTGACAAAGAACCTGACCGTGGACGAAGGCCTGGCGTCCGTCCAGTCGCTCCTGACCATCGGGAGCCGCCTCAAGGACGTTGACTTGTCCAAGGTCGCGTTCGTGTCGATTCCCACCCAGCCCGCCGCCGTCGATCCCAACAGGCTCGAATTGGTTCAACCGCAGGCCACCCAGCTGTTCGCAGCCATGCGCGCGAACCTCGACCTGACCACCCCGGGGGCTACGGCCGCTCCCTCGGCCAGTCCCTCGCCTGCGGCCTCGGGGGCACCGTCCGGCAGCGCGGCGCCAGCGCCGAGCGCTCCGCCTGTTCCCGCCTATGACAAGGCCCTTCAGACAGTGACCGTTGCCGACGGAACAGGCATCGCATCCCGCGGCCAGGAGATCGCAGCCGCCCTGGTTGGCGGCGGATTCACGAAAGCCGCACACTTCCTCGCGGCTGCCGTTCCCAAGACCGTTGTGTATTACGGGGCAGGCTATGCCGACGTTGCGCCGGATGTCGCGAATCTCCTGGGGATCCCGGCCTCGCAAGTCGAACCATCCAACGGCATCGTGGGAGTCCAGGTCTATATCGGCAGTGACTTCGATTCGGGAACCAAGTACGGAGTTGCCTCCGTTCCGGCCGACGTCGTCAAGCAGACCGCAGGCGACGTGAAATGCCAGGCGGTCAACCCGGCACTCGTCGCGAGGTAGCTGCTGCTGCCTACCAGATGCTGACGCGGTCCTCAGGCGACAGCCACATTCCATCCCCGGCTTCCACCGCGAACGCCTCATGGAACGAATCCAGGTTCTTGGCGATGGCATTCGTTCGGAACTCGTTGGGGGAGTGCGGGTCCGTAGCGACGCGCCGGATGGCCTCCTCGGGACGGATGACTTGGCGCCAGCCGGCAGCCCAGGACATGAAGAAGCGCTGCTGTCCGGTCAGGCCTTCAAGGACCGGCGGCTCAGCACCGTCAAGGCTCAAGAGGTAGGCCTTGTAGGCTATGGTCAGGCCGCCGAGATCGCCGATGTTTTCGCCGAGCGTGAGCTTCCCGTTGACCTTGTGCTCAGGGGCGGCGTAGGGGGCAAGGGCGTCGAATTGGGCTACGAGCTTTGCCGCCAGTCCTTCGAACGCCTTTCTGTCCTCCTCGCTCCACCAATTCCGCAGCGCTCCGCTTCCATCGAACTGGGAGCCCTGGTCGTCGAAGCCGTGGCCGATTTCATGACCGATGATGGCGCCGATGCCTCCATAGTTGACCGCGTCGTCAGCTTCCGCCGTGAAGAAGGGTGGCTGCAGGATCGCGGCGGGGAAGACAATCTCATTCAGCATCGGGTGGTAGTACGCGTTGACGGTCTGCGGGGTCATGAGCCACTTGTCGAGATCGACCGGCTTGCCGACCTCATCGAGGTGACGGTCGACGTCGGCGTTGTGTGCCCGCTCGACGTTGCCCAAAAGGTCGCTCGGGTCAATCTCGACGGCGGAATAGTCGATCCACTTGTCCGGAAAACCGATCTTGGGCCGGAAGGCCTCAAGTTTTTTCAGCGCTTCCGCCTTGGTGTCTTCGCCCATCCAGTCGAGGGCCGTGATGCTCTCGCGGTAGGCCTCGATCAGCTTGGCAACCAGCGTCTGCATCCTGGCCTTGTAGCCTTCGGGGAAGTGGCGTTCCACGTAGATCTGGCCTACCGCCTCCCCAAGGGCGGCTTCGACGACGGCGACGCCCCGCTTCCACCGGTCCTTGTTCTGTGGAGTGCCGCTCAGGGTGGTGCCGTAGAAATCGAAGTTTGCGTCCACGAACGCCGACGAAAGATAAGGGGCGGCGGCATTGAGCACGCGCAGGGCCAGCCACTCCTGCCACGTGGCAAGGGACTCGGACTCGACAAGGGCGGACGCACCGGTGAAGAAGTCCGGGGTGCTGACCACCAGCTCGGTGTACTTGTCCGCTTCAATGCGGGCCGAATCGAACCATGCGTCAAGGTGTGGAAACAGTTCGCGGCCCTCTTCCGCGGTCTTGAGGTTGTAGGTCTTCTGCGGATCGCGCAGGGTGACGTTGTCCCAGTGGTGCGAAGCAAGGGCCTTTTCAAGGGCGACGACGCGCGCCGCGGCAGTGTCGGCGTCGGGAATGCCCGCCAGGCCGAAGAGTTTGGCGACGTATTTGGCATAGGCGCTGACGATGCCTTCGAACTTCTCGTCCCGGTAATACGATTCGTCGGGAAGGCCCAGGCCGCCCTGGCCGATGTACAACAGGATCCGGTCCGGGTTCCCGGCGTCGGGAGCGGGATAGATCGAGAAGAGGCCGGAAACATCCGAGCGGAACAGGCGCCCCGTCAGGGCCACCACTTCGGCCGGCGACGCCGTGGCAAAGACCTCCGCGAGCCGGGCGCGGATAGGCTCCATGCCCTTGGCCTCGGTGGCTTCCTCGTCCATGAAGCTGTTGTAGAGCCCGCCTACTTTGCGCTCGATGCCGCTGGCGTCTTCGCCCTTTGCTGCAGCTTCCTCGATGATCGCTTTGACTGCTAGTTCCGCGCCGTCGCGGAGCGCGGTGAAGGTTCCCTCGAGCGGTCGGTCGTCCGGGATGACCGTCGACTTCAGCCACGCCCCGTTGACGTGCTGGTAAAGGTCGTCCTGCGGCCTGACGCTTTCATCGATGTTGGACAGTGTGATCCCCGACTGTGGCACAAGAACTCCTTCGGACGACGAGCGGAACCGGCTCACTACCGTTCACGCGTCTGCATAGTGGACGTTGCTTCTGGTATTGCATTGTCATCATACGCACCCGTGTTACTGTGAAATGGTGCGTGCAGGAATGCTTCTCCTTAGCTGCCGCGGCGGGGCCTCGTAGGCGATCATTCGCTAGGCCAACCCTCGCTGCGGAGTTAGCTATGCCCGGCCAATCTTCCATCAAAGATTAAGAGAAAAGGCCCCAAGTCATGCGCAACGCACAAAAGCCCTCCGGAATGCCCATTCATCGGTACCTGCCTTTCCAGGAACAGATCAATGTCGAGCTGCCGGACCGCACCTGGCCGGACAAGGTCATCACCAAAGCTCCCCGCTGGTGCGCAGTGGACCTCCGTGACGGCAACCAGGCACTGATCGACCCCATGAGCCCGGCCCGCAAGCTGAAAATGTTCCAACTGCTGGTCAAGATGGGCTACAAGGAAATCGAAGTCGGCTTCCCGTCCGCTTCGCAGACAGACTTCGACTTCGTGCGGCAGCTCATCGAAGGCGGCCACATCCCGGATGACGTTTCCATCCAGGTCCTGACCCAGGCGCGCGAGCACCTGATCGAACGCACCTACGAATCCCTCGTCGGCGCCAAGCAGGCCATCGTCCACCTGTACAACTCCACGTCGGTCCTGCAACGGCGCGTCGTGTTCAACCAGGACGAGGACGGGATCCTGGACATCGCCCTCCAGGGTGCCCGCTTGTGCAAGAAATACGAGGAAACCCTCACGGACACACACATCACGTACGAGTACTCGCCGGAGTCCTTCACCGGAACCGAGCTCGAGTACGCAGCACGTGTTTGCAACGCGATCGCCGACGTTTTCGAAGCGTCCGCGGACAAGCAGGTCATCATCAACCTGCCCGCCACCGTGGAAATGGCCACGCCCAATGTCTACGCCGACTCCATCGAATGGATGCACCGGAATCTGCACCCGCGTGAAGGCATCATCATCTCCCTCCACCCGCACAACGATCGCGGCACGGGTGTTGCCGCCGCTGAGTTGGGCTACCTGGCCGGCGCCGACCGCATCGAAGGCTGCTTGTTCGGCAACGGCGAGCGTACCGGCAACGTGGACCTGGTCACCCTAGGCCTGAACATGTTCGTCCAAGGCGTGGATCCGATGATCGATTTCTCGGACATTGACGAAGTCCGCCGGACGGTCGAGTACTGCAACCAGTTGCCCGTTCCCGAGCGTTCCCCGTACGGTGGCGACCTGGTGTTCACGGCATTCTCCGGTTCGCACCAGGACGCCATCAAGAAGGGCTTCGAAGCCCTCGAGAAGGACGCCGCCGCCGCTGGCAAGGCCGTGGATGACTTCACCTGGCAGGTTCCGTACCTGCCGATCGATCCCAAGGACCTGGGCCGTAGCTACGAGGCCGTCATCCGCGTCAACTCGCAGTCCGGCAAGGGCGGGGTGGCGTACCTGCTCAAGAACGAGCACAGCCTCGACCTGCCGCGCCGCGCACAAATCGAATTCTCCGGCGTCATCCAGCACCGCACCGACACTGTGGGCGGCGAGGTCAGCGGTGCCCAGTTGTGGGCCATGTTCCAGGACGAGTACCTGCCGGCCAGCACGGCCGATGGCCAGTGGGGACGCTACTCGCTGGGTTCCATCCGCACCGAGACCGATGAGTCCGGCGAATTGACCCTGCATGCGGCCCTGCGCATTGACGGCACGGTGGTCCAGCGGACCGGCACGGGCAACGGCCCGATCGCGGCCATGCTGGACATCCTGCGTCAAGACGGCGTGGACGTCCGCGTCCTGGACTACTCCGAACATGCCCTTTCCGAAGGTGGCAGCGCCACTGCCGCAGCATACGTTGAATGCGCCGTGGGCGAGCGGGTCCTCTGGGGAGTCGGTATCGATCCCAACACGAGCACCGCGGCACTCAAGGCAGTCATCTCTGCCGTCAACCGGGCCATCAGGGCCGTCCGGGCATAGCCATTTGCCGTGCGGCGTCGTCAACACGGCGCCGCACGGCTTCGCCGGCCCCGAGAAGGTCCGGTGTGGTGCGAAGATTAACTGTGGCCAATCCTTCGTCGTTTGCAGCGCGGTCCTATCGGGACGATGCCGTAGTGCTGCGCACCCACAAGTTGGGCGAAGCGGACCGCATCATCACTTTGCTGACAAAGCACCACGGACAAGTAAGGGCAGTTGCCAAGGGCGTACGGCGGACCAGCAGCCGGTTCGGTGCCCGGCTGGAGCCGTTCATGGTTGCCGACCTGCAACTCGTTTCCGGCCGCACTCTTGACATCGTCACCCAGGCTGTCGCGAAGGGCGCCTATGGGAGCTCGATCGCTGCCGACTACTCCCGGTACACCGTTGCCGCCGCCATGACGGAAACGGCAGAAAAGCTGACCGACGCCGACGCCGATTCGGGAACCGCCCAGTACAACCTGCTTGTCGGGGCACTTGCCGCGTTGAGCCGTTCCGACCACCCGCCGGAGCTCATTCTGGACTCCTACTTGCTCCGCGCTTTGGCGACCGGCGGCTGGGCGCCCAGTTTCACGGATTGCGCCCGCTGCGGGGCGAGGGGTCCGCACACAGCCTTCTCCGCTCCCTTGGGCGGAATGATCTGCAACGATTGCCGGCCGCCAGGCTCGCCGGCACCCGCTCCCGAGACCGTCGTCCTGTTGGGTGCGCTGCTGACGGGGGACTGGGCCACGGCGGATGTGTCCGAATCCTTGCATCGCCGCGAGGCCGCCGGATTGGTGGCGAGTTACCTCCAATGGCACCTTGAACGAGCATTGAAGTCCCTCAAACATGTGGAGCGAAGCTGAAAGTGGCACTGGGAAAAAAGAAGACGGCAACGGCGCGGACCACCCCGGTGAGGGCCCCCTACCACCACCCTTCGGGCGCCAGGCCGCCGGCCATACCTGCAGAACTGATACCGCAGCACGTGGCCATTGTCATGGACGGCAACGGCCGCTGGGCGAACCAACGTGGACTCCCGCGCATCGAGGGTCACAAAGCCGGGGAGCCGGCCCTGCTGGATGTGATGGCGGGCGCGATCGAACTGGGCATCAAGTACGTCAGCGTCTACGCTTTCTCCACCGAAAACTGGCGCCGTTCTCCTGAAGAAGTGCGCTTCCTCATGGGATTTAACAAGGATGTGCTACGTCGGCAGCGCAATCAGCTTGATGAATGGGGCGTGCGGATCCGCTGGGCGGGACGGCGGCCCAGGCTCTGGGGCTCGGTCATCAAGGAGCTGGAAGAAGCCGAGGAGTACACGCGCGGCAACGACACGTGCACCCTGACCATGTGTGTGAACTACGGCGGCCGCGCTGAAATCGCCGACGCCGTGGCCGCGATTGCCCAGGATGTCGCTGATGGCCGCCTCAAGCCCGGCTCCGTCACCGAGAAGACCATCCAGAAATACCTCGATGAGCCGGATCTTCCGGATGTGGACTTGTTCCTGCGAAGCTCCGGCGAGCAGCGCCTCTCGAACTTCCTCTTGTGGCAATCCGCCTATGCGGAATTCGTCTTCATGGACACCCTGTGGCCCGACGTCGACCGCAGGACTTTGTGGGACGCCGTCGAGATCTATGCCAAAAGGGACCGCCGCTACGGAGGCGCGGTCGACGCTGCGGCACCCCGCTGAACGCGGCACCGACTTAGCGCGAGCGCACCGTGTTAACACGAGCGCGCCGTGAAACCGCTCAGTCCGGATAGGATGCCAACCAGATGGCCACGTCCCGGTAGGCCTGCTGCCGGACGGTACGCCGTGACAGGAATACATCGTGAAGGGCGCCTGGATAGCGGAAAACCGCCGTCCGGCGCCCGAGGCCCAGCGCCCGGCGGGCAGTCTGCTCGACGTCGATCACGGCGTCGACGCGCATGAGCTCCGCGGTCCACTCGGCCTGGATCCGAGTCCGGCCGGAAAGCAGCACGAGCACCGGAGCGTCGATATTGAGTTTGCGTTCGACGGCGGCGTGCCCGGCCAGGACTGCCTTTGTCCACCCTGCACGGATCGGGAAGGAAGCCCGGGGCCTCCATTCCGGATCCAGGGTCCATTCGCCGTGGGCCAGATTGCTGACGCTTTCCCAGTAGGCCGGCATCTCAGGGAAACGGAAGGGCCGTTTGGGATCGGTACGCGCAAACGGTTCCACCAGACGCATCGCCATGCTGCGGATCAGGCTGCTGCCCTGGAGTTCCAGCCACGGCGAATTCAACGTCAGGGTGGCAATACGGCCAGGATTCCGGTCAGCCCACAGCGCCGCGATCAGTCCGCCCAGAGAGTGGGCCAGGAGGTGGACGGTGGGTACCTCCGCGCTACCCGTCAGTTCGGCAACATCCTGCTGGATGGCACGAAGGGCGGCGTCAAGGTCTTCGTCATAGACCGAGAGATCGGTGGTGTAGCCGGGAGTCTGGCCCGGCCGCAGGCTCCGCCCGAACTTGCGCAGGTCAAGGGCATAGAAATGGAAACCCGAGGCGCCGAGGAACTCGGCCAGTTCTGTCTGCATGAAGTAGTCTGCCCAGCCGTGGAGGTACAGCACCACCCTCGGCGGCCCGGGGGTGACGGGCACGTCGCGCCGGCGCCGTCGTCGAGTGAATGCCGTCAAGGCATCCAAGAGTCCGTGCGGCGCCGTCTGCGTAGCGAGCGGGCGGACGTGCCGGACGAGGGTGGCGCAGACCGGACCCTCCTCGTCCGGTGGAAGTTCCAGCTCCAAGGCCTCGAAACCACCGCCCAGGAAGTCATGTTGCCAGACCGGCACCCCCAGTTCAGTGGTCATGGCGTTTCCCCCGCTTGTCCAAGTTCGTAGCCTGCCGGAGGTTCCGTCCGCGGCTCGTTGGTGATGTACCCGTGAATCCAACGCGCTAGCCTGTCGTAGGCATCGGCGCGCACCGGGCCGGCCGACAGGAAAACATCATGGAGGCCGCCGTCCACCCGTTCCAGGGTGACGGTCCGGCCAAGGGTCATGGCTCGGACGGCCATGGTGTTGACGTCCAGCACGGCGTCCGAATGCCGCATGGACTCCTGCCAGACCATGCCGTTGGCGCTCGCTCCGGAAATCAAGACCAGGATCGGGATGTCTATTCTCAGCCCCCGGGCTACCCTCGTGTGGCCGCTGAGGACCGCGCTGAGCCAACCGGCGCGCATGGGGAAAGCCAAAGGCGGGCGGTATTTATCGTCGAGGAGCCACTCGCCTTCGGCCGAGCTGCTGATGCTGCGGTAATAGAAGCCGCGTTCGGGCAAGCGCAGGATGGTCGTGGGCCGGAAGCGTGCCAGCGGCTTCACCATGGTCTGGGCGGCGCGGCGGACCACGGAACTTCCGTGCATTTCAAGCCACGGGCTATTGAGGACGAGGTACTGGACGGAGCCGGGGTGGCTGCTGACCCACAAAGCGGCCACGAGGCCTCCGGTGGAATGCCCCATCAGGGTCAACGAGCCGGGCTCCTGCCCATGCCCATCCGAAGAGCGGATCATATCGATGGCTTTGCTGATTTCGGCGTCGTAATCGTTCAGGTGCTCAACGTAACCGCCAGGCCTGTCCGCTTGCAGGCTGCGGCCATGGTTGTGCATGTCCAACGCGTAGAAATGGAAGCCTTGTCCCGTCCAGAACTCCGCCAAGGCGACGTTGAAAAAATAGTCGCTCCATCCGTGCAGGAACAGGACCGAACGGTTGGCGGACGGGGGAAAGCCACCCGGGCTGTCCGCGCCCTGGCGCGGGACATGCCGGACCAGCGTTGCGCGCCGGACGACGCCATCAGGTCCGGCCGCCTCGAAGGCGCAACTCTCGAAGTCCGCACCGAGGATATCGGTCTGCCACTCCATGGGAACAGCTTAGACACTCGCCGCGGCATCGCGCCCGGCTGCACGTCCGGAGAACAGGCAGCCGCCAAGGAACGTCCCTTCCAATGCCCGGTAGCCATGGATTCCTCCTCCGCCGAAACCGGCGGCCTCACCCGCCGCATACAGGCCGGGGACAGGAACTCCGGAATCGTCAAGCACGCGCGAATGGAGGTCCGTTTGAAGTCCGCCGAGGCTCTTACGGGTCAGGACGGAGAGCCGGACAGCCAGGAGCGGGCCGTGCTCCGGGTCGGTGAGCCGGTGCGGAGGCGCCACTCGCATGATCTTGTCGGTGGCGAAACGCCGCGCCGCGCGGATCGCGGCGAGCTGCGGGTCCTTGCCCAGTCCGCTTGCCACTTGCACGTCCCGATCGTGGATGAGTGAATCGAGCTGGGCGGGATCTATCAGCGCTGAACCCGTGAGCGCGTTCATTTTCGCGGCGAGCTCGGTGGCCGTCGCGGCGTGCAGGAAGTCCACGCCACGGTCCAGGAAGAGGCGCAATGGTGAATCGCTGCCTGGGTTGAGCCTGGAAACAAGAAGCCTGATGTCCTTGTCAGTCAGGTCCGGGTTCTGTTCGGAGCCTGACAGGGCGAACTCCTTCAGCGCGATGGTGCGGTTGCACACGAACCATGAATGTCCGTGTCCGCCCGCAAGGATGTGCCGGAGGGCGCCCAGTGAATCGAAGCCTGGAAACAGCGGGGCGGGCAACTGCCGGCCCGTCGCGTCAATCCACAGCGCCGACGGACCGGGGAGTATGCGGATACCGTGCGAAGGCCACACTGGGGAGTGGTTGTGGATACCTTCGGGGTAGTGCCACATGCGGTCGCCATTGATGAGCCTGCCGCCTGCGGCTGCGGCGGCGGCCAGAAACGCGCCGTCAACGGAGGCGGGTACACCGCTCAGCATATGTTCCGGCGCACCGCCGTCGGGCCATTGCCTCCGCACTAAAGTGTGGTTCCCGCCGATGCCGCCGGTCGTCACGATGATGGCTCCGGCGGTCGCCTCAAAGCGCTCGACGACGGTCCGGGACGATGCTTCGCCGCGTCCGGCGCCGGACGCCCCAAGGATCTCGCCGCCGACCCCGGTGACGCCGCCCGCCGTCGTCGTCATTTCCGTGGCGCGATGCCGGAAGTGGAGGGATATCCTTCCGCGGGCCACGCCTTCGTTCACTTTTGCCAGGAAAGGCTGCACGACGCCGGGTCCCGTGCCCCAGGTGACGTGGAACCGCGGGACCGTGTTGCCGTGGCCTTGGGGACCGTAGCCGCCGCGCTCAGCCCACTGCACCAACGGAAAGAGCCGCACGCCGAGCGATCTCAGCCAGCGGCGTTTCTCGCCGGCGGCAAAATCCACGTAGGCCTCCGCCCACAACCTGGCCCACGAGTCCTCCGGCCGGTCAAAGGCCGCGGACGCCAGCCAGTCGCCCAAGGCGAGTTCGGCACTGTCCTTGACGCCCAGCCTCCGCTGCTCGGGAGAGTTGACCAGGAACAAGCCACCGAAGGACCAGTGAGCCTGGCCGCCGACGGACGCGGACGGTTCCTGGTCCAGGACGGCAACCCGTTTGCCGTCGGCGTAGGCTTGGGCAGCGGCGACCAGTCCCGACAATCCTGCGCCAATAACGATGACATCGGCTTCGATGATTGCCTGGGAGTGAACTCCATCACGTGGATTGCTCGGCATTCGTACATGCTACCGCCCGGTAACCCGCTTGGTTTGGTGCGCGACCCGTAAACCGGAAAACTAGGAGCATGCGCGTTTACCCCACATTCTTCAAGCTGGCCTTCTCCTGGATGGATGCCGAAAGAGCCCACAAGATCGGCTTCCAGGCGATCCGCTTCGCACACCGCTCAGGCGCAGGACGCGTTTTGGCCAAAATGACGGCCCCGCACCCCTCATTGCGTACGGAGGCTTTCGGGCTGACGTTCCCGTCGCCCTTTGGCCTTGCGGCTGGCTTCGACAAAGAGGGCCACGGAATCGAGGCCCTCGCTGAACTGGGGTTCGGCCACGTCGAAGTGGGAACAATCACCGGCCAGGCGCAGCCCGGCAATGAGAAGCCACGGCTTTTCCGTTTGATCGAGGACAAGGCCGTCATCAACCGCATGGGCTTCAACAACGACGGCGCGGCGGCCGTGGCCCCACGGCTCAAGGCCGCTCGGGCGGCATTGCAGCGGACCCATTCAGGGGTTCGTCCCGTGATCGGAGTCAATATCGGCAAGACCAAGGTTGTCGAGCTCGACGACGCAGTCGAGGACTATCTGGTCAGTGCCCGCGGCCTGGCACCCGCCGCCGACTACCTCGTAGTCAATGTCAGCTCGCCCAACACTCCGGGACTGCGCCTGCTCCAGAACGTCGAAACGCTTCGCCCGCTCCTTCGCGCCGTCGGCGACGCCGCAGACGAATCGGCCGGCCGCCACGTGCCGCTACTCGTCAAGATCGCACCGGACCTGAGTGACGAAGACATTGACGACGTCGCCCGCCTCGCCTTGGACCTCAAGCTCGACGGGATCATTGCCACAAACACCACCATCGGCCGGGAAGGCCTGGTAACCGACCCGGGCAAAGTGGATGCGTGCGGTGCCGGCGGACTCTCCGGTGCGCCGCTCAAGGCGCGTTCGCTTGAGGTTCTGCGCCGGCTGAAGGCCGCGGTGGGGGAGGGCCTTGTGCTCATCGCGGTCGGCGGAGTGCAGTCCGCGGCCGACGTCCAGGAGCGGCTCGACGCCGGAGCAACCCTCGTGCAGGGTTACACGGCATTCCTTTACGAAGGTCCATTCTGGGCCGCCGGCATCAACAGGGCCTTGGCCAAACGGCGCAGTTAAGCGTGCCGCCAGGCAGGGAACCGATAACCAGACACCTGGACCATTCCTGAACAGCCAAGTGCGGTCAAGCAGAAGGACCCTGGAACAACTGTTCCAGGGTCCTTCTGCTTCGTCGGACGCTTGTCCTCGGGGATCGGGGGCCTTAAGCGGGGTACTGGCCTCGCTGTACCTGCGGCTTCGGCAGGCGCAAGCGACGGAATTGCAGGGAACGCATGCTGCCGTACCAGACGGTGCCCCGCTCGACGTCGCCGAACTTCTGCGTCAAGCCCTTGCGCAACTTGCGGGAAAGGATGAACACATCCGCGAACACCGCGAGGAACATGACCCAGAAGCCGATCAGGATATAGCTCAGGGCGTCGCTTCCTGACGGAATGATGAAGGAGATGACCACGAAAAGCAGGGCACCGAACATCAGGTACTCACCTAGGCTGAAACGGGCGTCGACATAGTCGCGCGCAAAACGCTTCTGGGGTCCCTTGTCCCGCAGCGGCAGGTACTTTTCGTCCCCGGTGTCCAGGGCCTGGCGCATTTTCTGGCGCTGATCCTGCACGGCAATGCGCTCGGCTTCCTTCGAAGCCTTGCGGTCCGTCGGGACGAGGGGGCGCTTACGGGCCGCTTCCTGTTCCTTGCGCTTGGGCGTGGGAGCGCCCTTGCCAACGCCTTTCACGGCAGCGTCGGCGGCAAGCTGGTCTACTTGGTCTTGAGCGCTCGGCTCATCCTTTTTACGTCCAAACACCACTACAGAATACCCCGCAGGAACCGCGCCAAAGTCGCCGTGACGTGCCGCCCCCCGAATGGGCCCGCCACGCCGCCCGGTCCGGTTCCCCGGCACCACTCGCGGAGGTAGTCTTTTCGCCATGACTTCAATGAATGCGGAGATCCCGCAGACCTTTTCCAGCGGCTCCGGCACAATCAATGTTGATGCGCTCAAGTCCTCGATCGATGCTTCCTTCGACGAGACCATGACCCGTTTGAAAGCCCTGGTCGCTATCCCTGGGATCGCCTGGCCCAGCTTTGACCCGGCGGAGCTGGAGCGGAGTGCCGAGGCTGTTGCTGCGTTGGTCCGCGAGTCGGGCTTCCAGGACGTCCAGATCCTGCGCTGCGACAAGGCCGACGGGAATCCCGGTGGACCTGCCATAGTTGCGCGCCGCGTCGCCGCGCCGGGCAAAGCAACGATCCTGCTTTACGCGCACCACGACGTGCAGCCGCCGGGCGATGTGACCTTGTGGGACAGCGAGCCCTTCGTCGCAGAGGAACGCGATGGCCGCCTTTATGGCCGTGGCGCAGCCGACGACAAAGCGGGAATCATGGCCCACCTGGCGTCTTACGCCGCCGTAACCCAGGTGCTGGGAGACGATTTCGGCCTTGGGGTCACCTTGTTCTTCGAGGGCGAAGAAGAAGCGGGCTCGCCGACGTTCCGCACTTTCCTCGAAACCCACCGCGAGCTCCTCGAGGCGAACGTCATTGTTGTGGCGGATTCAAGCAACTGGAAAGTCGGTGTTCCCGCGCTGACAACGAGTCTCCGCGGCTTGGTGGACGGCACCTTCGAAGTGCGGGTGCTGGATCACGCCGTGCACTCCGGCATGTTCGGTGGTCCCGTACTGGATGCGCCGACCCTTCTGTCCCGACTCATCGCGACCCTGCACGACGACGAGGGCAACGTGGCCATCGAGGGCCTGGTTGCCAAGGATGACGTCGTAGAGGACGTGGACGAGGAACAGTACCGCGCTGACGCCTCAGTGCTCGACGGCGTACGGCTCGCAGGCAACGGGAGCATCGCTTCGAGGCTCTGGACCAAGCCCGCGTTGTCCATCATCGGCATCGACGCACCCGCCGTCGACGTCGCATCCAACACGCTGCTCCCCGCCGCGCGGGCAAAGTTCAGCCTGCGCCTGGCTCCCGGGCAGGATCCCGATGCCGCCATGGACGCAGTCGGCAGGCACCTGGAGGCGAACGCGCCCTTCGGTGCGAAGGTGACATTTGTGCCGGGGGAGCGGGGCAACGCCTTCTCCACCGATACAACGTCAGCTGCAGCCCGGATCGCGATGTGGGCACTCGGTGAAGCATGGGGCGTGCCCGCCGTTGAAATGGGGATCGGTGGATCCATACCGTTCATCGCGGATCTGACGGAAACCTATCCGGATGTCCAGATCCTGGTGACTGGTGTCGAGGACCCCGACTCACGGGCCCACAGCGCCAACGAATCGCTCCACATCGGCGATTTCCGCAACGCTGTGCTCGCTGAGGCGCTGATGCTCGCCCGGTTGAACACGGAAGGCCTCTGAGCCCGCGCCTGCATCGACCGGGAACAACGTAAGGGTCCGGCCGGTTACGTTAGGAGTTATAGCTATGCGTCGGCTCGACGTAGCATGTAGCTATAGCCCGCACGTATTTGGGTAAGGGCAGGCCGCGCGAAGGCGCAGCCGCCAAGAGCTTCATAAGAAGGTAGGCCAATGAGCACTGCAACCAACGAAAACAGCACCGGAGCGCAGCTCGCGGGCGGCGAGCTTCCTGAGCACGAGGTCAAGTTGACCGATGTCGCCGCAGGTAAAGTCCGGAGCCTTCTCGAACAAGAAGGCCGCACGGACTTGCGGCTCCGCGTCGCTGTTCAGCCGGGCGGCTGCTCGGGCCTGATCTACCAGCTCTACTTCGACGAGCGCCTGCTCGACGGCGATGCCGTCCGCGATTACGACGGCGTCGAAGTGGTTGTCGACAAGATGAGCGTGCCTTACTTGAGCGGTGCCAGCATCGACTTCGAGGACACGATCTCGAAGCAGGGCTTCACCATCGACAACCCCAACGCCGGCGGGTCTTGCGCCTGCGGCGATTCGTTCCACTAACCCGGGCATTCGCAGGCTGTTGGCCCAGTTCAGGAACGGGTTGAACCCGGTCCGACGCACTGGGCCAGCATGTCGGCGAAAACCGCTCGGTAGCGGTAAGCTCTACATCGGGTAGTAAAACTTTAGTGTGCCCGGTGGGCTTCCGGCCGGCCGGGCTGCAGCAACAAGAGGAAGGGCCGTCTGTGAGTTCGCAGAACCGAACCGGCAGCCGACGCATAAAGATCACCTCGATCACTGGCTTGGCACTAGCCGGCGCGTTGGTTTTGACCGGATGTTCACCAGAGGTAGAAAAAGGCTGGTTGCCCACGGAACGTGGAACCACCAGCAACACCGATCGGATCATGGACCTCTGGGTCAACTCATGGATCGCCGCCCTCGCCGTCGGCATTATTACTTGGGGCCTGCTGGTCTGGTGCATCATCGCCTACCGCCGCCGCAAGGGCACCACGGGTTTCCCGAAGCAGCTTAGCTACAACCTCCCTCTGGAGGTCTTTTATTTGACCATTCCGCTGTTCATGGTGCTGGTGTTCTTCTACTTCACCGACCAGGACCAGCGTGCAATCGATGACCGCTCCCAGGCGGCCGACGTCACGATTGACGTGCGCGGCAAGCAGTGGGCTTGGGACTTCAACTACGTGAAGGGCCCGGTCATCACCGAAGACCTTCACGAGGCCGGCGTCCAGGCGCACCTCACGGGCAACAACGTGGACAAGGACAAGCTCCCCACCTTGTACCTGCCGGTCAACAAGTCCGTTGACCTTGAATTGAACTCCCGCGACGTCATTCACTCTTTCTGGGTACCCGCCTTCCTTCAGAAGCGCGACATGATCCCGGGCAAGACCAACTACATCAGGTTGACCCCCACCAAGGAGGGCACCTATGACGGCAAGTGCGCCGAACTTTGCGGTGAATACCACTCAGAGATGCTGTTCCGCGTGAAGGTCGTTTCCGAGGCTGAGTTCCAGGCTCACATGGACCAGCTTCGCCAGAGCGGCAACACCGGTCTTCTCGATTCGAAGTACGACCGCAACCCGAACCTGAACGCAAAGAATTAAGGGAAGCGACGTGGCTACTTACACTCAATCCGCCGGAGTCCTTGACGCTCCGGTAGTACCGAAGTCCAAGGGACGCATCGTCGTCAACTGGATCACCTCCACTGACCACAAGACCATCGGGTACATGTACCTGATCGCGTCCTTTGTGTTCTTCTGCCTGGGTGGCGTCATGGCGCTGCTGATCCGTGCCGAGCTCTTCGAGCCCGGCATGCAGATCCTGCAGACCAAGGAACAGTACAACCAGCTCTTCACGATGCACGGCACCGTGATGCTGCTGATGTTTGCGACGCCGCTGTTCGCAGGCTTCGCAAACGTCATCATGCCGCTTCAGATCGGCGCCCCCGATGTCGCCTTCCCGCGACTGAACGCGCTGGCTTTCTGGTTCTTCCTGTTCGGATCCACCATCGCGGTGTCCGGCTTCATCACCCCGCAAGGTGCCGCCTCGTTCGGCTGGTTCGCCTACGCGCCTTTGTCGGACACGACGTTCACCCCGGGCGTGGGCGGAGACCTTTGGGTCTTCGGCCTGGCATTGTCCGGTTTCGGAACCATCCTGGGTGCCGTGAACTTCATTACCACCATCATCTGCATGCGCGCTCCCGGCATGACGATGTGGCGCATGCCGATCTTCACCTGGAACACCCTTGTGACGGCAATCCTGGTTCTCATGGCCTTCCCGCCGCTCGCCGCCGCGCTCTTCGCGCTCGGTGCCGACCGCCGCTTCGGCGCCCACATCTTCGACCCGGAGAACGGCGGAGCTGTCTTGTGGCAGCACCTGTTCTGGTTCTTCGGCCACCCGGAGGTTTACATCATTGCGCTGCCGTTCTTCGGCATCGTGTCCGAGATCTTCCCGGTGTTCAGCCGCAAACCGATCTTCGGTTACAAGGGCCTGGTCTACGCGACCATCGCCATTGCCGCCCTGTCGGTTACCGTTTGGGCCCACCACATGTACGTCACCGGATCGGTGCTGCTGCCGTTCTTCTCCTTCATGACGATGCTGATCGCGGTACCCACCGGCGTGAAGTTCTTCAACTGGATCGGAACACTGTGGCAAGGCTCGATCACCTTCGAGACCCCCATGCTCTGGAGCATCGGCTTCCTGGTCACCTTCCTCTTCGGTGGCCTGACCGGCATCATCCTGGCCTCCCCGCCGCTTGACTTCCACGTCTCGGACTCCTACTTCGTCGTAGCG
Source organism: Arthrobacter sp. efr-133-TYG-120 (assembly GCF_030209785.1). NCBI lineage: Bacteria > Bacillati > Actinomycetota > Actinomycetes > Micrococcales > Micrococcaceae > Arthrobacter > Arthrobacter sp. efr-133-TYG-120. The sequence continues at coordinate 35,817 of NZ_JARVRI010000010.1, forward strand.
CACTTCCACTACGTCGTCTTCGGAACCGTCGTGTTCGCCATGTTCGCAGGCTTCTACTTCTGGTGGCCCAAGTGGACCGGCAAGATGCTCAACGAACGCCTCGGCAAGATCCACTTCTGGCTCCTCTTCCTGGGCTTCCACGGCACGTTCCTGATCCAGCATTGGCTCGGCGTCGAGGGCATGCCCCGCCGCTACGCGGACTACATGCCGCAGGACGGCTTCACCTGGATGAACCAGTTCTCCACCATTTCGTCCTTCGTGCTTGGCGCCTCGCTCCTGCCGTTCTTCTGGAACGTCTACATCACGTGGCGCAGCAACAAGAAGGTAGAAGTTGACGATCCCTGGGGCTTCGGCGCTTCGCTCGAGTGGGCCACATCCTGCCCGCCGCCGCGGCACAACTTCACCTCGTTGCCCCGTATTCGTTCCGAACGTCCTGCTTTGGACCTCCACCACCCGGAACTCGCCCAGCACCACACTGCACAGAGCCCCGAGCCGGCAGCAAAGGTACTCGGCAACGCTGATCAGAAGGACGCCAAGTGAAAATCGAATCATGGATCTTCGGAGCCGGGACCTTCTTCTTCGTCCCTGTCGCGGTGGCCTACGGCTTCCTGACCCACTGGTCCGAGTGGGTCGGAACCCTCGGCATTCTCCTGGTCGGCGGCCTGGCAGGCATGATCGGCGGCTACCTCGGTTTCACAGGCAAGCGAGTGGGCATGCGCCCGGAAGACCGTCCGGACGCTGAGATCCACGAGGGCGCCGGCGAGCAGGGACACTTCAGCCCCTGGAGCTGGTGGCCGTTGGTCCTCGGCCTGGCCTGTGCCGGTGGCTTCCTTGGCCTCGCCGTAGGTTTCTGGATCACGTTTGTCGCCGCTGGCCTGGCCCTCGTGGCCTTGGTCGGTTGGGTCTTCGAATACAGCCGTGGAGACCACGCGCACTAGAAGCACTTGAACAACGACGGCGGGCCCCACCACTTGGTGGGGCCCGCCGTCGTTGTATCTGGATGTTGCATGCCGGTGCGTCGTAGCGCACTGGCCCGCTCACTGCCCTTCTACGGCCTCCAGGACGGCCGAAAGAGCGGCCAAGGCATCGTTGACCTCATTGAGCGTGCGGCCGGCTTGCAGCGCTTCTCGGGAGACGGACAGAACCACTTCGCACCCGTGGCCGAAATCCTCGGTCATGACCTCGAGCAAAGACCGGGCATCCACCGCTTGCTGCCCGGGCTTACGGATCGTCACCGGAAGGCCCGTGGCCGTCACAGTCCGTACGAACACGGCGGCGGCCCGTGCATGGAGGCCGATCTCTGCGGCGACGATGGCTTTGTGCTCGGGCAAACCGGCTCCTTTGACTCGGACGGCCAGATGCCGACTGCGATTTTGATCCCTACAAGCGTAGCGCCGCCACACGGCGCCCGCGTTTACAGTGCCGAGCTGGTCTAGACCTGCCGGTGGATTGGCCTACGCTTATTTCATGACAGATTTCGTGGCCGGGGGCCGCTGTGCCCGCTGAGGCATCCCGCATCGCGGGGGAGATCGACCGCAAGAGCGGCACTCCCATCTACGTTCAGTTGCGCGAGATCCTGCGCAGCTATATCTCCGCGTCGTGCAAACCCGGTGCGGCGTTGCCTTCGGAGCGGGACCTTTCCGAAAGATTCGGACTTGCCCGCATGACGGTGCGGCAGGCCATCGACGCCCTGGTCGGCGAAGAAGTCATTGAACGCGTGGTTGGATTGGGAACCTTCGTCCGCAAACCGAAGCTGGACCTCCAGGTGAAGCTCACGTCCTACAGCGAGGAAATGCAACGCCGCGGCATGGTTCCGGCAGCGAAGGTCCTGAGCTTTGAACAGATCGCAGCCAGCGCCTTCCTGGCGAGGGAACTCCAGCTGGAGGAAGGCACGCCGTTGGTCCGCTTCCGCCGGCTCCTCCTCGCGGACAACGAACCCATGAGCGTGGATGAGAACTTCATCCCGGCCCATCGCGTGCCAGGCCTCCTGGACGATGCGCCCCCCACTTCGCTATACAACGTGCTGAGTGAGAAATACGGGTTGGTGATGGAGTGGGGAGAGGACATGATCGAAGCGACGGCAGCTTCCCCATCAACGGCGCGGCTGTTGAACGTAGACGTCGGTACTCCGTTGCTCAAGATTCAGCGCCACGCATTCGTTGCCCGTGCCATGGTGGACTACTCTGTGTCCTACTACCGTGCCGACCGGTACAAGTTGTGGGTCCCGTTGCAGCGGCCGGGCGTCCGGTCCACCCGAAGCCAATCCACGGGGTACCGTACCCACTAGCTCAAAGCCCGGGAACCGGCCGCTTGAGCCCGCAAACGAAAGAAGGCCCCGTCCACATGGACGGGGCCTTCTTTGTGCTATCTGCGGGAGCTAGTGGCTAAGGCTCTTGTGCTCTTCGGCGGACTCGATGGCCTCATGGTGGCCGTGTCCGTGAGCGGCTTCAAGCTCGGCCGGGGTTGCCGGGGCAACACGGTCTTCGAAGAACCACTTGGACAACGCCGCGCGGCGCTTCTCCTTCGGGGTGACCACGCCGTGCTCGTTCGGTTCGGCCGGCAACGGGGAAGGCGACTCGAAGCCCACAAGCTTGTAATGCTTGTAGTCGTCCAGCGGTGCGTGTACCTCGATGAACTCACCATGCGGCAGGCGCACGATGCGGCCCGTTTCCCGGCCGTGCAGGGCAATCTCGCGGTCCTTGCGCTGCAGCGCAAGCGCCACACGCTTCGTGACCATGAACGCAATGATCGGGCCGATGAAGAACAGCGTGCGCAGCCAGTACGTGACGTCGTTCAGGGCAACGTGGAAATGCGTTGCGATGAGGTCCGAGCCGGCAGCGGCCCACATGACGCAGTACCAGGTGAAGCCTGCGACGCCAATGGCAGTGCGGGTAGGAGCGTTACGCGGACGGTCCAGAACGTGGTGCTCGCGGTTGTCCTTGGTGATCCAGCGTTCGATCCACGGGTACATGAACAGCACCGTGAAAATGATGCCGGCAGGAACCAACGCGGGCAGCAGCACATTCAGCGTCAACACGTGGCCGAAGATGATGTATTCGAAGTGGAAGTCGTTGACCACACCAGGCATGAGTCGCAGGGCACCATCGACGAAGCCGATGTACCAGTCAGGCTGGGTACCTGCAGACACGGGGGAGGGGTCGTACGGCCCGTAGTTCCAGATCGGGTTGATGGTGAACATCGCAGCCATGAGCGCGACGACACCGAACACGATGAAGAAGAAGCCGCCGGCCTTGGCAGCGTAAACCGGTCCGAGAGGGTAACCAACGACGTTGCCGTCGTTGCGGCCCGGGCCGGGGTACTGGGTGTGCTTGTGCACAACCACCATGAACAGGTGGATGACGATCATCAGCAGGATCATGGCTGGCACGAGGAGGATGTGCAGCACGTACAGGCGGCCGATGATGGCCGTACCCGGGAACTCGCCTCCGAAGAGGAAGAACGAGATGTACGTTCCGATTACCGGGATGGACTTGATGACACCGTCGATGATTCGCAGGCCGTTACCGGAGAGCAGGTCATCGGGAAGAGAGTATCCGGTGAAGCCTTCAGCCATGGCCAGGATGAGCAGGACGCCGCCCACTACCCAGTTCATTTCACGCGGCTTGCGGAAAGCGCCCGTGAAGAAAACGCGCAGCATGTGTACACCAAGCGATGCCACGAACAGCAAAGCCGCCCAGTGGTGGACCTGGCGGAAGAACAAGCCACCGCGAATGTCGAAGGAAATGTTCAGCGACGAGTTGTACGCGACGGACATTTCGACATTCGTCAGAGGGGTGTACGAACCCGAGTAATGGGTCTCTGCCATGGACGGGTCGAAGAAGAAGGTCAGGAAGGTACCCGACATCAGGAGAATGACGAAGGAATACAGCGCCACCTCACCGAACATGAAGGACCAGTGGTCGGGGAAGACCTTCCGGCCGAATTCACGCAGGATTCCGGATCCGCCGACGCGCTCGTCAACGAAGTCCGTGATCCGGCCAACCTTGGTTTTGGGTACGAAGGGGACTTCAGCTGTTGATGAGGCGCTCATGCTCGTCACGCTCCCAGTAACTCGGTCCTACAGGTTCTTTGAAATCGCTCGTGGCTACGAGGTAGCCTTCAGCGTCAACCGCGATGGGCAGCTGGGGGAGCGGACGGCTGGCGGGGCCGAAGATAACCTTGCATTCCTTGGTGAGGTCGAAGGTTGACTGGTGGCACGGGCACAGCAGGTGGTGCGTTTGCTGCTCATAAAGGGCAACGGGGCAACCAACGTGGGTGCAGATCTTGGAGTAGGCAACGATTCCGTTGTAGCTCCAGGTTTCGCGTCCCTTGGAGATCGTCAAGTCGTCCGGGTTGAGGCGCATGAGCAAAACGACGGCCTTGGCCTTCGCGTTGAGCTTGCCCTCCTGGAGTTCGTTGAGGCCCTCCGGGATCACGTGGAATGCGGAACCGATGGTCACGTCCGATGCCTTGATCGGAGTTCCGTCGGGGTCGCGGGTGAGGCGCTTGAGCTTGCCGTCCTGGGGAGCCCACATGGTGTGCGCGAGCGTGTTGTCCGGGCGGGGACCCAGGTCACCGAACACTGCCAAGGCAGGGAGGGGCGCCAGTGCCACGGCACCCAGAAGGGTGTTGCGGATCAGCGGGCGACGCTTGATGCCGGTTTCCTCGACGATGTCCTCGACGATTCGCACGGCTGCCTGCCGGTCATCCTCGGTGCGGATGGCGTGGCGCTCTTCCGAAACCTCGTGGTCCGGCATGAGGGCCTTGGCCCAGTGCACGATGCCGGTGCCGATGCCCAGCATCGCAAATGCGGTGCCAAGGCCGAGCAACAGGTTTTGGGTGCGGATTGTTGCGATCGTGGAGTCTTGCCCAAGATCAATAGCAAAGTACGACACCAGGAAGATCACCGTGCCGATGACGGAGATGCCAAACAGTATGGCCACCTGTCGCTCGGCTCGCTTAGCGGCTCTCGGGTCCGTGTCAGCCAGGCGCAAACGGTGCGGAGGAAGCCCAGGATCCTGGAACTTCTCCACAACATTCTGACCAGCCGTAGCTACGGTGCCCGAGTGGTTCGGACTGCCGTCACTATGGTTGCCCATAATTCGCCTCATCCTTCTCTCGTTGTCCCGGCCGTAACCGGGTTAATGTTCAATTCAAAACTGCTGTGGGGACAGCAGAAGTTCTTTAGTGCGCTGGCCTAGGACGTACGCGACGTCAGCCAGATGGTGAAGGCGATGATGACGCCGAGGCCTGCAACCCAGACGAAGAGGCCTTCGGATACCGGACCCAATCCTCCGAGATCGTTTCCACCAGGCGAGCCGTTGGTTTCGATCTTCTTCAGGAAGGTGATGATGTCGCGCTTGCCTTCAGGAGAGATGTTCGCGTCGTTGAAGACGGGCATGTTCTGCGGACCAGTGGCCATGGCTTCATAGATGTGCTGGCCGGAGACGCCAGCCAGTGCCGGAGCGAACTTTCCACGGGTCAAAGCACCGCCGGCGGCTGCGGCGTTGTGGCACATCGCGCAGTTCACGCGGAAGAGTTCGCCACCCTTGGCGGCATCTCCCTTTTCGTCGAGCAGCGATGCGTCGGGAATTGACGGGCCAGCGCCGAGCGAAGCGACGTAGGCCGCAAGCTGCTGGGTCTGCTGGTCGTTGAACTGCCGCGGCTTTTCCTGGGCCTGGGGTCCGTTCATCTGCATGGGCATACGGCCGGTGCCAACCTGGAAGTCAACCGCAGCAGCACCCACGCCGACCAGCGAGGGGCCGTCCTTGGTTCCGCTGGCGCCCATGCCGTGGCAGGTGGCGCAGTTGGCGGCGAAAAGCTTGCCGCCCTCCTGGGCGTCGCTTGCGCTGAAGGTAGTGGTATCTGCCTTCGCCTGGTTGACCGTTGTGGCAACGGCGTAGAGCCCACCAGTGACGAGGAGTCCCATCAGCAGCAGCGCAATGGCTGCCAGTGGATGACGTCGCTTCTGCGAGAGTGCCTTCACGTGGTGGTTCCTTTATTCGATCCTGCGTCGGCTCCAAGAGCCGCTTCTTTAAAATTCATCCTCTTGTGGAACAAGAGTGGGTGCCGGGCTACTTCAGTACGTAGATGACCAGGAAGAGGCCGATCCACACAACATCCACGAAGTGCCAATAGTACGAGGTGACGATTGCCGAGGTCGCTTCGAAGTGCCCGAACTTCTTGGCGGCGTAGGCACGGCCAATAATGAACAGGAAGGCGATGAGGCCGCCGATGACGTGGAGGCCGTGGAAGCCGGTTGTGATGTAGAACGAGGAACCATAGGCATTGGCCGAGAGCGTCACATGCTCGGACACAAGCATCGCGTATTCGGTGGTCTGCCCGGCAACGAAGAAGGAGCCCATGATGAACGTCAGGATGAACCATTCGTTCATGCCCCAGCGGGTGAACTGCAGCACACCACCTCGACGGCGCGGCTCAAGTCGCTCGGCGGCGAAGACACCCATCTGGCAAGTGAAGGAACTCGACACAAGGACGATGGTGTTTACAAGCGCAAACGGGAAGTTGAGCTTGCCGGTTTCTTCCGCCCACAAGGCGCCCGACGTGGAGCGCAGCGTGAAGTACATGGCGAAGAGACCGGCGAAGAACATCAACTCACTGGAAAGCCACACAACGGTTCCAACGGAAACCAAATTGGGGCGATTCAGCGTCGGGTGCGCCGGGGTACTGGGGGCATGGGTCGCAGATGTCACAAGGACATTATGTCTGTAAAAGTCCGGACTTCCCAATGCGAACCGCCATTTGGGGAGACTTTTTCTACAAACACGCGAATTCGCGCGGAAAAGTTCCCGGCGTCCTTAGCATTGGTCACGGAGCAGGGTGGATCGCTAGCATCAAGTGGTGACTTCACAGGCATCTGCAGAGCAGGCAAGCAACTCGTGGCCCGGACTCATCTCCGCATTGATCAACGGGCATGACCTCTCGGTCGGGAACACGGCATGGGCCATGAACACGATCATGTCGGGAGAAGCCGCCCCTTCCCAGATTGCCGGTTTCCTGGTGGCCCTGCGCGCCAAGGGGGAAACGGTGGAAGAGGTCACAGGACTGGTGGAGGCAATGCTCTCCAACGCCAAGCCCGTGAGCATTCCGGGTGAAAAGCTCGACATCGTAGGCACCGGCGGCGATCGACTCAACACGGTCAACATCTCGACCATGGCTGCCCTCGTGGCGGCCGGCGCGGGAGCGCGTGTCGTAAAGCACGGGAACCGGGCGGCATCGTCGTCGTCGGGCTCTGCCGATGTCCTGGAAGCCTTGGGCGTGAGGCTCGACTTGCCGATCGAACGCGTAGCCCGCAACGCCGAAGAGGCGGGAATCACCTTCTGTTTCGCCCAGGTGTTCCACCCGTCGTTCCGCCATACCGGTGTGGTGCGGGCGGAGCTTGGCATTCCCACGGCCTTCAACTTCCTGGGACCCATGACCAACCCGGCCCATGTCCAGGCTTCAGCCGTGGGTGTTGCCAACGCCACCATGGCTCCCTTGATCGCAGGGGTCCTTGCACGGCGGGGGAGCCGCGGATTGGTATTCCGCGGGGAAGACGGACTAGATGAACTCACCACTACGGGTCCATCCACGGTATGGGAAATCAGGAACGGGCAAGTGAGCGAGCAGCGGTTCTCGCCCGCGGATCTGGGGATCGCTGCGGCGACCGTCGCCGATCTTCGAGGCGGCGACGCCAAGGCGAATGCCGCCGTCGTACGCGAAGTGCTTGACGGGAAGCCGGGCCCGGTCCGGGACGCGGTGTTGCTCAACGCCGCCGCAGGCCTGGTGGCCTTTGACACTGCAGCCGACGGACCGTTCCTGGACCGCATGAAGTCGGCCTTGCTGCGGGCTGCGGAATCCATCGATTCCGGAGCAGCCATCCGGGTCCTCGACACGTGGGTGGGACTCACCCAAAGGTAGGCAAGGCGCCCGGCTTCAGGCGGTTACTGCTCGAAGCCCAGTGAAAACGCCGCGTCCAGATCATGCTGCGAGTAGGCCCTGAAGGCGATATGGGTGGTGGTGTGCACCACCGCGGGAACCTTGGAGAGCTTGTCGGCGATGACGTCCGCCAACTCCTCATGCTTCGCCACGCGCGCCACGGCAATAAGGTCCCATTCCCCTGTGACGGAGTAGACCTCGCTGATTCCTTGGATGGCGGAGATCTCCTCGGCCGTCTCCGGGATGCGTGAAGCGTCGGTCTTGATCAGGACAAAAGCGGTGATCACTGGGGGCGGCCTTTCCGAAGTGCAGCAGTGGACGTAGCAAGCCTAGTCCATCGGCCGGTGCCTAGGACCGGCGGCTCCGTCGACGGGCACGCACCACGAGGGCGATCACGGCGCGGTAGCCGAGGAGCAGAATCGCCAAGCTGATCAAGGCGACAATGATGAACGCGAGCACCACGGTCTGTCCGGTAGCCGCACGCAAAAGCATGCCCCCGGCCACGGTTCCAATCCATACGCCAACGCCGGCCGGCCAGATCTGCAGGGGTGCCCGCCAGGCCCGCACGGCAAGCCATCCGATCGCGGCACCGGCAAGAAACGGCCATGCCGTGGAAAAGACCCCGGTCACCACATCGGCGCGCTGGTGTGCGTCGCGGCCGATGGCCGCGAAAACAAGAACGAGAATGGCGTCGGCCAGGCCGGCGATGAGGGCGGTGCGGGGCAGGGCGGATTTTGCAGCAGGCATGGAAACGACACTATCCCGCACTGATGCCCGAACTCGAACCGAAAGTCCTGCGCATGCCACTAGGCTCTTAAACCGGCACCTCTTGAACCCGCACCCTTGAACCAGCACCTCTTGAACCAGGATCGAGTACCGCGGAAGATGTGGCTACGACACGTGAAGCGACGCCAACCACCGGAGGTGCAACATGAAGTTGATCCAGGTTGCCCAGCGGGCGGTGGACCTCGACCGGGCATCGGCGTTCTACTCCCGGTTGCTGGGCAGTGCGCCGAGCGGGAGATTCGATCCGCCCGGCCTGCTCTTCTTCGATCTCGACGGCGTCAGGCTTCTCCTGGATCGCGGCGCTCCGTCGTCGCTGATCTACCTCGACGTCCCGGATCTCCGGCTCTCTGTTGAAGACCTACGCGCCTCGGGAACGAAGATTGTCCAGGAGCCACAATTGGTCTACAGCCATGTCGATGGAAGCCTCGGGCCAGTTGGAAGCGATGAGTGGATGGCCTTTATCAAGGACAGCGAGGGCAACACAGTCGGGCTGGTCGGCCGGCAGGCAAGCGGCAGCTAGGAAGCGGGGCCCCGGGAGCTGACAGCCGCCGTCGGGCAGGAAAAAGTTTGCCTGTAGATGGTCCCGGCGGGCGCTGTTAGCATGACGAAAAGGTAGCTGATCGTGCTGCCCCCAAACACCGAGGAGCCATGTAATGACCACGAACCTCAACCCCTACATCAGCTTTCGGGACAACGCCAAGGAGGCCATGGCCTTCTACCAGTCGGTCTTTGGAGGCGAGTTGACCCAAAGCACCTTCGCGGAGTTCCACGCGAGCGAAGACCCCGCCGAGAGCGACAAGATCATGCACTCGGCGCTCAAAACAGACAAGGGATTGCTGCTCATGGCCGCAGACACCCCCAATAGCATGGACTACAGCCCGGGAAACAACATCTCGGTGTCGCTCAGCGGCGACGACGAAGCAGAACTTCGCGGCTATTGGGACGGGCTGGTCGACGGCGGGACGGTCACCGTGCCGATGGAGAAGGCGCCGTGGGGAGACATCTTCGGGATGCTGACCGATAAGTTCGGCATTGCCTGGCTGGTCAACGTGTCGGGGGAGCAGCCTCAGTAAGCCAAGAACAGAAGCGCCCTCCGCCGCGCAATGCGGGACGGAGGGCGCTTTCTGTCTTATCGGGCTATCCGACCGGGTTGGTCGTCTGGCACGTCTGGTCTTGGGCAGTCTGGGCAACCACGTCATTGGGCTTAGGGGCCGGAAGCGTCGGCTTGTTGCCTGCGGCGAAATCTTGCCCGGCGTAGAGCTGGACTCCCTGGACGCTGGCGACCTGCTGCACGCTCGTCGCCGGCAACCCGAACATTGCGGCGACGTCCGCGGCAACGTCGGCAAAGCCCGCACCGTAGTAGACCATGGTCTGCGGCCGGGAGTCGGCTTGGATCCTGGCCAGCTTCGTGAAGCCTCCGGCGGAGAGAAGCGCTCCGATCTCCTGGCTTCTGCCGGTCACGCCCGTTCCATTGGCAACGGTGATCGGTTGAAGCGCCTTGTCGTATCCGGCCTTCGACGTTTCCGTGGAGGGAGCAGGGGACGCCGCGGCGCTTGGTGCGGGCTGGCTGAGGTCGGGGCTCTTGGTCAGGGCAGCAAAGAAGTTGCCCGCAGCCGGTTGGTCGAGGTCGAGCCGGTTGGGATCGGACGCGGCAGGGACATTGGGCACGGTGATGAAGTTGACCTTGGCCGGGTCAATGTTTTTCAGCCTGCCCGCAATGGTCAAGAGGGCCGGGACCGAGGCGAGACCGTTGTCGACCGTGAGGTTCTTGGTGACCGTATCGGCGATGCCCAGCATCTTTTGGGGGTTTCCGAGCGTGCCGTCAGCTTTGAGCTTCCGCACGAGGGAACCAAGGAACGATTGCTGGGCCTTGATCCGTCCGAGGTCTCCGCCGTCGGAAAATGCATGGCGGGTGCGCAGGAAGGCAAGTGCCTGGTCACCTTCCACCTGTGAGGTGCCCTTGGGTAAATGCAATCCGGAGTCAGGGTCGTTGACGGCGGTGCTCACACAGACGTCGACGCCGCCGACGGCTTTGGATAGTTCGGTCACGGCGTTGAAGTCGGCCATCATGAAGTGGTCAACTTCCAAACCCGTGAGCTTGTTGACGGTGTCAACAGCGCAGCCGATGCCTGCCTCGGCCATCGCGCTGTTGATCATCGCATTTTGCCGTTCGGGGTATTGCTTGCCGGTTTTGTTGTCAGTACAGGCCGGCACGTCGACCAACAAGTCGCGCGGGAAGCTGATCACGTTGACATGGTTGTTGTCCGCGGAAATATCCAGCAACATCATGACGTCCGATTGGCCGTAGCCTGAGGATTGGTCGGTGGTGCCGAACTGCCCGTTCTTACCGCTCCTGGTATCGGTACCCAGAACGAGGATTTGGAGACGGTCCTTGCTGTCGTCCACCGGTCCTTCCGTCCTGACGCCACCGGCACCGAGTGCGGACGATGAGATGTTGGACTGAAGGCGCCATACCCAGTACCCTCCAAACGCGATGACTGCGATCAGCAAGACGGCCACTGCGGCGCTGGTGATTTTGAACCAGCGGGGCGAACGGCGAAAGCTGAACCGCCGGCTGCGGGCAGCCAGTTTTCCCTGGCCCGGGTAGGCAACAGGGGGTGACTGACCCGGCTCCGGGCTGGGTGCATCGTGGCGAGTGACCAAAAGGGAACTACCTCTCCAGGGGAAATACGGACGGCCCTATTGTAGCCGGGGGCTCTGGGAAGCTTCCGTGAGGCCCGCGGCAGCAGGGCAGATGCCGCGCAATGATTCAATGGGAACATGACTCTGAGTTCACTTGCGGCGTTCGTCGGATTGTGCGTGATTTTGGCCCTCACACCGGGCCCCGACTCGTTCCTCGTCCTGAGGTACAGCCTGTCGAACGTCAAGGCCGGCCTCTCGGCGGGCCTCGGGTCCTCGCTCGGCAGCATCTTCTGGGCAGGGCTTGTCGGCATAGGATTGGCGGCCCTTCTGGAGCAGTCGGCCGAGGCATACAGGGTAGTGAAAATCATCGGTGGCCTGTATCTGTTTTACCTAGGGATCAGCGCCTTTATCCACAGCCGGCGAGGACAGCCAGCCCACCAGGAACAGGACTCTGTCGAGGCGGGCCCCAAACTGCGTTCGACTTTCCTGGCGGGACTTGTTTCGTGCATGCTGAACCCCAAAGTGGGCCTGTTTTTCCTCGCTGTGGTGCCCCAGTTCCTTCCTCCGGGGGAAGCGTCTCTTGGACTGACGATGTTGCTAGGAGTCATCGATTTCGTCATTTCGATGCTCTACCTCGGCGTCCTGTCCCTGGTGGCGACCAAAGCGGTTCTCTGGCTGAAGAGGCCATCTGTGACGAAAGCACTCGAACGGACGTCTGCCGCGATCCTCACGGCACTTGGCCTGGGGACTGCGGTTTCGGCAAACAGCTGAGCGGGGATGACGCGCGCCTTTGCGTCATCCCTTCTGATCATCGCGGCGTTTCTCGAGGGGCGCACCCGTTGCCGTCCAGTGCTTCCGCCGTCGGGCTCAATGCTCCGCGGCGACGGCCGGAACGCTGCGGTCACACGCCGTCAGGAGAACCATCGAGGCGCCGATTGCGACCAGGATCCACGCCAAAGTGTGGAAACCGGCGTCGGTGGCGGACGGCCCGAAGGCGATGCCGATGAGGCTGGAGGAGCCGATCGCGCCCAAGTACATTGACGTCCGCAGCAACCCGGAGGCCACCGCGATCTCCGCGGCAGTCGTTTGCAGGTACAGCGCCGCCTGATTCGCGAAACTGCTGAAACCGTTGGTCAGGCCCAGCAGCAAGGTCATTCCAATGAGCAGCCCGACGCCGGAGCTGTGGTTCACGAGCAGCATCACGCCTGCGGACAGCGTCAATGCGACGCCTGCAAGGATCAACGGCCAGCGGACCCACGCCCGGCTGGAGACGACCCGTGCCACGACAATGCTCAGCAGGCTTAACGGAATCAGAATCAGCCCCACCGCCGCGGGGTTGAGCCCCATACTTTGTTCCATCCACTGGCTGGTCCCGTACATCGAGGCATACGTGGCCAGGGCGGCCAGGATCGTACGCAGGTAGGTACGCTGCAGCGGTCCGTTCCTGCCCAGCATCCGGACGTCGATCAGTGGACTGCCCGCACGCCGCTCCCGCAACAGCAGCACCCCCGCGAGCACCACGGCCAGCACCGCAAGCCACCAGGCCGGCGTCGTGAGCGCCGAGAGGAACACCAGCAGCGAGACAATCGCACCGGCGAAGAGGGCGATCCCCGGCAGGTCCAGCATGGTGAGCAGGCTAACCAGGCCCTGTTTGCGCACCGGCGCGTCTTTCGCTACTCCAAGCAAAGTGAAGGTGAAGGCCAGCAGGGCCAACGGAATGTTGAGTGCGAAAAGGGCCCGCCAGCCGAGCGCGCCGGCCAGCACTCCGCCGAGCGGCAAGCCGACGACGGCGGTCACCTGGGCCGCGATCGAAAAGTTGCCCAAGACGCGGCCCGGTACGCCAATGCCGGACTCGTCGGCCCGCCGGCGGACCAGCGCCATCGCCGTCGGGTAGCACGCTGAGGTTCCGATGCCGATGAGTGCCCGCGAAATGAGCAGCACGCCCAGGTTGGGCGCCAGCACTCCGACGACTCCGGCCAGCAGAAGGATAGCGACGCCGGAAAGGAACACCCGCCTGGGCCCGAAGAGAACGGAGAGTTTCCCCATGGTCGGTTGGGCCACTGCGCTGCATAGATACAGGACGGAAATGAGCCCGGCGGTGGCGCCCGGACTCGACCGGAAGTCAGCCCCGATGCCCACCAGCGCGGTGGCCATCATCGAACTGTTGATCGGGTTCAGGGTGGAGCCAAGCAGCAGCGGTGCCGTGAACCTCCAGCCGAGCGGGTTTGACGGCGGGTTCCCGTGGCCTGCAGCCGGAGCGCCGGCCGCGTTCCGTGGGGGAGTCAGCCCTCGGCTGCCCGTGTCAGCTGAGGGGCTCGATGGTTGGGCGGCGTCCCGCGCGGTCACGACCGGGTGGCTTTGAGCACGTCCAGGATTTCCTGCGTCGTGCCGGTCTCGCCCAGCCGGGGAAAAATCGTGCTGACGGAGTTTTCGTGGGCGTTCATGGTCAAATCAGTCATCGCGTCGAGTGCGAGGGTGACGTTAAAGCCGGATTCGTGGGCGCTCCGCGCAGTGGATTCCACGCCAATGCTCGTGGCGACACCCGTCAGGACAACTTGCGTTACTCCGAGGTCTTCCAAGAGCGTGCCAAGACCGGTGTTGGTGAAGGCGCCCCAGGTCTTCTTCGTGACAAGGTGATCGCTCGGTTGCTGGTTCAGTTCGGGCAGGAGTTCGGCGAAATCGGCGGGGAACTCCCTTCCTGCAGTGCTGCCTTGATCTGTCCGGCCCGGCGCGCCGCCGGTGACGTTCACCAGTACCACGGGCAGTCCGTGGCTGCGGAAGGCGTCAGCCAGTGCAGCGGAGTTCCGCACGATTGGCTCAAGGGGATGAGCCTTCGGGGACGCAACGATTCCCCGCTGAAGGTCAACGATGATGAGGGCGGTCTGTGGGTCCAACGTGGTGATGGGCATGGGTATCACGGCTCCAGAAGGCGTTTGAGTAGGTGGATAGCGCCGGGCAAGCGTTCCTGCTCGTCCGGCGTGAGTTTGGACTGGATGGTGCGGTAGAGCCAATCAGCTTTGGCCGCCCGGCTGGCGCTGATGCTCCTCCGGGCTTCGGTTGTGAGGGACAAGATCCGCTGGCGGCCGTCTGCCGGATCAGGGCCGCTCTCAACGAGTCCTGCGCTGGAAAGGGCGGAAATGATGGCGCCCATGGACTGGGGACGCATTCCCTCTGCGCGGGCCAGCGCGGACAGGGTGGCCTGACCGTCACGATCCAAATGGATCAACACGGCCTTTTGCGCATTCGTCAGGTTGTCCACTTGGGTCGGGTTGTCCACTTGGGACTGCTCACGCAGCCGCCTGGTCAACTGGCCAATGAGGACACGAAGCTCCGCGGCAGCTTCGAGCATGCCCGTCGCGTCTGTATCCGGGTGGGGGTTCATAACAACGACGCTAGCAGTTAGTAAGGCAAACTGAAAAGGTTGCCTTACTATCCTGGTTTTGTGGGGCCTGGACTGGTTATGTGGGCTCGGCGATCTCCACAGCTTCGCCACTCACGACAATTCCGCCTTGCGGGGGAATGTCGACCATGAGGACACTCGGGCGGCCGACGTGGCTGCCTTGGTGCACAATCACTCGGGTTGGGGTCTCCACGAGCGAAAGCAGCCGGAGGTATGCGCCGAAAGCCGCGGCGGCTGAACCTGTCGCCGGATCTTCAGTGATGGTTCCCACGGGGAAAAGGTTGCGCGAGTCGAACTCGCCGCCAGCAATCTCGCAGAGCGTCGTGACGGTGCCGGCCCAGCCCTGGGCATCCATCAGCGCGCGCATGGCATCCGGGTTGAACACGTAGGAGTCGAAGGTGCTCCGTTCGGCGAAGACCAGGATGGGGTGCCAGTTTCCGGCGAAAGCGACCTTCGGAGGGTAGCCCGGGTGCAGTTCGCTTTGGCCCATGCCGAGCAATCCGAGCAGGGAATCCAGGACGCCGTCGGAGAACTCGGCAATTTGGGGTTCCACGCTCGTGAAGCTTGCCGTGACCTCAGTGCCGCGGCCCGCCGTCTCAATCACCACGGGCCCTACCTCGGTGTCGAATACAAAGGTTCCCGCACCGTCGCGTTCTGAGAGCGCGACAGCCAAAGCGATAGTCGCGTGGCCGCAAAACGGTACCTCGGCGATGGGGGAGAAGTACCGCACACGGTTCCGGCGGGCGTCCCCGTCAACGGCCATCTCGGTGACAAAGACCGTTTCCGCGTACCCGATGTCAGCCGCGATTGCCTGCATCCGTGAGTCGTCCAGGCCGCTTGCATCCAGGACCACTCCTGCCGGATTTCCTCCTTCGGGGGTATCGGTAAAGGCGGCATAGCGCAGCACATCCGGGGTCTGTTCCATCCGGATATCGTCGCACGGAACGCGGCGCCATGATCGAATTCAGCGTTCGACGGCGCTACCGGGCAAAGGGCGTAAAGGCTTGGGAGAATGTGGGCACGTAGCGTGGATCCAGAAGGGGTCCGCGGCCGTTGTTCGACGCGGTGAAACGACATGAGGTTGACGACAACGACCAACGTCTCAGTGGACGGCGTGATGCAGGGATTGGGCGGAGCCGACGAAGATCGCAGAGGCGGCTTTGAGCGCGGGGGATGGGCCATACCTCTTCTCGACGCCGAAACGGGTGACTATCTCAGCGAGGTCTACGGCGGTGCGTCCGGCGACCTCGCCACAGCAATCGCCGAGCTGAAGGCAGATCACGACGTCGAGCTGCTGGTCCCGGGCAGCGGCGTCCTGGTCCGATGGCTGCTCGCCAACGACCTCGTCGACCAACTCGATTTGCTCACCTATCCCGTGATCGTCGGCCAGGGCACTGGGGGAGGAGCCCCATGCTGGACCAGCGGAGCCCCGCCGGGAATTCCGTCTGGTGGGCAGCGTAACGCCACAACGAGCGCCTGCTATTTGCTTTTGAAGCTGAGCGTGTCCGCTCCAGCCGTCCAGGTCAGAGTGTCCTTCACGAACGACATTTCTATGGGGCGACTGAGGAATTGCGTGACCCATTGCTCCTGAGCAGAAGACTCGCCGGCGCAGCCCATTGCTCCAGCCGCGAGTTTGCCGAGTGTGAGGGTGTTCGCTGTGATGGTCGCCGGTCCACTGATCGGATTGCACGGGGTTTTCGCCGCGAACTGAAGCACCCCGTTGACGGAATACAGTTCCACTCTCAGCCCGCCTGCCGCCACCCAAGGCAGGGTGACGCCGTCGGATGTCCCCGAAATGCTGACGTATTGCGAACATGGGGCGGACGGCAGGAACGACGTGCACGGAACCACTGGAGGCGTGGAAACGGTCGGGGAAAGCGCTGGGACGTCCGGCCTTGTTTCGCCTACCGGGCCCGATGCACAAGAAGTCATTAACAGGACGAAAAATAGCAGGCGAAAAGTGTTTTGCCACCATCGTGAATGCTTCATCGAATCCCCCTGAAGATGGAAGCTGATCGGAGCGTATACGTGGTCGGCGGCTTTGTCACTGGGCTTCGTTCGCCGGTTTGGTTGCCACTGCGCCCCGGGGAGAAGCGGGGGTCTGGCAGGACCGATTTCGGCACCTGTGTGTCCGTCGGAAGAAGCGAATGTATTCGTAGAAACGGGCGAACGGTCTTTCGCTACTTTACATAATGTAGATTATCGGCGTTAAAACCACGAGAGTGGGAGTAGCTGTGAGAACCCGTTCCATTGTCGATTGCCAACCGTCCAGCCGCTCGGCGAGCTCAGCGAAACGGACAAATGGGCTCCTACTAGAACTAGTAGCCCATCGCCTCAATTTGTGACGCAGAAGCTTTGAAAACCCGGAAACCGGTCGAGGAGCAGCTCCCCGGAAAACAGCCGACGCCCCTCAAAACGTCCACATTTCCACGCCCTGCCATTGTCAACGGCATCTTCGTCGCCAACAATGAAGCATGCCGGTCTACGTGAGGTCTCTGGAAACTGCCGTACCGCCCACAGTGCTTGTGCAACCACAGGCGCGCGACGTTTTTGCATCTCAACCCGGCCTGACACGGCTTGGATCCCGGCTGGTGCGAACCTGTTTTGATTCAGCAGCAATCGATACCCGATTCACCGCCGTCGCCGAATTGTCCCTTGATAACCACTCCGAGAATCCCTCGTTCTTCGACCCCGCCACGGGCCGTGTACTTAGCCCCAGCACCAAAGTCCGCAACGAAATCTTTGCCGTCGAAGCCACCAAATTGTTCATCGAGGCCGCCAAGGCCGCCGTCGGGAAATGTCCCGATATCGATTTACTTGACATAACCCATGTCATCACTGTTTCCTGTACCGGATTTTTCAATCCCGGCCCCGACTACAAAGTAGTCCGGGCCCTCGGACTCAGCCCGGCGGTACAGCGCTATCACCTCGGCTTCATGGGTTGCTACGCCGCGTTCCCCGCCCTCCGCGCAGCCCGGCAGTTCTGCCAGGCCGACCCCTCTGCCGTTGTCCTCGTCATCTGCGTGGAGCTTTGCTCGCTCCACGTCCGGACCTCAAACGATCCGGACACCATCATGGGCTCGGCGATCTTTGCGGACGGCGCGGCAGCCGCCGTCGTGACTTCCCGCGAACCCGAAGGGCCGGACCCGGTGATCAGGCTCGATCACTTCGAGACTGTCCTGACGCCAGTCGGCGAAGAAGCCATGGCCTGGAACATCGGAGACGAAGGATTCGAAATGGTTCTCGGCACGTACGTGCCCCACATCATCGAGGAACACATCACAGGCGCGCTCGAACCGCTGCTTGCCCGGGACCCCTCCCTGGCCGGACTCCCCTACCGGGACATTACACATTGGGCCATCCATCCCGGCGGCCGCAGCATCCTCGACAAAGTCGAATCGAAGCTTGAACTCACCGAAGAGCAGATGATTCCCGCCCGCGACGTCCTTCGCGACTACGGCAACATGAGCAGCGCCACTGTGCTCTTCGTCTTGAAACACATCCTGGGACAAACTCCGGCAGAGCGGGA
The DNA here is from genome assembly GCF_030209785.1 of Arthrobacter sp. efr-133-TYG-120. Classification (NCBI taxonomy): domain Bacteria; kingdom Bacillati; phylum Actinomycetota; class Actinomycetes; order Micrococcales; family Micrococcaceae; genus Arthrobacter; species Arthrobacter sp. efr-133-TYG-120. The sequence continues at coordinate 54,113 of NZ_JARVRI010000010.1, forward strand.
GGAACGCATCTGTTCCATGGCATTCGGCCCCGGCCTCACGGTGGAGACGGGACTGTTCACCAGGGTTTCCCCGACTCTGTGATGCCGGGTTTCTGATGCTCGCCCACCCCCGCACTGGCGGCTTTCTCGGCGAACGGGATGTGACCGCGGTGGAAGACATGGACCGTCCCGATTGCGAGCTTGACCGGCTCAACCGGAGTTACGCGCGGTTTCCGATCGTCAACGCCGTAGTTTCCGGCTGGCGGGCCACCTACAGCTCACGGATCAAGCCTTTGCTCACGACGGCGGTGCCCACCACGGTCCTTGACATCGGCTGCGGCGGTGGAGACGTCGCCCGTAACCTCGCTCGTCGTGCCGCGGCGGACGGCTATCAGCTGGAAATCACCGGAATCGACCCGGACGAGCGCGCCTTCCAGTTCGCCAACTCCGCTCCGCCGGTGGAGGGCGTGAGCTACCGGAAGGCCCTCAGCTCGGAGCTCGTGTCAGAAGGTCGCACATTCGACGTCGTTATTTCCAACCATGTCCTGCACCACCTGACCACCCCGGAACTCGCCGCCTTCCTTCACGATTCCGAACAGCTTAGCGGCCGGATCGCCCTGCACAACGACCTCAAACGCAGCCGCATGGCCTACGCACTTTTCTGGGCAGGATCCTGGCCCCTCGGCATCGGTTCCTACATCCACGGCGACGGCCTCACGTCCATCAGGCGCAGCTACACGGCAACGGAACTCCAGGCCGCCACTCCCCCGGCCTGGACGGTTGAACCGAGCGGCTTGTGGCACAACCTGCTGGTCTACCGGCCCGGCGAGGTCCATGATGTTTGACGTCGTGGTGGTTGGAGCCGGACCTGTCGGGCTATATATGGCAGCCCTGCTGCTGCAAAACGGGCACCGCGTCGCGGTTCTCGAAAGGCGCGCGACGTCGGGCCGCCAGACGCGCGCCATAGGAATCCATCCTCCCGCCCTGGCGGCCTTGGACGCAGTAGGTGCCGCACATCCCTTGGTCTCTTCCGGGGTCCGCATCACCCACGGTGCGGCTTACAGCGGTGGCAGGAAAGTTGCCGACATGGACTTCGCCCGCCCCTCCGCCGAGTACCCCTTCATCCTTTCCGTTCCGCAATACCTCACCACCCACGCCCTCGAGTCCAGGGTGATCGACCTCGATCCGGGAGCCCTCCACCGCGGGGTGCAGGTTGAGGAAGTCGTCGACGACGGCGGACACCTGCGTCTGCGGGGACAGCAATCGGGGGCTCCGGTGGAATTTCTAGGCCGCTTCGTAGTGGCCGCCGACGGTGTCCATTCCGCCGTCCGTGAGGGACTGGGTTTGGAGCCGCGTCTCCGCACCTATCCCGACTACTACGTCATGGGCGATTTCCGGGATGAATCGACGTACGGCGACAACGCCGTCCTCTTCCTTGAGCCCGGAGGAATCGTGGAGTCCTTCCCCCTGCCCGACGGCATCCGCCGGTGGGTGGTCCGGCTTGGCGCGCCGTGCCAGGAACCCACTCCCCATGCGCTCGCCGCACTTATCAAGAAGCGGACCGGCAGCGCGGTGGATTCCGCAAGCAATACGATGATCAGCGCGTTCGGCGTCACCTCCCGGATGGTCTCCCGCATGATCCACGGACGGGTCGCCCTGATTGGAGACGCCGCCCATGAGATCAGCCCGATCGGCGGCCAAGGGATGAACCTGGGCTGGTTGGACGCCGTTGCCTTGGCGCCGATCATCAGCGAAGCATTGCGAACATCCGCGGGAGGCCCTGCCACCAAGGAACTCGCTGGATTCGAGCGGGACCGGCACCGTGCAGCGAAGAAAGCCATCTGGCAGGCCAGCCTCAACATGGCGCTGGGCCGCCCCTTGCCCCCGAAGGTCCTCAACGCAAGGAACGCGGTGATCGGCCGAGCCATCACCTTGCCGATGTTCTCGGAGCTTGTTGCCCGTAGATTCACGATGCATTGACACTAAGCTCAATCCATGGACTTTGAGACCCGCCCTCTGGCTGCCGGCCCGGACACCACGTTTACTGCCTCGGAAATCCGCAGCGCAGTCCAGGACTTGCTCGGCCTCGAAGGCCTCCCGCCCATCGTGCAGGTCGGCCATCCCGTGCTGCGCCAGCGCGCCGCGCCCTATGACGGCCAGCTCGACGACACCGAACTGGCGCAACTGGTCGAGCGGATGCGGGATGTCATGCACGCCGCTCCCGGTGTGGGCCTCGCCGCACCGCAGCTCGGCATCCCCTTGCAGCTGGCCGTGCTCGAAGACCATTTCGATGTTGACCCTGTGGCCTCGGAGATCCGCCAAAGGACACCGCTGGGCTTCTTCGCGATACTGAACCCCGGCTACGAACCCGAGGGGACTGCAACGGCGTCGTTCTACGAAGGCTGTTTGTCGATGCGCGGATTCCAGGCCGTGGTCACACGGCACCGCGATGTCCGCGTGCATTATCAGCGTCCCGACGGCAGTGCAGCCTCGGCTGGATTCTCCGGATGGCAGGCCCGGATAGTCCAGCACGAGACCGACCACCTGCAAGGCGGACTCTATGTGGACCGCGCCGAGCTGCGGTCCCTGGCGAACGATGCAGAATACTCAGCACATTGGGCGTACCCCGGTATCGACGAGGCACGCCGCGGGCTTGGTTTCCTCAATCCGTAGCTGAGCCGGCCTCGCGGGGCCGGTTTGCTGCTGAAGGCAGGTGCCTTGCCCACCACGCGAGGATCTGCTCGAAACGCCGTCGCCTGTGGTGTGGCGTGCCCGAGCGCGATAGTTCGTGATCTTCGCCCGGGAAGAGGAGCAACGCCGTCTCCACGCCTTGCGCCTTGAGGGCGGCAAAGTAGCGCTGGCCCTGTTCAACCGGGCATCGGAGATCGTTTTCGCTGTGGACTACCAGCGTGGGTGTCCGGACTGCGGTCACCACGGCCATGGGGCTTTGGGCCGCCATCTGTTCCAGCGAGCCGCCCGTGTATTGGCCACCGAAGAACCATCCAATATCCGATGATCCGGCAAAGCTGACGGGGTCAAGGAATCCGCGCTCCACGATGGCTGCCTTGAAGCGGTGTTCGTGGCCGATGACCCAGGCCGTCAGGTATCCGCCGTAGGACCCGCCCATGATGCCGATCGATTCCTTGTCCATCGCGGGGAAGGCTTCCACGGCACCATCCAGGAAGGTGAGTACATCCGCCATGTCCACGGTGCCCATCTTTTCCTTGATGGCCCCGCCGTGCGCCTGGCCGTACCCGGCGGAACCACGCGGGTTGCACATCAGCACGGCGTATCCCGCCTCGGCGTAAACCTGGGCTTCGTCGAAGAAGGCTCCCGTGTACTGCGCGAAAGGGCCGCCGTGGATGGTGAGCAGCACGGGGTGCGGGCCTGGCCCCTCCGGCAGGACCGCCCAGCCATGGACCGGGTAGCCGTCAGGGCCGGTGGCTGTGAACTCGTGCGGTTCAAGAATGGTTGCTTTGCCTCGGAGCGCCCTGGCGAAATCGGTGAGCACCCGGAATTCACCGTTCTCCAGAACGCCGAGCTCACCGTTGCTGAACGCGTCACCGCAAGAGACAGACACGATGTCTCGCACCGCGGAAGCGCCGATCACCACCCGGGGCCCCTCGACGAGGACCTCGGTCCCGCCGTCGGCCGTCCAGCGGATCAGTTGCACGTTCCCACGAGTCGTGTTGAGCGCCAGCACCCCATCCGCTCCGACGGTTTCGAGGGGGCCGCCAACGTCCTGGTTTTCGACATCGCTCAGCATCGTCGCCTTGCCACCCCGGACCGGCATGACATATAGCGCTGTGTTCCTCGCGACGAAATCCAGGCCGTCATCGCCGAGGTCCTGTGCCGTAAAGAACAGCCATTCGCCGTCCACGGACTCGCAGACTTCCAGGACGGACTGCGGTGCAGCGTCCGGACGCAGCGCGGTGATGTCCCCTCCCGCGGCGGGGACACGATAGATACCCGAGGCGAGATCGGCGTCGTGGCCTTCGTGAAGCGAGGCGACGAAGTAAACGCTCTCGCCGTTGCGGCTGAACGACGGCGAGGTGTGGTCGACGTCGCCGGAGGTCAACTGCATGGCCCGCGGCACCAGCCTCGCGGCCTCTGGCCCGAGGGCTTTAGCGGCCCTCCCGGCGGGGGCCACCGGCGGTTCCGCTCCGGGCTCGGGAACGTCGACGACGAACAGTTGCGCGGGCTTGTCGGCGGTGTAACCCAGTCCATTGAGCCTGTATTGGTTGTCGGTGATCAATCGGGGGTCTTCGCTGCCCGGCCCGACGCCGTCAACCGTTCCGTAACGGCCTTCCTCGGGAACCCGCGAAGAGAAAACAATCCTGTGAGAATCGGGTGCCCAGGAAAAGTCCGAGACACCCAGTTTCTGCTCAGTGATCGCTTGCGGTTCCCCGCCGTCGGCCTCCACCACGTGCAGTTGCGGCTTGCCGTCCGGCGTCGCCCTGAGGAATGCCAATACCGTACCGTCGGGCGAGAATGCCGGTGCGGTGTCCCGGAACCCACGGGTTATCCGACGGGGCGGGATCGCAGGGTCAAAAGGAACGCTCCAAAGCTGCCCGACGTACGCATCAGCATCGAAATCGGGCCGCGTTACGGACACAACGGCGCGGGTCCCATCGGGATGGGCGGCGGGAGCAGAGACGGAATTCAGCAGCGGGAGTTGTTCGGCTTTCACGCTGGTGAGCCTAGCGGCCGCCACGGCGTGACGATATCTGCCACTCCGGCCGCCGTAGGATTGTCCCTATGCTTTCCGACGCCGTCCCTTCCCTGCGCTGCCCGGTCTGCAGGGGTCCTTTTGGACTAAGCGGGGCGGCGCCGCTTTCCCTGGTTTGCGTCGCCGGCCACAGTTTCGACGCCGCCAAACAAGGCTATTTCAACCTGCTCACGGGAAAGGGCACCGTCTTCGAGGCGGACACGGCAGAGATGGTCGCGGCCCGCGACGATTTCCTGGGCGCGGGCCACTACGCTCCGCTCGCCGAAGCCATCGCGGAGGAGGCGGCTCCGGTCCTGTCGGTGCCGGGCTCCCTGGTCCTCGATTCGGGGACAGGCACCGGCCACTACCTGCGGACAGTGCTGGAACGCACTCCTGCGGCAGCCATTGGCATCGATATCTCGAAGTTCGCCCTCCGCCGGGCCGCACGGCTGAATCCCGGCGCCGTCAATCTGGTGTGGGATATCTGGCGACCACTGCCCATCGCCGACCACTCCGTGGATGCCATCATCGTGGTCTTCGCGCCGCGGAACCCCCCGGAATTCGCCCGCGTCCTGCGTCCAGGCGGCCGGGTGATCGTGGTGACTCCGCGCAACGGACACCTTGGGGAGATTGCGGAACGCACCGGAATGCTCAACATTGAGCCGGGAAAAGAAGAACGACTTACCGAGTCCATGCAGGAGTTCTTCACTCTCGCGGACACCATTCACCTCGACGTGGACCTCAAGCTCGGTGGGCGGGACATCGCCGATGTCGCCTTCATGGGACCGGCGGGTCATCACCTGGAACGCGCCGCCCTTCTGGCGTCAACGGCCTCGGAAACGTCCGTTCAAGCCACCGCGAAGTTCACCCTCAGCGTTTTCACAGCGCCGTAGCAAGGCGCCTAACGGGAACCTTCGCGCCGGGCTAGGATGGAAAAATAGCGACTGTGATCTTGCCGACGCTGCAGTCCGGATCAGGCCGGCTGCCGCCGCAAGTCCGGAAACAGGGGGAACGATGTTTGAATGGCTTGGCAGCAACTGGTGGGCCCTCTGGCTCACGGTGTTTCTCGCTTTCGCCGTGGTGGAGATGCTGACGCTCAGCTTCTTCTTCATCATGCTCGGGGCCGGCGCGCTGGCTGCACTCGTCGCTGACCTTGCCGGAGCCGATCTGTGGTTGCAGATTGTGGTCCTCTGCATCGTGTCCCTGCTGATGATCGCGTTCGTCCGTCCTATCGCACTCAAGCATCTGCACAAAGGGCCCGCCGAGCAACGCACCAACGTGGACCGCTTGATCGGCCAATCGGCGCTCGTCATGGAGCCCGTCAGCGCGACGGCGGGACTCGTCAAAATCGGTGGCGATGTGTGGAGCGCCCGCAGCGCGGCGGAAATCATCGACGCCGGCCAGACCGTGCAGGTCACCAGGATTGATGGCGCGACGGCGGTAGTCGCCCCGACAGCGGAAAACAGCCCGCACTAGCAGCGTCCCGCCATGGCTTATGCCACGACGTTCGACGACGAGCGTTCGGCGACTGGCGACCGGCATTTTGCCGCACACATACCGCATCAAAAACGTAACTGGGGAATGAAGGAGATGTATGGACAGCTTGGGAGGAACTGCAGCCGCGATCGTGCTGCTAGTTCTCGTCATATTCGTGATTATCGTTTTGGTCCGCTCGATCAGGATCATCCCGCAAGCGCGCGCCGGCGTCGTGGAACGCCTTGGTAAATACCAGCGCACGCTCAACCCCGGGCTCACCATCCTGATCCCGTTTGTCGACCGCTTGCTGCCGCTGTTGGATCTTCGCGAACAAGTGGTTTCCTTCCCGCCGCAGCCGGTGATTACCGAAGACAACCTGGTTGTATCGATCGACACCGTGGTCTATTTCCAGGTCACGGATCCCCGGGCAGCGACCTACGAGATCGCCAACTACATCCAGGCTGTTGAACAGCTGACCACCACGACGCTCCGTAACGTCGTGGGCGGCTTGAATCTTGAAGAAGCACTCACTTCGCGCGACCAGATCAACGGCCAGTTGCGCGGGGTCCTGGACGAAGCCACGGGACGCTGGGGAATCCGCGTTTCCCGCGTGGAGCTCAAGGCAATCGACCCGCCGCACTCCATTCAGGACTCAATGGAGAAGCAGATGCGGGCCGAGCGCGACCGGCGTGCTGCGATTCTGACGGCCGAAGGCACCAAGCAATCGGCGATCCTCACGGCCGAAGGCCAGCGGCAAGCGGCAATCCTGGCTGCAGAGGGTGACGCGAAGGCAGCCATCCTCCGCGCAGATGGCGAAGCGCAGGCCATTCAGAAGGTCTTCGACGCCATCCATAAGGGCAACCCGGATCAAAAGCTGCTTGCCTACCAGTACCTCCAGACCTTGCCGAAGATTGCGGAGGGCTCATCCAACAAGCTGTGGATCATCCCGAGCGAGGTCGGTGAGGCCCTCAAGGGCATCGGCGGAGCGCTCGGTGGCGCCAACGGTGGATCCGGTGTCGCTGACCTGTTCAGCGATTCCAAACAAGAACCCTCCGCGTAACTACCGACAGTTTGAACGGGGACCGGCCACAATCTCTCTGGCCGGTCCTCTTCGCTTTGTCCTGTCAGCTTCGATCCGCGTATAATGGTGTATTTGTCCGGCCGGTTCAATCCGAACGGAACATTAACGCTTGGTCAGGCGTTTCATCTAGTGATGCAACGTGTGCAGACAGTAGTCCGGGCGACGCCTCGCGGCGTCCGGCTAGCGCGGAGCATGGTTCCGCGAACAGACAGAGGGAGTAATCATGAGCGATCGCAGCCTGCGGGGCATGCGTCTTGGCGCCCAGAGCATGGAAACCGAATCCGGCGTGGAGCCGGCGCCGCGTCAGAGGGTTGAATACCGCTGCGCGGACGGAGAGCAGGTCTTCGTTACCTTCTCCTCCGAAGCCGAGATCCCTCCTGTCTGGGTTTCCAAGACCGGCAAGGAAGCGCTCCTGGTTGATGGTGAACGCCCCGTTGACACCAACGAGAAGGCCGTCCGCACCCACTGGGACATGCTGCTGGAACGTCGCAGCCTTCCCGAGCTCGAGCAGATCCTCGAAGACCGCCTGAACATCCTGCGCGAACGTCGCGGGGAACGCCGCTCGGCATAACGCCGCAATTCCCAAAGGGCGCCGTTCCTCAGCGGACAGTTGCCGAGGGAACAGTTTCACGATAAAAGTCCGGGTCCGCACTCTTCAGAGTGCGGACCCGGACTTTTCCGTTGCATTTAGTGCATCTTCGTGGCTTCCGGTGGTTGGGTGGCCCATTCGGTCTCGGTGGCCCGCATCCAGGGATATGGCAGGAGTTCGGCTAGACCGACAGTTCCAACCTCTCCCCCGGCATCAACCAGGACCGTTGCCCCGGCTCCGTAGTTCCGCAGCAGCTCCCGGCAGACGCCACAAGGATTCGTGACCTGCGGTTCTCCGTGTTCGTCCATGCTGACTGCGACGGAGGACTCGATGGAGGCTTCCTGCGCAATGCGGGCATTGGCGAGGGCGCTGGATTCGGCACACACGTTGATTCGTTTGGAACCGATGTGAAGACCCAGATAGATCGCCCCTGACGCGCCCCGCATCGCGGCAGCGACACGATGGTTCTCGCTGTGATGAGCCGTGAGGAGCAGTTGGCGGGCCGCGGTGTAGAGCTCTACGTCGGACTGACTGAGGTCAAACGAGATCACGTTCCTAGCTTCCAATGAAGATGCCGCTCTTCCTGCGTGCCAGCAGGTAGAAGACAATGCTCAGCACGGACAGCACCGCGACGTAAACCGGGAAGATCCACGATGCATTCATGGACTGGAGCCAGACCAGGAGATAGGAAGCCGTACCACCGAAGACGGCCACACCAATCCCGTAACCAAGGGAAGTTCCGGCGCCTCGGCATGATTTGGGCATCAGGGAACTGGTGACGACGTTGTACAGGGTCATGTTCAGGACAAGGACAACCGAGCCGCCCAGGAGGACCGCGGCGAACCCGCCGATGCCCGGACGGACGTACATCAGCATCAGGAAGACCGACGGAATCGACAGTGCGCGGGTGATCAGGAACCACTTCGAAATCGACTTGCCGTCTGCGAACTTGCCGACTACCAGGCTGCCGACAACCAGCACGGCTCCAAGAATGGTGGTGAGGGCGAAGACAGCGGTGGCGTCTTCTTTGAAGCCGCTGCGGGCCGCAGTGGGCAGGCCGGTGTTCCAGGCGTAGTTGTAGGCTTGCGCTGCTCCAACCACGAAGGTTATGGCCAGCACGCTCAGCCAATGCTTGCGCACGCCGCCCCAAACAGCTCTGGAGGAGTTCTCCGCGAGCTCCTCGGGCCGCATGGTTTCCGGAAGAGTGCGCCGAAGGTAGACCACGATGAAGCCGAAGATCGCTCCCACGATGAAGGGAACACGCCAGCCCCAGTCGGCCATGACAGCCCCGCTCAGCATCAGGCTGCACAGGTAGCTGACCAGCGAGGCGAGGAGAATGCCGGAGTTGACGAAGAAGGAGATGATGCCCGCGACGAACCCCTCGCGTCCCACGGGAACCAGTTCGACGGCGTGCGCGGTGGAAAGCGGAGCTTCAACACCGGTGGAGATGCCCTGCACGATGCGGCAGACCAAGAGGATGACGCCGGCGGCGCCGCCGATCTGCTGGTACGTCGGACACAGGGCGATGATCAGCGTGGTGATTGCCATCATCATGATGGACCAGAGCATCACTTTTCGACGGCCGATTCTGTCGGCGAAAGTACCGAGCAGGACGCCGCCCAAGGGACGGAAGGCGAACCCGACGGCGAAGACGGCCAGGGCGTTAAGCGTTGCGGCGGTGGGGTCCTGCGACGGGAAGAACTTTGGCCCGATGAAGGCCGACAGGAGTCCGAAGACCATCCAGTCGTACCACTCAAGGGTGTTCCCGAGTCCGAGGCCCAGCAGCCCACGGCGGATTTCCGGAGAGAGCCGGGATTTCCGGGCGCTTTCCGGGCCATTCTTGACGACAGTGTCAGTCATGATTCTTTCCTTCCTCCGCACCTTCGCGGTGCGTGAGGGTACGGATCACCGTTGACATCCAGGGGGAATGGACGGTGATCGAAACTATCATTTTGGCTTGGTCCGGCAAGGCCGAACCAGCTCACCTCATGGGAAGCGAGTTAGCCCAGATAGCTACGCGTGCCTCTTCGTAGCGCTTTGAAGCAAACGGGGACACCCAGTCCCGTAAGAGGGAGTGTGGATGGCTTGCCTGGGTGCCGCAGGATCAGAAAGGGAAACACGAGGGTGGACGTGGGGCCGGGCTGGGCCTTCCGCCAGAAGGCTGAAGCGCCAACGTCTCTGATCGTGTTGCAAACTTCCCCAAGTGATGCGACTCACTTAACTATATTGAAGATATTCACCAGGTCAATGCTTTTTGGTAAATAGCCTTCGTTGCCCCGCGTGTATTGAAGAGTCTGCCGCGGCAGCGGCGTCAGTGAACCCGGAGAACGAGAAAATTTCACCAAACCATTGATTCGCTAAAATTTTTCACTATAGTTATGTGAGTCAGCTCACCGAGAGAAAGCTGGATCATGACCAACGAGATCATCACGGCATCCTCACCTGCCGGCACGAGCGCGCTTCTGGCAACTGTCGGCAACAAGGTCCGCACGATGCGCAAGGACAAGGGGATGACCCTGTCCAAACTCTCGGAAATCACCGGTCTCAGCCCGGCGATCGTCAGCCAGATCGAACGCGGGCTGGCCAACCCATCATTCACCACCTTGGCGCAGCTGGCGCACGGTCTGGACATTCCTGTGGGGAAGTTCTTCCTCGGCCAGGAAGAAACCAGGTCGCCGGTTGTCCGCAAGTCCGAGCGGCGAAACCTCAAAGGCGTCACCAAGAAGTCCGTGGGAGAGGCAGTCTATGAACTCTTGACCCCGGACCTCAATGGCGCCTTGGAGGCCCAATGGATCGTGAGTCCGCCAGGCCACGACACCAGCGCCACCCCTTTCCGCCACAGCGGCGAGGAGTTCGGCATCATCTTGTCGGGAAAGAAAGACATCTTCCTCGACGGCGAGTGCTACACGCTTGAGGCGGGCGATTCGATCACCTTCTCCTCGGATACGCCTCACTGGTACAAAAACAGCTACGAAGAGGTATGCGTAGCTATCTGGGTCAACGCCCCTCACGTATGGTGACCAGCCGGCGCTAGCCGCCGCTCGCTCCCATACACGTACGGACCCTTGGACGTCCGTTCGCAAACATCTCAATCTTCCGTGTCCAGGTCCCCCGGGACCTCTACTCGGCATGCCCTCCGCCAGGCCTGGTCTGCTGCGTACATCGCCGCGGGCTCCTCCTGAGCACCCCGTCTATACCCCGGCAACCGTTCCAACGGAATGCCCGCCGGGAAGTAAGGATCCTCCACCATGAACTCCTTTGCCACCACATCGTCACTGGAACTCAGTACGACGACGGCGGACCTCACCGCACCCGTCATCTCCCGCTCCAACGTCCTCGTGGTCGGCGGTGGGCCCGCCGGCGTGGCCGCCGCAGTCACCGCAGCACGGTCCGGCGCATCCGTCACGCTCCTGGAGCGCTACTCCTCGCTCGGTGGACTTGCCTCCGGAGGCATGGTCCTGGTGCTCGACGACATGATCAACGGCCAGGAAATCACGGTGACCGGCATCGTTTCGGAGTACGTGGAACGGCTGCAGAAACTCGGCCTGGCTATCGTCCCGCCTGCCGATGACCGCAAGACCTCCGAGGAACTCTGGAACAAGTGGGGCCGCTACGGCACCTTCGACTTCCACTCCCACACCAACCCCAAGCCGATTTGCTACGCCGCAGCCTTCGATCCGGACGGCTGGAAGCGCGTCTCCAACGACCTTGTCCGCGAAGCCGGAGTCAACCTCCGCCTGCACTCGTGGTTCTCCCGCCCGATCGTGGACAACGGCGTGATCAAGGGCGTCATCTGCGAGACCAAGTCCGGCCCGCAGGCGTTCATGGCGGACATCGTCATCGACACGACCGGTGACATCGACGTCGCCTCCCGTGCCGGCGCCAGCCACATCAAGGACAGCTATCTCACCACCCTCGTCTTCCGCCTGGGCAACGTGGACACGGCCGCCGCAGAAGCTTTCGAGCAGGCCAACCCGAAGGAGGCCCGTGCCATCAACCGCACCATCAAGCGCCTCCTTGGCGGCGCTTGGGAACTGTGGTGGCTCAAGACGCCCATCGACGGCGTCGTCTGGTGCAACGCTCCCCACATGACCGGGTACGACGGCGTGGATCCGGCGGACATGACCGCCGCAGAGTTTGCCGCGCGCGACCGTATCACCGAGGCCGTGGAGTACGTCCGTGCCCACCTGCCCGGCTTCGAGAACTGCTACATGCTGGACGTCGCCTCCCAAATGGGCGTACGGCAGACCCGCCTGCTCGAGGGCGAATACGTCATGACCAAGGACGATGTCACCTCCCGCCGCCACTTCGCGGACACCGTGGCCCGCGGCCGCGATTACTACTACCCGTACCGCTCGCTGCTTCCCAAGGAAGTGGACCAACTCCTCGTCGCCGGCCGCCACTACTCCGCCACCCCGGAAGCGCAGAAGATGTCCCGCGAGATCCCGCCCTGCATGGCCATGGGCCAGGCAGTCGGCGTCGCCGCGGCTCTCGCGGTCGAAAACGGCACCCTCGTCCGCGACGTTTCCGCGCTGGACATACAGCAGGGCATGCGCCGGCACGGTGCGGACCCGGGCGACATCCCGTCGTCGAACGCTACACTCGACAGCGAAGCGGTGGTGGGGGCATGAGCACCGACACGCTTCTCGATGAGTTTGAGGAAACCACGACGGCGGCGCCCGCCGGCGCCGCCAAGTCCAACGGCATCCCGCTTCCGCTCGAAGGCATCAAGATCGTGGACTTCACCCAAGTGTTCATGGGACCGTCCTGCACCCAGCTCCTGGGCGACTACGGCGCGGACATCATCAAGGTGGAACGTCCGGGCGCCGGCGACATTTCGCGCAATTCGTTCCCGGACAAGGACGGCCAGGACAACCCCATCTTCCTGTCCATCAACCGGAACAAGCGCAGCGTTTCCGTGGATACCCGCACCGACGAGGGCAAAGCCGTCCTCCGCCGGGTCATGGCCGACGCCGACGTCGTCGTCAGCAATTTCCGTTCCGGCGTGATGGAGCGGATGGGCTTCGGCTACGAGGAACTCAAGGCGGAGAACCCCGGAATCATCTGGGCCTCCGGCACGGGCTTCGGCCCGGTGGGACCCTACTCGCACAAGGGCGGCCAGGATGCGATCGCACAGGCGTACTCCGGCGTGATGTGGCGGCGCGAGTCGGACGACCAGAAGCCGGCCATCTACCCCACCACGTTGTGCGACTACATCACGGGCATGCACCTCATGCAGGGCATCCTGCTGGCACTACGCACCCGGGAGGCGTCCGGCGTCGGGCAAAAAGTCGAGGTGACGATGTACGACTCCATGCTCCACCTGCAGATGCAGGAGGCGTGCATGCAGCTCAACCGCGGCTACGAAGTCAATTGGGGCGCCATGCCGCTGAGCGGTGTCTTCGAAACCACCGACGGCGCCGTCTGCATGGTGGGCGGCTTCACGCCTGATCCGCTCGCTCGGATTTCCGAAGCGCTGGGCCTGGACGAGGACCTCACCCAGCGGCCGGAGTTCGCCAACCTGGAGCAGCAGTTCAAGCACAAGCCGGCCTTGCAGGCGATCTTCCGGGAGCGGATAGCCACGAACACTACCGAGTACTGGACCAACCAACTGGAAAGCCAAGGCCTGCTCAACGCGCCTGTCCACACCCTGGAACAAGCACTGGCCGATGCCCAGACGGAGGCCAACGGCATGATCGTGGAAGCCGAGCACCCGGGCGTTGGCACCGTGAAGATGCTCAACGCCCCCATTCGCTTGTCTGCTACCCCGCCTTCCGTCCGGCGCGTGGCGCCGCGGCTCGGTGAGCACAATGTGGAGGTCCTCCTGGAGAACGGCTTCGACGCTGAAACCATCGAGCGCCTGCAGAAGTTGGGAGTGCTCCGGTGACCGTGTCGATGGAAGAGACGACGATCGTCGACCAGGTCACGCTGACCATCGAGAACCACGTGGCCACGGTGGTCATCGACCGCCAGCACGTGCTCAACGCCGTCGACGGGACTGCACAAGCCCGGCTCAACGAGATCTGGAGCCAGATCGAAGCCGATCCTGACGTGCGCGCCGTCGTCATCACCGGGGCCGGCACGCGGGCGTTTTGCGTCGGGGCGGACATGTCCGCCTCTGCCGTGGACAAGACCGGCCTGCAGTATTGGGCGGAGCTTGACCCCAACGGTTTCGGCGGACTGAGCCTGCGCACGAGCCTGGACATTCCGGTGATTGCCCGGGTGAACGGCTATGCGCTGGGCGGCGGCATGGAGATGGTGCTCGGCGCCGACATTGTGGTCGCCGCGGACTCGGCCCGCTTCGGCCTCACCGAACCGCGGGTCGGGCGCTTGGCGCTCGACGGCGGCATCCACCAATTGGTGCGCCGCGTCCCCTACACGCAAGCGATGGGCATGCTCCTCACGGGCCGCAAGGCCGAGGCCGCGGAAATGCAATCGATGGGCCTGGTCAACGAAGTGGTCCCCGCGGAGGAGCTCGACGCCGCGGTGCAGCGCTGGGTGGACCAGATCCTCGCCTGCGCGCCCAGCTCCGTCCGGGCCGTCAAGCAAATGGTCAGCAGGACGAGCCACTTGAGCGCGGCGGAAGCCCGCGGCCTCAGGCTGCCGGCACTCATGGCCGCACTCGACAGTGAAGACTCCGCCGAAGGCGTGCTCGCCTTCCAGGAAAAACGCCCGCCTGTGTGGCCGGGCCGCTGAATGCAGCATGAACAGATGCAAGACACCGAACTTCAGCACGAACGGAAGGACAAACCAATGCGGGAAGCACTAGCACCCGGAGTGTGGGGCGTCGTCGCCACTCCATTCCAGGGCAGCACCCTCGATCTGGACACCGACAGCCTGGCCCGGTTGGTGGAGCACTATGAATCCATCGGCGCGACAGGGCTGACTGTCCTGGGTGTCTTCGGCGAGGCGGCCGCCCTGACCGCAGCGGAGCGCAGCCTGGCGCTGGAAGTGGTGGTCGAAGAAACCCGATTGCCCCTCGTGGTGGGTGTGACCTCGCTCTTCACGGGCACGGCAGTCGAAGAAATCCGCGCCGCCCAGGCCGTGGCTGGCGACCGGCTCGCAGCCGTCATGGTGCAGGCCAATTCGGCCCGGCCGGAAGTTGTGATCGCGCACCTGAACGCCATCCACCAGTCCACCGGGGCCAAGGTCGTCCTGCAGGACTACCCAGTGGCCAGCGGCGTCAGCATCAGCACCGAAGCACTCATTTACGTGGTCCAGGCGTGCAAGTTTGTTGTCGCGGTCAAGGCCGAGGCCCCGCCGACCAGTGTGGCCATCGCTCAACTGTCGGCCGCCGTCGACGTCTCGGTGTTCGGCGGGCTGGGAGGTCAAGGGCTGCTGGACGAGCTGGTGGCCGGCGCCGCCGGCGCCATGACGGGGTTCTCCTACCCGGAAGCCCTCGTTGCCTGCGTCCGCGCGTGGCAATCGGGCGGTTACGACGATGCCCGGGACGCGCTGCTCCCGTACTTGCCGCTCATCAACTTCGAGCAGCAGGCCCGGATCGCATTGGCGGTCCGGAAGGAGTGCTTCCGTGAGCGGGGCTTCATCAAGGACTCCGGCGTCCGGCCGCCGGCGACTCCTTTCCCGGAGGTCCTCAGGAACGGAATGCTGACGCATCTGGCTGAAGCGGCCCACGCTTTGGATCTCTCCCTTACCCCCGCCGAGCACACAGCAGGAAGGCTCTAATGGATTTCGGAATCAGCGGCAAGACCGCCTTCGTCGCCGCCTCCACAGGAGGGCTGGGACTGTCCGTCGCCCGCGGGCTCGCGGCCGAAGGCGTCCGGGTTGCCATCACCGGCCGCCGCGGCGAGCTGGCCGAGAAGATCGCAGCAGAGCTGCAGGCTGACGGCCACAGCGCCGTGGCTGTCGAGGCCGACCTGAGCACAGCGGACGGAGTGACCGCCGCCGTCGAACGCGCAGTGGAACTACTCGGTCCCATCGACATCCTTGTCCTCAACGGCCCCGGTCCCAAGCCGGGGGCGGCCGCGAGCCTTGGCGCCGACGACATCACCGCCGCGTTCGAGCTGCTCGTGAAGCCGCACCACGCGCTTGTCTCGAAGATCCTGCCGGGGATGCGGGAGCGGCGCTGGGGACGGATCCTTGCCATCGGATCCAGCGGCGTTGTGGCACCCCTGCCCAACCTTGCCGTCTCCAACACGGGCCGCGCAGCATTGGCGGGCTACCTCAAAACCCTTGCGGCGGAAGTGGCTCTCGACGCCGTCACGGTCAACATGATCTTGCCGGGACGCATCGCCACCGATCGCGTCGCCGAACTGGACCGGGCGGCGGCCAAGCGCCGCGGCACCACGCCCGAGGAAATCCAACTCGAATCCCGCAAGACCATTCCGGCCAGACGCTACGGCGAACCGGAGGAGTTCGGCGCCGCCGCTTCTTTCCTCTGCAGCGCCCCCGCTTCCTACATCACCGGCGTCGCGCTTCGCTGCGACGGGGGCCTGATCCGGACCCTCTAGGTCCGGCCGTCCTCCCGAACAGCCCCAACACCCAATCCCAACCGCTAAGCCAAAGGATGACCATGACTTCCACCGCCACCGAATCGGCAACGTCCGCCCGACAGGATGTTGCCGCCGCGCAGCACCTGATCAACGGCGAATGGACCGGAGAACCCGAAATCCAGCGAATCAACCCGGCCCGCCCGGATGAACTCGCTGCCCTCTCCCCGCGAGGCACCGCCGACGACGTCGACGCGGCCATCACCGCCGCTGCCGCCGCCCAGCCGGCCTGGGCAGCCCTGCCCGCCCCCGCCCGCGGCGCCATCCTCATGACCGCCGGCAACCTGCTCCTCGAGCGCCAAAGCGCGATCGCCGAGGACCTCGTCCGCGAAGAAGGCAAAACCCTCGCCGAAGCCAAGGGAGAGGTCAAGCGCGCCTCGGACGTCCTGCGCTTCTTCGGCTCCCTCGGCTGGGGCGCCACGGGCGAAGTACTTCCCAGTGGGCTCCCGGATACCACCATTACCACCCGGCGCGAGCCGCTCGGCGTCGTCGGGCTCATCACCCCGTGGAACTTCCCCATCGCCATCCCGGCATGGAAGGCCGCCCCCGCACTCATCAGCGGTAACGCCGTGGTCATCAAGCCGGCCGAACTCACCCCGCTCTCCGCGACGCACCTTGCCCGCGCCCTCCACGACGCCGGTGTACCCGCAGGAGTCTTCAACGTGGTCCACGGAAAGGGCCGCGTGGTGGGAGACGCTTTGGCACGCGATCCCCGCATCGCCGGGCTGTCCTTCACCGGATCCACCAAAGTGGGGCTTGGGCTCCAGGAAATCCTGAACGCCCGCCGCGCCCGCGTCCAGCTTGAAATGGGCGGCAAGAACGGCGTCCTAGTGCTCGACGACGCCGATCCGCAGAAGGCCGCCGCGGTAGTCGCAGCCGGTGCGTTCGGACTCACGGGCCAGGCGTGCACCGCGACGTCCCGCGTGTATGTCACCCCGGGTGTCCGCGACGCGTTCCTCGAAGCCCTTGTTGCCGAGGCCGCGGGCTACACCGCCGGTGACGGGCTCGACGGCGCCAAGATGGGCGCTGTGGTGAGCAGCCAGCAGTTCGAACAGGACCAGGCAGCGGTGCGCACCGCCGTCGAACGCGGCGCCACCCTCCTTCACGGAGAGTACGACGGCGACCCCTCCGGAGCGCTGCTCTTCCCTGCCGCGGTGCTCACCGATATTGCGTTTGACGACGCTGCCGTGACCGAGGAAATCTTCGGTCCGGTAGTCGCGGTCCTGCAGGTCCCCGA
This sequence comes from Arthrobacter sp. efr-133-TYG-120, assembly GCF_030209785.1. NCBI lineage: Bacteria > Bacillati > Actinomycetota > Actinomycetes > Micrococcales > Micrococcaceae > Arthrobacter > Arthrobacter sp. efr-133-TYG-120. The sequence goes on from NZ_JARVRI010000010.1 coordinate 71,693, forward strand.
TTACGAGGCCGGACTCGCCGCCATCAATGATTCCCGCTATGGCCTCACCGCAGGCATTTGCACCGACTCCCTGGCCTTGGCCACGGATTTCGCCGCACGCGCGCAGGCGGGCGTGATCAAGGTCAACCGTCCCACGGCCGGCCTGGACTTGAACGTGCCGTTCGGTGGCGTGAAGGACTCCTCCACCAACACCTTCCGCGAGCAGGGCAAGTCCGCACTGGACTTCTTCACGTGGGGCAAGACCGTTTACACCGGTGTGTAGCGCGTCATGACCTATGTGATCGCGCAGCCCTGCGTGGACGTCAAGGATAAAGCCTGCATCGACGAATGCCCTGTGGATTGCATCTACGAAGGCGAACGCTCGCTCTACATCCACCCCTCCGAATGTGTGGACTGCGGCGCCTGCGATCCCGTCTGCCCGGTGGAGGCGATCTACTATTCAGACGATGTCCCGGATGAGTGGGCAGATTATGTCCGGGCCAACGTCGAGTTCTTCGAGGAACTCGGATCCCCGCAAGGAGCCTCGGCGCTGGGAAACCTGGGCCGGGACCACCCGGTGGTTTCAGCGGCACACGTCCCGGGCTGACGTTAGGCGGCCAGCCTGGCCTGGATCGCCCGTCGAAGCGACTCCAGGCTGGGCAGGCCCCTTAAGCCATCGGCCGTACGGTAGACGCGACACGCCATAGCCGGTTCCGCGGTGGACGGGTAGAGGTCAGTTCCGTCCACCATGAACGTCGGGGATCCGTGGAATCCGGCCATTTCCGCCTCTTCGTCGCTCACAATCTCCCTGACCGAAATCAAGGCCGGGTTGTTCCCTTCCAGCTCCACGGCCCGGGAGAAAAGTTCGCGGGCCGCCGAGCTGTGGGGACAGTCCTGGATGGTGAGCAATTCGAAATCCATGACCCCATTATCCGGCTTTGACCTGTCCGGCTCACAGCAGGTCGGCGTGATGCTCTGCGACGACGTTCGGATGGGCCCGAAGCCGGTACCGGAGGGCGTTGTCCCCGTAGGTTTCCAGAATCGGACTGTTTGTCGGGTCAACGGACAAGCCACGGGCTTTTGCCTGGAACTCAGGGCTCACGGCAAGCTGTGGCATGGTCGCGTCCAGTGCGGGGTTGTAGAAGAAGGGAAGCGAAATCCGGTCCGTGCCTCGAAGGGGTGAGATGACCCGGTGCAGGGTGGCCTTGAGGTAGCCATTGGTGGCCAGTTCCAGCATTTCGCCGATATTGACCACGAAAGTCCCCGGCACTTGTGGGGCGTCGATCCATTTCCCCTGGTACTCGACCTGGAGACCGCCTTTCCCGGGCTCAACCAGGAGAAGCGTGAGCACTCCCCCGTCACGGTGGGATCCTACGCCCTGCTTGGGTTCCGGGTTCGACTCCCCCGGATATCTCACAATTTTGAGGACAGGGAAAGCGCGCTCGGCGAATGCCGCATCAAAAGTGTCCTCGGGTGCTCCGAGCGAAACTGCCAGTGCCCGTAGCAACGCAAGCGAGATGGTACTCAGCCGTTCGGTCCATTCCGAGACAATGTCCCGCATCTCGGGCAACGCCTCCGGCCACAGGTTGGGCCCCTCCAGACGCCAATATTCGGCAATGCCAGGGCCCGGCTCAACAGCATCGCGCTCGACGCCGATGTCGATCTGCTCGCGCCAGTCGATCCCGCCGTCGGTGAGCTCGCCACCAACGCGGGTGTAACCGCGGAACTGGGGGCTGTGGACATTCTCGATCGCGAGCTTTTCCTCTTCCGGCAGCTCGAAAGAGCGGCGCGACACGTCGAGAATCGCGTCCGTCAACTCCTGCGGGATGCCGTGGCCGGCTAGGTAGAGGAAGCCAACCTCATGCATGGCATCTCGCAGTTCGTCACGGAATCGTGCGGCTTCTTCCGGGCCTGCATCCAGACGTGAGAAATCGATCACGGGCAATGTATCGAGAGTCAATGCACTTCGTCCTTTTCATCGAGTGTCGCCGTCGTGCGGATGATCCCTACGCTTCAGTTCGGCTGTTTGGGACGCCACACGCCGAAACGGTTGCCATGCGGGTCCAGGAGGTGCGCGAACTCGATCGCGCCGTTGTCAACGAACGGAATGGCTACGCTTGCACCGAGAGACTCGGCCCTGGCGATCGCGGCTTTGACGTCGTCAACCTGGACGTAGAAGATCGCCCACGACGTTCCCTCGAGCGAGGTCGTGTCCCACAGCCCGCCCTTGTCGCCATTCACCATCTGGTAGCTGGCAGGAGAGGACTCACCGAAACTCCAGTCGAAGAGCGAGCCGTAGAAGGCCTGCGTGCCCTCCGGATCGGGGGAACCGACTTCGAAGTAGTTCACTATGGAGGCCAAAACTGTTTCCTTTCCACTTCCCTCGCTGAAAGTCGGAAGCCGCCCGCGAGACCTGGGGGCGGCCTTTTCGAATGGTTAGGGCATGACCTTGTAGAGATCGACGACGGTCTCTTCCGGGGGTGACTCGAATCCACCCGCGATGCCCGCCTGCATGCGGGGCATGAGAATGCTGTCGCGGAATTTCTCCCAACTTTCTTTCGACTCGTGGACGGCCATGATCGTCCAACCGCCCGCCGACGGGCCTGCTGCGTGGAAAGTCTGGCCCTCGGGCAAGAGCCCCTCTCCTGGGTGAACAGCGGCTATTGACGCCTCGTATTGGTCCTTGGTGCCTCCCGGGAAGAAGTGCACCACTCCGTACGGCTCCATATCTGCTCCTTGCTGGTGTGGATGGGTGTGGACATGCCAAGCAATAGACCCCGCCGCCCGGGATGTCAATGAGTTTTCAAAAGCGGGATCCACCTCCGGGATTCAGGTCCAGAATTCGTCTGCCTTGGCCGTGTCCTCGAAGAATTCCCGGCCCTCTACGACCTTTCCGTCGCGGAGAACAAAGGAAATGGCAGTTGCAATATCCAGGGTTTTTCCATCGTTTTCTGCGCGGCTTTGCTGGAGCCCGATGGTGTGGCTTTCTCCACCGACGATGTCCTGGACCGCGGCTTGGAAGGTACCCTGGGAACGTGCTCCCAGCTCGCCGAAATAGGCCAGAATGGCGTCGCGTCCTTGCTTAGTGCCGGACAGCACGCCATTCCCAGCTGCGTACCAGACTGCGTCCTCAGCGAACAACTCGCTGAGTGCCGCCAGATCACCCGTGTTAAAGGCCTCATATCCCCGCCGGACCAATTCGGCGTTTTCTGTAGCTCCCATGTTCGGATACCTCTCCGTCATCCTCGTAGGTCAATGGGACGGCTTAAGGCTATTCCTGGGCAGGGTGCCTGTCGATGGGAAAGAGCTTGAGTTGGGCGACCACGCGAACGCCCGCCGCCGGCGATTCGGTGGCAAGCTTGACCACAAGGGGCCGCACCTGGATGGAGGGTAAGCCGTGATTGATACCGCTGAAGCCGTTCTTCACGACGGCACGACGATTCCCATCGCCATCCACGGAAACGGACGCGCCCTGATGGTTCCGGCCCGTTTCGCCCCTTATCCGCCGGAGGAAGCCGAAACGATGCGCCGGTGGGGCGCAGATCCGGATCTGGGACCCAATCTTGTGAACGGACTCGCGCGATCCCACCGCGTCATCGTCGCCGATTATGAAAGCCACCGGATGGCCCACCCCGCACCGGACACCCTTACTCCACGGAATGTCACGGCTGATCTCCTTGCCATCGCCGATGCCGCTGATGCCGGCAGCTTCGCCTATTACGGCTACTCCTGGCTGGCACTTTGTGGCTTGCAACTAGCAATCCGCACTGACCGGCTCTGGGCGCTAGTGATGGGCGGCTTCCCACCCCTCGATGGACCCTACGAGAGCATGTTGGCGGTCACGCGAGCAGCACATTCCATGTCCACACAATCTGCCGACGTCGTTCCTTCACCGACCGCCGACGTTGAGCCTGGAGATTGGGATTCGGTGCCCGTTCAAACGAACAAAGCACAAACCCGACAATTCGTCACTCTCTACGAGGCCCTTCAAGACTTCGACGATTCCGCCGCCGAAGTCCAGCCGGGTTTGCCCCGCCTTGCCTTCGCAGGATCGGACGATCTGATCGATTACGGCCCGGCATGGGGCAACGTTCATGTAAAGATCGGCGAGCCCCTGACGACACACAAGCAAGAACTCATTGACTCCGGGTGGGATGTCCACGTGCTTCCTGGCCTTGATCACATCGGAGCGATGCGTAGCTCCGTCGTCTTGCCGCTCCTGACGGACTGGCTCCGGAAGGTCGGCTAGGCTGCGCCCTCTTGAGACAGGTCCGGGCCGGTGGGACGATGAAGCGGTGAATCCCTTCCTCGAATTCGTCAGCCACAACTGGTGGCTGATCTTTCCGCTGAGCGGATTGGCTGGCGGGTGGGCGCGGTCCTGGTCCAGGGCCAGCGAAAGGCGGCACCGCCGTCGGGTGGAGCTCTATCAGCTCAAGAACCGCGCGGCGGAAGCGGAGCACGCCAGCCAGGCCGAGGTGGTGCGGCTGCAAGAAGCACACGACGCCGTGAACAGGCGATGGCTCGAATACGAACTCGACATCGCTAAGCTCATCGATTTTCCGGTCATGTCCGATGTCCGCGAACCGCTCACCGTGGAATTTCTTCGGGCCAAGCGGGATGCTGACGGTCTGCGTCCGGCAACTCCGGGAGAAATCACGACGGCGGCCCGGCTGGCTGAGTATCGCGCGGCCGTCCGGAGCTTCGAGCTGGCGTTCGATGTGGCGGAACGGGAAGCCAAGCGCATCAAGGACAGCAACTTCACCGAGCCCGAGCGCCAGCGGCTGGCGACCGCCAGGAAGCTGCTGAGGATCGCTTCTGACAGTGCAGCGACGCCGGCGGAGCGACAGACCGCCTACAAGCGCGCCCGGCGCGAATTGGATGGGCTGATTGTCCTGCCCGAAGCGACCATCGCCGCCCTGGAAGAGAAGATCGCTGGAATACTCGACGCCCCAAAGGCTCCGGACTTCCATCAAAGCTGAGAGGAACCGATCTCAGTGTTTCAAGCGATGGATGATCACATACTTGTGGTGCTTCCGGTGTCGAGTCTTGGAACGACGTGGAGTCAGACCTAGAGGGGGTAACCCAAGGGCTTTCCGCCTGGCTGAGAGCCGAATATTTGCGTAAATCAGGAAGAAGATGAAGCCCAGCGATGGGATGAGCAGCACGAATATCCACGGTAAATTGCCCACGGCGCGCCTCCTATGCTCAGTCTCCGACCCGGCACAGCCGTCGTCAAGATTGCGCTATTAAGTGGTGGACGCCGCGTCGGCTGAGACAAAGGGCTATCCACGGGACCATGCTAGGCGTAGCTTTTTTCTCATCCCGGCACGTCTAACTTGGCCCGCAGCCGGTACCTACCAGGAGGTCATCATGGACAACCTATTCGGACGCGGCGGACTTGGAGTACCGGAGCCGCTCCGACGCTTCCTTCAAGGCGAATCCGACCCTTCGCTCCGCATCGAGCAGTACCAAGAGGGGGACACGCTCGTTGTCAGGGTGGATCTGCCTGGAATCGACCCCGAGACCGACGTCGACATCAGCATTGCCGACGACACCCTGCATATCGAGGCGCGGCGCGAGGAGGATGCCGAACACGTTGACAAGAAGGGCTACCGCACCGAGCTCCGTTACGGCGAACGGTCCCGAAGCATCCCGCTGCCCCGCGGAGTGAGCCAAGACGGCATCGTCGCGACGTATGAGGATGGCGTCCTGGAAATCCGCATCCAGCTCCCCGAACAGTCAGAGCCGCAGACCACGAAGATCCGCGTTGTCCGTACGGCTGGCCACGAAGCCAGTCAGTCTCCGGAGGAGCCGGGGAACTAGCCCAGCCGAGGACGCGGGCCTAAGGGCCTCCGTCCCGCCCGTTGAGTCTCCGCACTTTCTGAAGCAGGCGGGCCGGTCCTTTGCCTTGGGGCGCAGGCGCCTCCGGGGCCGTATCGGGCATCGCGAGGACAGCGATGACTGTGAGCGCGGCGCTCACAAGCACGGCGAGAAACACTGCAGCAGACGCCAAGACAACCGCCTGCGAATTCTTCCCGCCACCGGGGCTGCCGGCGTAGATCGCATTAGCCACGGCGCCGAAAACCGCGACGCCAAGAGAACTGCCGATGGATCGCGCAAAAAGGTTGGTGCCCGTCACCACTCCGCGCTCGTGCCATTCGACGCTGGACTGGGCGGCGATCAGGCTCGGGGTTGCCAGAAGCCCAAGTCCGAGTCCCGCGACAAAGCAGCTGCCCGCGACGAGCACCAGGTTCGGTGTGTAGGCCGTCACGGCGAGGGCCGCCGAACCGATGAGGGTGACGGTGATCCCGATCAACGCTGTTGCCCGGAAGCCGATCCGTAGATAGAAACGGCCCGACTGAGAAGCACTGATGGGCCAGCCGATGGTCAAGGCTGCCAATGACAGGCCCGCAGCCAATGGCGACACCGAAAGCGCACCTTGAAGGAAGGTCGGAACGTAAGAAGTGAGGCCAAGCACGATTGCTCCGGCCCCGAAGGAGATCAGGGCGGTCGTGGCGAGAAGGCGCCTCGAAACCACCCACGGCGGAAGGACGGGCTCAGCTGCTCGTCGCTCGACCAGGACGAAGGCAACGAGTAACACTGCACCAAGGGCGAACACCGCGATGCTGATCGGAGAATCCCAGGCCCATGCCTGTCCACCCTCCAAAGCCCCGAGGATGGTCAAGGTCAACGTGACCGTGAGAAGGACGGCTCCCAGATAGTCGACGTGGTGCTTTACCCGTTCGATGTTCTCCTGGAATTTTTGAACCAGCATCCACGCCGCCACGAGGCACAGCGGAATGTTGACCAGGAAGATTCCGCGCCACACTCCAAGCGAAGCGAACACGCCGCCCAGTGTTGGGCCGACAACCGACGAGGTGGCCCACACGCTGGCCAGGTAGCCTTGCACCTTTGCACGCTCGGCGAGGGTGTAGATATCGCCGGCGATGGTAATGGCCACCGGGAGGACCGCGCCGGCACCCAAGCCCTGAACCACGCGGAAGGCAATGAGCGCAGGCATGCTCCACGCCAAGCCGCAGAGGATCGATCCGATCAGGAAGAGTCCAATCCCGGTGAGAATGATCGGCTTGCGACCTGCCATGTCGGAAAGTTTCGCGTACACCGGAACGGAAACGGCCTGTGCGAGCAGGTAGGCGGAGAAAAGCCACGGGAACGAGGCAAACCCGCCGATTTCATGCACAATCGAAGGCACCGCAGTCGCCACAATGGTGGCATCGATCGCGACAAGGCCGCTCGAGAGCATCAGGGCTATGAGTATCGGGCCCCGCTTGGATCGGAAGCCTACGCCGTCGCTTTCAGTTGCCATCTCCGGGCCTGTCTTTCCCCTATGCCGCGGCGTATCCTAATTACGTTCCCGGCACCGGCCTCGGCCGGCATTCTTGTCTGCACCCACCATTTTTCCCTGCACCCACTTAGTTAGGCGCCATCCATGGAGATGAACATCAGGGACCACTGGGACATGCTCAGCCCCGAAACGCGGCATTGGCTAATCGACAACCCTGGATGCGTGGTCTTGCCGCGGACCCTCACGGAGATACTCCATAAGGAAACCGGCATCACCCCGGATGCCGACCAGCACAGCCAGGTCAGCCTCTCCCCCGAGGATCTGAGGTTCCTCCGGGCCAAGTCTGAAGAAAACACGGTCCGGCCGACGTAATCGATGCCAGGGCACTCGACTGCGTCAGTCGTCGTCGTCATCCGCTGGCACCGGTGGTTTGGCCGCCTCGCGTAGCGGTCCCACTGCGCCGTCCGCGCCGTAGTCCCCCTCCGCGTACTGGCCGATTTCCGACTCTGCTGTGCGCCCCGGAACTGTTCCTGCGTCACCGAGGTCGGCTTTTGCGTAGCGCCCGGATTCCTTGGCTTTCCCACCCAAGGGTTCGGGCAAGCCGCCTTGGCTGCCCGCCGCTCCGTAGTCTCCTTCGCTGTATTGGCCTTCTTCGTCTTCGGAGTGCCGCCCGGGTTCCGTTCCCGTCTTGCCGTACTCCCCCTCGACGTAACGGCCCCTGAGTTCCGGTTCCTCGCGAGCTCCGCTTGTCTCATCTTCAGTGGGTTCTTCGACGCCGCTGCTGTCGGACATGATCTTGCCTTTCCCGCAACCAACCTTGCGTCTCTTCGGCGCCCCTTAAGTTTATCGAGGGGTTTTGCGGCACAACAGGGCGCTGGACCTAGGGACTCTGAAGTGCCAGTTTTGGTTCGTAGCTTTCGAGCCCGACGCTTGCCCTCACGAGTGCCCGCAGTTCCGCCAATCTTCCGTTGATGGCTCCTGCCGCCCGGGCCTGGATCAGGACGTTTCCGAGGGCCGTGGCTTCCACGGGGCCGGCGACAACCGTCTTGCCGGTGGCATCGGCGGTGAGCTGGCACAACAGCCTGTTTTGCGAGCCCCCGCCCACGATGTGGACCACGGACGTCTGCTTGCCGGACAGTTCTTCGGCGCGCGCCAGGGTCCTGGCGTAGGCGGCCGCGAGGCTGTCCAGGATGCAGCGCACGACGGCGGCCGGCCGGTCCGGGAGGACGGCACCGCCGGCGCGGACCGCGGCCCGGATGCGCTCGGGCATGTTGTCCGGGGCGATGAACGCGGGATCGTCGGCGTTGATTTGGGGACCGGCGGCGGGAAGTGCCGCCGCGGACTCCAGGAGCGCGGCGAGTTCCTGTCGGTGCCCTTCGGCCGCCCACGTGCGTTGGCATTCGCTGAGCAGCCACAGGCCGCCCACGTTGCGCAGGTACCGGACGGTTCCGTCGACGCCGCGTTCGTTGGTGAAGTTGGCCAAACGGCTTGACTCGTCCAGGACCGGGCTGTCCAGCTCAACGCCCACGAGGGACCAGGTGCCGGAGGAAATGTAGGCGAAGTCTTCCTGCCGGGCCGGAACGGCCGCCACGGCCGAGGCGGTGTCGTGCGATCCCACGGCAACCACCGCAGTCTCCGCGGGCAACCCTGTCCGGGCCGCGATCTCCGGCAGCAGCGTGCCTACGGTTTCGCCCGGCTGGATGATGGCCGGGAACAGGTTTTTGGGCAGGCCGAGTGCCCTGAAGAATTCGGTGGCCCACTCCCCCGTGACGGCGTCGAAAAGCCCGGTGGTGGAAGCATTCGTGGCCTCGGTACGGCGTTGCCCCGTCAGTTTGAACGCAATAAGGTCCGGAATCAACAGAGCCTGGACGCCGCGCAGTTCACGCTCCGTGGCGAGCTGGTAGATGGTATTGAACTGCAGGAACTGCAGACCCGTGGTGGCATAGAGCCGCGCCGGGTCCAGGACCTTGTGGACGTCCGCGACGGCGGTGCGGCCGCGCTCGTCGCGGTAGCTGAACGGCTGGGTCCGCAGGACACCGGAGGCATCCACGAGTCCGTAGTCGACGGCCCACGTGTCGATCCCGATACTGGCAATCCGATCCCCGCTTGCGGCGGCCGTTTCGGCGGCCGCCGCAAGTCCCGTGAGCACCTCACCGAACAGGGCGTCGAAGTCCCAGTGGAGTCCGCCGTCGAGCTCCACGACGCCGTTGGGGAAACGGTGCACCGTTTCCAGCGAGACCGTTTTTCCGGACGCGGGCCCGCCGGTGACCCGGCCGAGCATGACGCGCCCCGAGGACGCTCCGATATCGACGGCGGCGAAAACGCCGGCGCCGGCCTCCTTCCCGCTCATCGGAGGAAGGCTGCTGCGACGCCCGCGTCGACCGGGATGTGCAGGCCGGTGGTGTGCGAGAGTTCGTTGCTGGTGAGCACGGCGGCCGCGTTGGCGACGTGCTCGGGGAGGACTTCGCGTTTGAGCAGGGTGCGTTGGGCGTAGTACTTGCCCAGTTCCTGCTCGTCGACGCCGTAGACGGCGGCGCGTTTGGCGCCCCAGCCGCCGGCGAAGATCCCGGAGCCGCGGACGACGCCGTCGGGGTTGATGCCGTTGACGCGGATGCCGTATTCACCCAGTTCCGCGGCGAGGAGCCGGACTTGGTGGGCCTGGTCTGCCTTGGTGGCGGAGTAGGCGATGTTGTTCGGGCCGGCGAACACTGAGTTCTTGGAGGAAATGTAGACGATGTCCCCGCCGAGGCCTTGGTCGATCATGACCTTCGCCGCGGCCTTGGAGACCAGGAACGAGCCCTTGGCCATGACGTTGTGCTGCAGGTCCCAGTCCTTCTCCGTGGTTTCCAGCAGGGGTTTGGAGATCGACAGGCCGGCGTTGTTGACCACCAGGTCCAGCCCGCCGAAGGCCAGGACGGCTTCCTGGATGGCTCCCTGCACCTGGGTTTCGTCGGTGACGTCTGCCTGCACGCCGATGGCGACGTCCGCGCCGCCGAGTTCGGCCGCGACGGCCTGGGCGTTGTCCAGGTTGAGGTCCGCGATGACCACGCAGGCGCCTTCCGCGACAAGACGGGTGGCGATCGCCTTGCCGATGCCCGACGCCCCGCCGGTCACCAAAGCGATGCGCGTGGCGTGGGACTTGGGCTTGGGCATCCGGGCGAGCTTGGCTTCCTCGAGGGCCCAGTATTCGATCCGGAACTTCTCGGATTCCTCGATCGGGGCGTAGGAGGAGATGGCCTCGGCTCCGCGCATCACGTTGATCGCGTTGAGGTAGAACTCCCCGGCGACCCGTGCGGTCTGCTTGTCCTTGCCGTAGGAGAACATTCCGACGCCGGGGACCAGGACGATGGCCGGGTCCGCGCCGCGCAAGGCGGGGCTCTCTTCGTCCGCGTGGCGGTCGTAGTAGGCCTGGTAGTCCTCGCGGTACGCGGCGTGCAGTTCCGTCAGGCGCGCGATGCTCTCCCCGATGCCGGCGCCGGCGGGAAGATCCAGGACGAGCGGCTTGACCTTGGTCCGCAGGAAGTGGTCCGGGCAGGAGGTGCCCAGCGCCCCGAGGCGCGGATGCTCGGCGCCTTCGAGGAATTCCAGGACCCGCGGGTCGTCGCTGAAGTGGCCCACCTGCGGTTTGTCGGCCGAGGCGAGGCCGCGGATCACCGGGGCCAACGCGGCCGCCTTGGCTTTCCTTTCGGCTTCCGGGAGCGCACCGTAGCCGGGGAGCGTGGCGCCGAAAGGCTCGGCTTTGCCGTTCTGGGCGATGTAGCGTTCGGCCTGTTCGATGATCCAGAGGGAGTTGGCTTCGGCTTCCTCGCTGGTGGCGCCCCAGGCGGTGATGCCGTGGCCGCCCAGGATGGTGCCGATGGCCTGCGGGTTGGCTTCCTTGATCGCGGCGATGTCCAGTCCCAGTTGGAAACCGGGGCGGCGCCAGGGCACCCACACGACCTTCTCGCCGAAGACCTTCGAGGTCAGGGCTTCGCCGTCCACCGCCGTCGCGATCGCGATGCCGGAGTCCGGGTGCAGGTGGTCCACGTGCGCGGCGTCCACGAGCCCGTGCATCGCGGTGTCGATCGACGGCGCGGCGCCGCCCTTGCCGTGCAGGCAGTAATCGAAGGCGGCCACCATGTCGTCTTCGCGCTCGACGCCGGGGTAAACGGCCTTGAGGGCCTGCAGCCGGTCCAGCCGCAAAACCGCCAGGTTGTCCGCCTTCAGCGTGCCCAGGTCACCGCCGGAACCCTTGACCCACAACAGCTCGACGTCCTCCCCGGTCACCGGGTCCTTCTCCGTGCCCTTCGCCGAGGTGTTCCCTCCGGCGAAGTTGGTGTTCCTTTTGTCCGCGCCCAAGCGGTTGGAACGGGCGATCAGTTCTTCAACAGTCTTGTTGGTTGTGTTCTGCATATTCATGCCTAAGCGCCCCATCCGGCTTGCTGGCCGCCCACGCGGTCCTCGTTGATCTTCTTCTGGTAGCCGCTCGCCTTGAACGCGGTCATCGGGTCCGCGGGCAGGCCGCGCGATTCACGCCACTCAGCCAGGACCGGCCGGACATCCGTGTAGAAGGCGTCGTTGAAAATGCCGTTCGCGGCAAGGACGTCGCCTTCACGCTGCGCCTCGGTGAGCGCGTCCGTGTCGATGAGCAGTGCCCGGGCCGTCATTTCCTGGACGTTGAGCACGGAGCGGATCTGGCCCGGAATCTTCTCCTCCAGGTTGTGGCACTGGTCCAGCATCAAGGCCACGCCCGAATCCTGTCCGAAGCCCCCGCCCCGGATGACTTCGTGCATGATGCGGAACAACTGGAAAGGATCCGCGGCACCAACGATCAGGTCGTCGTCGGCATAGAAGCGCGAGTTGAAGTCGAAGGAGCCCAGCTTGCCCAGGCGCAACAACTGCATCACGATGAACTCGATGTTGGTTCCCGGGGCATGGTGGCCGGTATCCAGGCACACGAAGGCCTTCTCCCCCAGAGCCAGCGTCTGGGCATAGGAGGTACCCCAGTCCGGAACGTCCGTGTGGTAGAAAGCCGGCTCGAAGAACTTGTACTCCAGCACCAGGCGCTGGTTTCCGCCCAGTCCCGCGTAGATCTCCTGGAGGGATTCCGCGAGGCGGTCCTGCCGGCCGCGCATGTCATCCTGGCCCGGGTAGTTGGTGCCGTCCGCCAGCCAGACCTTCAGGTCCCGGGAACCCGTGGCGTGCATGATCTCGATGCACTCCAGGTGATGATCGATCGCCCGGCGGCGCACCCCGGCGTCGGAGGACGTCAGGGAACCGTACTTGTATTCGTCCTCCTGGAACGTGTTGGAGTTGATGGTCCCCAGCCCGACGCCAAGGTCCGCCGCGTACCCGCGGAGGGCGGAGTAATCGTCCACCTTGTCCCACGGGATGTGCAGTGCCACAGTCGGTGCAAGCCCCGTCAGCTCGTGGACTTTCGCGGCGTCAGCCAGCTTCTCCTGGATGGTCCGCGGGGTGCCGGGCGTACCGAACACCTTGAATCGCGTGCCCGAGTTGCCGTAGGCCCAGGACGGGACCTCGATGGCCAATTCGCCGAGGCGGCCGAGGGCCGCTTCCGTCGTGTTCATGGTTTTTCCTTCTGTTGCCTGTGCGTCGTCTTCGAACAGCAGTGCGTTTCTTTTGAATCAATTCCGTCTTGAATCGTTTCATTCAAGAACCTACTCACACGGTAGGGCCTGCTTCCATGGCGTGTCAACAGTCAATCCCGGAGATCGCCGATCGAACCACGTAATATTGATCAAGCGGTTTGATTCGATTCATCAATTGGGAGGTAGAGCGTGCCAAGCGGCCCGGGAGCAAAGCTGACTGACGTCGCCGCCCTTGCCAGAGTTTCGGTCGGAACAGTTTCGAATGTCCTCAACCGGCCGGACCAAGTCTCGTTCGACAAGAGGACCCGCGTTCTTGCCGCCATCGAAGAGCTGGGATTCGTGCGGAACGAATCAGCCCGCTCACTGCGGTCCGGCTCCACCAGGAGCCTCGGCATGTTAGTGCTGGACGTGCGAAACCCCTTCTTCACCGATGTCGCTTTGGGCGCTGAAAACGTCGCCGAAGACCACAAGCACTCCCTGATACTGGCCAACAGCGCCGAAGACGCCGGCCGCGAGGAGGCCTATCTGGACCTCTTCGAGCAGCAGCGGGTCCAAGGCGTCCTCATCACGCCGTTCGGACAAGTTCTTCAACGGCTGGAAAGAATGCGCGACCGGGGTATCCCTTCTGTACTCGTCGACAGGCTCGCAAGCACGGATCAGTTCTGCTCGGTTTCGGTGGACGACGTCGCCGGCGGCGCCACTGCCCTGGAGCATCTCGTCAGTGTCGGCTCGGTACGCCCTGCATTCGTCGGCGGCCCCTTCACCCTGCAGCAGGTCGAGGACCGATACCGGGGTGCCGCCGACGCGGCCGCACGTGCCGGAGTCCCGCTTCAACTATTCGAAACGCCCGATCTGAAATTCGAACGCGGACGCCGGATTGGAGATCTTATCGGGAATCTCCAACCTGACAAGCGCCCGGACGCCGTGTTTGCCGCCAACGATCAATTAGCCCTAGGGCTTTTGCAATCCTTCGCCGCGAACGGGCTCCGCGTGCCCGAGGACATCGCCATCGTCGGGTTCGACGACATCGATTTCGCCTCCCAGTCGAGCATCCCACTCAGCTCCATCAGTCAACCGAGGCAGCTGATCGGCGAGCGTGCCGCCCAACTCCTGTTCGACGAAATCGACGCCGAACCCGGCCACGTGCACAGCCAAGTGGTGTTCACGCCGGAGCTCGTGGCGCGGCAGAGCACCCTGCGCCGCTAAGCGGAACCCTTCGATCCGGCCGTCGGCACCAGATCGCCCTTTTCGGATGAAATGAGCGATATGTAAGTCTCCAGTTGGGACCGAAGCTGATCCGCCGAGTGATGTTCCGGCGTCAGCGTGGCCGTGATCTGGGCACCGAGCGCAAACGTCATGATCCCGCCGACGATGTCGTCGTCGTTGAGACCTTCTTTCAGTTCGCCGAGTTCCCTGGCTTCACGGAGCTTGTCGAACAGGGCGTCACGCCATTGCTCCATCGAGGAATCATGCAAGGCGGCCTTCGCCGGGTCCGTCAGTGCGCGCTGCCAGAAGGCGATCGCGATTCGCGCTTCGTTTAGCCGCTCGGCGTCGAGCGGCAATATTTCATGGCAGTAGCTGCGCAACGCCGACAGTCCCCGCAGGCCGGCGGTGGAGTCGCTCATGCGGCTATTCGTCTGGTTGAAGACGTGGCCGAAAGCAAACGTCAAGAGATCGTCTTTCGTGGGGAAGTACGGCTTGAGCGCGCCGTTGGCAAAGCCCGCTTCCGTTGCTATCTCGCGCATCGTGGCACCCTCGATCCCCCGGCTTGCGATGATCCGCCACGTGGCTTCGACCAGCTCCACCCGGCGCTTGTCGTGGTCTACGATCTTCGGCACTATTTCCCCAAATCTTTTTTCTACAACCGTTGTGACTCAGATTACGCGATGCTATTCTCTACACACATAGAAAATAAACCGCCACTCACAAAGGCCTTCCATGAGCACAACCTCCTCTCCAGAAATCGCCGACATGGCTGAGATTGCCGGACTGTCTCCGTATGCCTTGACCAGTGCCGAAGACATCACTGCCGTCAGGGGCATTTTGGCCGACGCCGGGCTCTTCGACGGATCCATCCGGATCGCCTACCTTGGCCTCCTTGACCCCCCTCGCGATTCAGGAGCGGGCGAAACGGAGACTCCGGACCGCAGGTTCAGGGCGTTCCTGCACAACGTCTTGAGCGGTGCGGCGAAGGACGTCGTGGTCTCCGTGACACACCAGGAAGTCGTCTCGAAGGTAGATCTTGACACCTCGGTGACGGGCGAGCTTCCGGTCATCGAAGAAGAATTCGAGGTGGTCGAAGAGATCCTCGCCCAGGACGAGCGGTGGCTCAAGGCCTTGGCTGACCGGAACCTCGACGTCAGCAAAGTCAGGGTCGCTCCCCTTTCGGCCGGCGTCTTCGAGTACCCCGAGGAGAAAGGCCGCCGGATTCTGCGCGGCTTGGCATTCGTCCAGGAGTTCCCCGAGGACAGCGCCTGGGCCCACCCCGTGGATGGGCTGGTTGCCTACGTTGATGTCGTCAGCAAGACGGTGGACCAGGTCCTGGATTTCGGCGCCGTCCCGGTGCCGGCAGAACATGGCAACTTTACGGACCCGGAGCTGACCGGACCGATGCGCACCACGCAGAAGCCGATCCACATCACCCAGCCGGAAGGTCCGAGCTTCACCGTCCACAATGGAAACCACGTCGAGTGGGAGAAGTGGAGCCTGGACATCGGCTTCGATGTCCGGGAAGGCGTCGTTCTGCACAATGTAGCGTTCGACGACGTCGATCGCCGTCGCAGCATCCTCAAGCGGGCTTCCATCGCCGAAATGGTGGTGCCATACGGCGACCCCTCACCCGTGCGCTCCTGGCAGAACTACTTCGATACCGGCGAATACCTCGTGGGCCAATACGCTAACTCGCTCGAGCTCGGCTGCGATTGCCTCGGCGAAATCACCTACCTCAGCCCGGTAGTCAGTGACGCGTTCGGCCGGCCACGGGAAATCCGAAACGGAATATGCATGCACGAAGAGGATTGGAGCATCCTCGCCAAGCACAGCGACCTCTGGAGCGGCGTGAACTACACCCGCCGGAACCGCAGGCTCGTCATCAGCTTCTTCACGACTATCGGCAACTACGACTACGGCTTCTACTGGTACCTCTACCTTGACGGCACCATCGAGTTCGAAGCCAAGGCCACCGGCGTCGTCTTCACGAGCGCCCACCCCGGAAAGGGCTACCCGTACGCCTCGGAGCTCGCCCCGGGCCTTGGGGCGCCCTTCCACCAGCACCTCTTCAGCGCCCGGCTGGACTTCGCCATCGACGGCTTGAGCAACAGGGTCGAGGAAGAGGACGCCGTCCGGGTACCGATGGGAGAAGGCAACGAACGGGGCAACGCCTTCGCCCGCCGTCGGACGGTGCTTAAGAGCGAGTCGGAGGCCGTGCGCGAGTCTGACATGGCGGCGGGACGGGCCTGGATCATCTCCAATCCCGACTCACTCAACCGCCTGGGCGACCCCGTGGGATACAAGCTCCACGGACAAGGCCATCCCATGCTCCTCGCCGATCCCCAATCGTCCATCGCCCAACGCGCAGCCTTCGCCACGAAGGACCTATGGGTGACCCGCTATGACGCGAACGAGCGCTACCCCAGCGGCGACTTCGTCAACCAGCACTCCGGAGGAGCCGGACTGCCGGCCTACATCGCCCGCGATAGGGACATCGACGGACAAGACATCGTCGTATGGCACACCTTCGGGCTGACCCACTTCCCCCGCCCCGAGGACTGGCCGATCATGCCCGTCGACACGGTGGGATTCAAACTCCGCCCCGAAGGTTTCTTCGACCGGAGCCCCGTACTCGACGTTCCGCCGTCGAAACCCGCCTCAGGCGGCCACTGCCACATGGAGGCCCAGAAATGAGTTTAACAACCGGGAAAGAGACCACTGAGGTGGGCCAACCTCATCATCATCGACGTCGTCTCGGCGTCCCTGCGGTGACCTTCATGATCATCGCCGCCTCGGCTCCGCTCACTGTCCTCGCCGGCGGCGTGACGACGACGTTTGCCGTCACCGGAGTCACTGGCGTGCCGCTGTCCTTCCTGCTGCTCGGCGGAACCCTCGCCGTGTTCGCCGTCGGCTACGCGGCCATGAGCCGGTACGTCGTCAACGCCGGCGCCTTCTATTCCTACGTGGCGCAGGGCATCTCCCGGCCGGTCGGCGTCGGGGTTTCCATGGTGGCCCTGATGGCCTACAACTTGATGCAAGTCGGCATCTACGGCCTCTTCGGCTTCACCGTCTCAAGCCTGATCAACGAACGCTTCGGCATCACCGTCCCGTGGTGGATTCCGGTGCTTGTCTGCATCGCCGTCGTTGCATTCCTCGGCGTGAACCGCGTGGACCTGTCAGCGAAGGTCCTCGGGGTGCTCGTCGGCCTGGAGTTCCTCGTGGTGATTGTCTACGACGTCGTCTCCTTTGCCGTGGCCCCCGAGGGAGTCAGCGGAGCGCCGCTCAGCACGCAGAGCCTTTTTGTGCCGGGCGTCGGGGCGGTCCTCTCCTTCGGCATCGCGGCGTTCATGGGATTCGAATCGGCCGCGATCTACGGCGAGGAAAGCAAGGACCCCAAGCACACCGTAGCCCGGGCTACGTATACCGCGGTGGCCATCATCGCCTTGTTCTACGCCGTTTCCTCGTGGGCCATGGCGGTCGGAACCGGACCGTCCGCAGTGGTGGACGCTTCCGCGAAACAAGGACCGGACCTGATGTTCGGTTTCCTCAGTGACCATGCCGGCGTACTTCTCGCTGACCTGGCCCGCCTGCTCTTCGTCACCAGCCTCTTCGCAGCTCTCGTCAGCTTCCACAATGCCGCAGCCCGCTATTTCTTCTCCCTGGGCCGGGAACAAGTCCTGCCGCGCAAGCTGGGCGCAGTACGGCGGCACAGCGGCGCCCCCTACGCCGGGTCGATCGCCCAGACGGTGATCGCCGTCGTGGTCACGGTGGCTTTCGCCATCGCGGGGACCGGATCATCGCTGGGCGACCTCTACCCTGTCCTGACCATGTTCACGTGGCTGACGAACGACGGCGCCATGGGACTTGTCCTCTTGATGACCGTTGTCTCGCTGGCGGTCATTGGGTTCTTCCGCAAGAACAGGCATGACGCTGGAATCTGGACCCGCCTGATCGCCCCTGCCCTGGGGTTCGTGCTCCTTGCGGCGATCTTCGTGCTGATCGTGGTCAACTTCAACGTACTGCTCGGCCAAAACGAGACCAATGCGCTGACGCTCGTCCTGCCTGCCACGATCATCGTGCCCGGGCTGGTGGGGATCGCCTGGGCGTTCCGCCTCCGCCGGAGCAACCCGGCCGTGTATCGGCGGATCGGTCACGGCGAGGAGGGGCCGGCGGCCGTCCATCTCGGCGACGAAGACGACGTGTAGCGCCGGGACTGACGACTTGTGAACAACATGCACACAACCCTTTCGATCGTCATGCTCGCTTGCTGTGCCCTCGGAATCTGGAGCCCGATGCGTGAAGGATTGGTCAGGAACCTTAGCCAGTGGGGGCCGATGGCACTCATGCTCATTGCGATGGCGGACACAACCGTCGGGCCAGGCATTGTGCCGGGCGTCGTGTGGGGCCTTCTCCTGCTCCTCACGTCCCCTCTTCCGCTGGTGCTCTTGCCCAAGGATCGCCGGGGCGGCATGGAAATACACCGCTCCTTGTCCATGGTGGCCATGTTCGCCATTTTCGTCACAACCCTTCCCACTGTCCCGTCAAGTTCTGTACACCAAGCACATGCGCATTCAGGACTCGGTGGAGCGAATCCGGCCCTGGCAGTTGCCCTCGCGGCAGCGGTCATCGCCTACTCAATCGCCCTGGCCGCCCGAACCCTTCGACCAAATGGCCGCGGACACCGTCGTCACGCGTCTGCATCGCTTGAGGCGATCTCTTCGGCGGGCGCCTTGGGCGCCATGATCCTGATGGCCGTCTGACCGCAAGTGCCTTGTCCATAGAAACCATTACCAACTCAGAGTGGAGTAAACCCTTGGAAAGCTACGACGCCCTCCTCGCTTCAATCACCCCGACCACCGGCGAAAGCCGGACCATTATCGACCCCGCCACGGGCACCGTTGTCGGCGAGGCCCCGGTTCACACGGTCGACGACCTCGAACGCGCGGTCGCCGCCGCCCAGGCGGCCCAACCAGCGTGGGCCGCTCTGGGCCACGACGTCCGCTCCGCCGCGCTCCTCAGGGCGGCAGACGCCGTCGAACGCTCCGCCGAGGAACTTGCCCGCCTGCTCTCCCGCGAGCAAGGCAAACCGCTCAACGGCCCCAACGCCCGCTTCGAAGTCGGCGCCTGCGCGGCCTGGCTCCGCGCCACCGCCGCCACCCCGCTCGAGGTGGAAACCGTCGTCGACGACGGCGAAACCCGCGCCGAACTCCACTACCGGCCCATCGGCGTCGTCGGCGCGATCGGCCCCTGGAACTGGCCCATGATGATCACCATCTGGCAGATCGCCCCCGCCCTCCGGATGGGCAACGCCGTCGTCGTCAAACCCTCCGAATACACACCCCTGTCCGTGCTGGCCCTGGCCGCCGTGATCAACGAAGAACTCCCCGAAGGCCTCCTCACGGTGGTCTCCGGCGGCCGGGACGTCGGCGCCCGGCTCGCCGAACACCCGGCGATCGGCAAGGTCATGTTCACCGGATCCACCGCCACCGGCAAAGCCATCATCCGCTCCAGCGCGGACACGGTAAAGCGCCTCACCCTCGAACTCGGCGGCAACGACGCCGGCATCGTCCTGCCCGATGCAGACCCCAAAGCCATCGCCGAAGGACTCTTCTGGGGTGCCTTCATCAACACCGGCCAGACCTGCGCCGCACTCAAGCGCCTCTACGTCCACGACTCCCTCTATGAAGCAGTGTGCACCGAGCTTGCTGCCATTGCCGCCGCGATGCCCATGGGGGTTGGCTTAGACGAGGCGAACGTGCTGGGACCGCTGCAGAACCGGCAGCAGTACGACATCGTCGCGGAGCTCGTGGATGCCGCCCGCGATTCCGGCGCCCGCATCCTGCTCGGCGGCAACCCCGACGACGGCCAGCCCGGCAACTTCTACCCCACCACCCTCGTAGCCGACATCGACAACAGCAACCCCCTCGTCGCCGAGGAACAGTTCGGCCCGGCCCTGCCCATCATCCGCTACGGCACCGTGGACGAGGCCGTCGCCATGGCGAACGCGCTCGACGTCGGACTCGGCGCCTCCGTCTGGTCCTCCGACCTGGACGCTGCCCGTGACGTTGCCGCCCGCCTTGAGGCCGGAACCGTATGGATCAACAAACATGGCAACGTCGACCCGCGGGTCCCCTTCGGCGGCGCCAAGCAATCCGGCTATGGCCTGGAATTCGGCGTCGAAGGCCTCAAAGCCCTCGGGGTCCCCCAGGTGATCAACGGCTGACCCAACTGACTAGCAGTTGTTGTCGTTTTGAGGCCCTAGAACGACAACAACTGTCAGCTAGTTGGGGCGTGCCGCCGTCGCCTCTGAATCTCGACGTAGACGGTGACAAGGAGCAGGACAAGCACTGCGAGGGCCAACGCGACGGCGGCGGGAACCACAGCGCTCACCGGTATGAGCAACACGGCGATCACCACGGTCGGCACCGCCCACGGCAGCACCGCGCGCGGAGGCTGACCGTAGCGAAGCGACACGATCGCATTGCAACCATAGAAGAGGGCCAGACCTCCCCCGAGAGAAATCCCGGAACCGAAGGGCAAGTGCTCATAGGGGGCTGGAATGGCCGTCGCAATGGCCCCGGCGATTGCAGTTACCCCCAAAACCAGAAGAAACGGCATGAACAACGTGGTCTGAAGGATCCCGGCGAAATCGGACCGGGCCTGCAGCCGCTCGAGCCCTGCCGTGACTGTCCCCGTGCCGTATTGGAAGAATGCCCAGCCGAGCAGGGCAACCACGAGGAATCCGAGCGCACCGAGCAGGCCTGCGCCCGGGCCCCAATCGTCAGACACCTCGGTGACGATCGTGAAGATGGACTCGCCGAGCACAATGATGACGAACAAGCCAAGCCGCTCGGATGCGTGCTCGATGTTGATGCCAGCGATGCCGCGGTCAGGCCAAAGTCGGGCGCTAAGAGCCATCATGCCAATCTCGACAACGATCGCGGTGGCCCACAGAACGACGGCAATGTGGAGAGGCAAGGAGGCGGAGATGAGCCAGAGGACGGCCGTGCCGCCGTTGTAGATCCAGATCCGCCACGGAAATTCGGCCGAATTTTCACGGTGCTGGTACAGCCACAAGATCAGCAGAACCACGCGAATGGCGGCATTGGCCAGCGAAAAGGCCCAAGCACGTTCGCCAAAGGCACCGGGCGCGGCGGCGGCCATGATGCTCGCCGCCGCCATCGCCGCGAGCATCGCGACGCCCAGAGCCCGGGATGACAAACCTGGCAGGAGGTTGACTACGGAGACAATGTTCACCCAAGCCCACCACGCCGGAAAGAAAAGCAGGACGAAGGTGCCGAACTCAGCCCATCCGGGGTCGCCGTGGATCCCGCGCGCAAGCTGCCCGACGAAAGCCACAAAGACGAGGTCGAAGAACAATTCCATCCAGTGGACGCGGCGAGGGTCACGGGCCACCTCGTGTTTCAACGCGCCAGGAACCGACGACTTATCCATCATTGACCCATGCTATTGGTTGCCGGACTTGCCGTTGCTCCAGTTCGGCCCGCGAGATAGTAGCATTCGTAATGCAGGAATACGCTGTGCGCGAGCGTCATACCGACAGGGATAGGTTGCGGGGGCAAGCAAAGTCAATGGATTCGGAACCGGTACAGCCAGAGGTAACCCCTCGATTCAGCAACACCCGGAAGCAGAATACCGAGCTTGCCGTCCAGCAACTCCGGGACGGCGGGTTCACGAACATCCAGGTGGATGAATTCCTCGAGACGCTGCACCGCATGGAGGCCGACGAGTCGATACTTGCGCCGCTGACGAATGCCCTGCTCGCGATGAACGTCTCGGTCCAGTGGCTCATGTAGGAACCGCCAGCACTCCACGACCCCGATCCGGTTAATCGGACTCGGCCTCCTGCTCGATGCGTCGGCGCTGCTCCTCGAGCTCCTTCTCGCCTTCGTCTTCAGCTTGATAAAGCTTCGAGTTGGTGATCCGGAGTTCACGCATCACGGCGTCGAGCTTCACGTGGAGGGCGGCGCTGTCTCTATTCTGGGTGTTTTGGATGATGAAGACCATCAAGAAAGTCACGATGGTCGTGCCGGTATTGATGACCAACTGCCAGGTATCCGAAAATCCCAGGAGTGGTCCCGTAAACGCCCAAACAATGAGGATGATTACTGCCGCGCTGAACACCCAGGCGTGGCCGAGAACTTTGGCCACCTTGGTGGTGAACCGGGTGAAAAAATCCGGACGGGAACCGCTGTCTTCGCTCATCCAGCCATCATCCACCCACTACCGGGTTGGCACCTACCCATCCTGCAGCTCGGTGCCGTTTCGGCCCAAACGCTTTCCAACGTTGTAATCTTCAGCTAAGGACGGTCGCTGACGTGCGCGGAAGAAGGAAAAGTGGCAATTACCATGCGGGATGTGGCCCAGGCGGCCGATGTGTCTATCAAAACCGTATCGAACGTCATCAATGACCATCCAAACATCAAAGCCGAGACCCGCGAGCGGGTTTTGCTGGCCATCGAGAAACTCGGCTATCAGCCGAATCTCTCGGCCCGGGGCTTGCGGTCCGGACGCACGGATGTCATCAGCCTCATCATCCCGGATCTGAAGAATGCCTATTTTGCCGAGCTCGCCGATGCCGTCATGACGGCCGCCTCAAAACGCGGGAAAGTGGTGATCATCGAGCAAAGCGGAGGCTCCCGGACGCGCGAGCTGGAGATCCTGCATGGCCCCCGGATGCGAATGGTCGATGGCGTCCTGTACAGCGTGCTCGGCCTGAGCCAGGAAGACGCAGGCCTCATCGAGATTCCGACTCCCATGGTCCTCCTGGGTGAGCGGATCTTTCACGGCCCCACGGACCACGTGACCATGCAAAACATCGAGGCTTCGCAGGCAGCTACCGACCACCTCCTCCAACGCGGACGAACGAAACTACTCGCTTTTGGTGCCCACCGAAATGAAGTCATCGGTTCAGCCGGGCTTCGCTTGGAAGGTTACCGCCGCGCCTTGCAGAAGGCGGGGCTGGATTACCGGGACGAACTGGCAATCGACGTCCAGTCGTGGCACCGTTCCGACGGCGCCCAGGCAATGCGGCACGTCCTGGAGTCCGGGCTGGAGTTCGACGGCGTCGTGGCCTTCAACGACTCCATCGCCCTAGGGGCGATGCGTGTCATGCAGGATGCTGGACTGAGAATCCCTGAGGATGTGGCGATCATCGGCTTTGACGACATCGACGAAACCCGGTATTCACTCCCGACGTTGTCAACCATAGATCCGGGCCGTCGGGAGATCGCCGAGACCGCCGTCGCGATGCTCCTGGAACGGATCGACGGCGCGGCCGAAGCGACGCCTGCCCGCGAGTTTGAAGCCGGGTTCAAGGTCATCAGCCGGGAATCCACGGCGATCTAGCCTGCCGAAGACGCCGTCCGATTTCTTCTTGACATGTAAGTCCAGTCACATCATCATGGATTTACAACGATTACTTACATCGATGTAAAAGCTCGGAAATGTCTCTTGTCCCCCATCCGCCGAGTCCGTCCAAGTCCCACCACCATCCATTGGCTGGAAGACGGCCTGCCCTCGTTGCTCCACCTCCGACGACGACGTCCATGCACGACCGAAGGGAAACTACGTGAACAAGAAAGCAATCGCCGCAGCAGTGTCAACCGCTGCCCTTGCCGCCACATTGGCAGGGTGCAGTGGTGGCGCGGATGCCGCCAGTGCGGGCTCCAATACCAGCAATTGCACGAACAAGATTGTCCATTCCGATGCTCCGAAGGTCTCCGTGTGGGCGTGGTACCCCAACATGGCCAAGGTCGTCGACAACTTCAACAACTCCCACACCGATGTCCAGGTCTGCTGGACCGTGGCCGGCCAGGGTGGCCCGGAGTACGCGAAGTTCCAAACAGCCATCCAGGCCGGCAAGGGAGCCCCTGACGTGATCATGCTCGAGGCTGACCAGCTGACGGGTTTTGAATTGCAGAACGCGCTTGTGGACCTGAGCAAGTATGGCGCCGCAGACGTCAAGAAGAACTTCAGCGCGGGTTCCTGGAAGGACGTCTCGCAGGGCGATTCGGTCTACGCCATCCCGGTCGACGGCGGGCCGATGGCCATGATCTACCGTAAGGACATCCTGGACAAGTACGGCATCAAGCCGCCGACGACGTGGGCCGAGTACGAAACGGCCGCGCAGAAGGTCAAGGACGCCGGCGGGCCTGCTTTCGGAGACCTTGGCAGCAATGTCCCCGCCGCCCTGACCGCCCTCATGGCCCAAAAGGGCGCCGTTCCCTTCACCTATGACCTGGCGGACCAGAAGAACATCTCCATCCACCTCGACAGCCAGCCGGCCAAGGACGTGCTGAACTACTGGGCGGGACTCGTGAAGAAGGGCCTGGTCGCCACCCAGGACCAGTTCACCACCGACTACATTTCAGGAATGATCGGCGGCAAGTACGCTACGTACATCTCGGCCGCATGGGCTCCCGGCTACCTCACCGGGTCCGGAGTGGGTAAGGGCAACGAGAAGGGAACATTCGCTGCGGCCCCCCTCCCCCAATGGGATGCAAGCAACCCAGTCTCCGTGAACTGGGGAGGATCCACCTTTGCCGTCACCTCACAGGCCGGTGACCAGAAGCTCGCCGCCGAAGTCGCCAAGGGCCTCTACGCCGACGACGCCTCGCTGACGGACGGCTGGAAGACCCAAACGATCTTCCCGCTCAACCAGAATGTGTTGAAGTCGGACGCGTTCACCAACAACGCCGTCGACTTCTTTGGCGGACAGACCGCGAACAAGGACATCTACATACCGGCCGAAAATGCCTACAAGGGATTCAGTTACAGCCCGTTCAGCGTCTACTACTACGCGCAACTGCAGGCAGAGACGGTCAAGATCAATGCCGGCAAAGTCAGCGGGGACGAAGCAGCCACCGAGCTGCAGGGCATCATGGTGAACTACGCGAAGAGCCAAGGGTTCACAGTCAACTGACAGCTCCTCCCGTTCCGCCGGCCCCGGGTGGGCGGAACGGGGCGGAATCGATCAAGAGAAAGTTGCAGGACAGCTCATGGCAGTTCACGGGTCAACGGTGACGTCGTTGCCACACACTTCCACCCCGGACAAAGTGAATTCCGCGCTCCCGCCCGAACGCAGGACCCGCTCCCGCAGCGACAAGATGAATGCGCGGCGGGCCAGGACCGGATGGCTCTTCATCGCACCGTTCGGAATAGTTTTCGTGGCGTTCCTTCTTGCTCCGCTTGCCTACGCCCTCTACCTCAGCCTGTTCACCAAGGGCCTGGCGACAGGGACGCGGTTCAGCGGTTTGGAGAACTATCTCCGCGCCTTCTCGGATCCACAGTTCCTCAAGGGTGTGTGGTTCGTGGTCCGCTTCTCCCTGGTCCTCATCCCGGTCCAGATGGCCGTCTCCCTGGCAGCCGCCCTCGTGCTCGACCACCTCACCACCCGGCTCGCAAGGTTCTCCCGGCTCATGATCTTCCTGCCGTACGCAGTGCCGGCCGTCATTGGTGCCCTGATGTGGGGCTTTCTTTACAGTCCGACATTCGGCCCCCTCGAGCAGTTTTTCTCCCTGTTCCACGCCTCCGCGCCCTTCCTGCTCAGCCAGGACAACGTCTTCTACGGCCTTCTCAATGTTGTGACGTGGCAATGGGCCGGCTATTACATGATCATCATCTACGCGGCATTACAGGGAATCGATCCGACCCTCTACGAGGCCGCCAAGATTGATGGGGCCTCCGAAAGGCAGGTTGCGTTCCGCATCAAGATCCCCCTGGTTTCTTCGGCACTTGTGCTCATTCTCATCTTCGCGCTGATCGGGACGCTGCAGTTCTTCTCCGAGCCGCAAATCCTCGGGCCGGTAGCCAACGGCAGCATCACCCCGGATTTCACCCCGAACATCTACGCGTTCAATTTGGCCTTTGGATACGCCCAGTTCAACTACGCCTCGGCCATATCCTTCTCCCTCGGCATCGTCGTCTTCATCGCGGTGTACATCTTCATGTTCGCCACCCGCAAGAAAGGGAGCAACCTCTCATGAGTGCGCTGACAACACATCTCCCGGCCGCAACCCGGCTGTCGCGGCCCCGGCGGCGCAACGTGGTGGCTCATGCCTTTCTGGGTGTCCTGGTCCTATATTTCCTGGCTCCCATTTGGTGGCTTTTCGTCGCCAGCACGAAAGACGCCCAAGGACTTTTCGCCGGCTCGTCCGGCGCTATGTGGTTCGACAAGAATTTCAACCTGATCGCGAACATTCAGGAGCTTTTCGCCTACAACGGCGGGGAGTACGTACAGTGGATGGGCAATTCCCTTCTCTACGCTGTCAGCGGCGGTCTGGGAGCGACCGCAATCTCGGTCCTGGCCGGTTATGGGTTTGCCAAGTACAAGTTCCGGGGCCGGAACCTTACGTTCGCACTGTTGCTCGGTGCCGTGATGGTCCCCATGACGGCGCTGGTCATCCCGACATTCATCCTGATGTCCAACCTCAGGATGACCGATACCGTGTGGGCGGTCATCCTGCCGTCGCTGCTTAGCCCCTTCGGCGTCTACCTGATGCGGGTTTACACGGCAGAAGCGGTTCCAGACGAGCTGCTCGACGCGGCCAGGGTGGACGGAGCCGGTGAACTCCGCACCTTCTTCCAAGTCTCGTTGCCCTTGCTTCGGCCGGCGCTGGTGACCGTCCTGCTGCTTTCCGTCGTTGGGACCTGGAACAACTACTTCCTGCCCTTGGCCATGTTGTCCACGGAGAGGCTCTATCCGCTCACCGTGGGCATAGGGCTCTGGGAGCAGCTGGCTTCGTCCAACAACGGGGGCGGCCACTCGCTCTGGAGCCTGATCGTCGTCGGTTCGTTCATTTCCATCATTCCCCTCGTGGTGGCATTCCTCACCCTGCAGAAGTACTGGCAGGGCGGCCTGTCACTCGGCAGCCTCAAATAGCCCCTTGAAGCACCTCTTCATTTCCCGCTCCTTCTCACCGAAAGCAGACCATGGTTTCCGCACGCCTTACGATCGACCCACAATTCGCAGTGGGCGCAGTCAATCCCCGCCTCTTCGGTTCGTTTGTTGAACACCTTGGACGCTGTGTCTACGACGGCATCTACGAACCCGGTCACCCCAGCGCCGACGCCGACGGTTTCCGCACTGACGTGATCGAGCTCGTCAAAGAACTCGGTGTTTCCACCATCCGCTATCCGGGCGGCAACTTCGTCTCCGGGTTCCGCTGGGAGGACAGCGTTGGGCCCAAGGAACAGCGCCCCCACCGCCTCGACCTCGCGTGGCACTCCACCGAAACCAACGAGATCGGCATGCACGAGTTCAGCACCTGGCTTGAGAAGGTGGGCAGCGAACTCATGCTGGCCGTCAACCTCGGCACCCGGGGCACGCTGGAAGCTTTGGACTTGTTGGAGTACTCCAACATCCGCTCCGGGACGGAGTTGTCGGACCGCCGGGCCGCTCATGGCCGGGTGGAGCCCTTTGGCGTCAAAATGTGGTGCCTCGGCAATGAGATGGATGGCCCGTGGCAGTTGGGCCATCGCTCTGCCGACGACTACGGCAAAATCGCATCGCAGACCGCGAAGGCAATGCGCCAGCTTGATCCTTCCGTTGAACTTGTGGTCTGCGGCTCATCGAGCGCCCATATGCCCACCTTCGGAGAATGGGAGCGCGTGGTACTCACCCACGCCTACGAGGACGTTGATTACATCTCCTGCCACGCCTACTACGAAGAAAAGAACGGTGACCTGGACTCGTTCCTTGCTTCCGCCACCGACATGGACCACTTCATTGAATCCGTTGTGGCGACGGCGGACCACGTCAAAGCTGTCAACGGGAGCGCCAAAACCATCAACATTTCCTTCGACGAATGGAATGTGTGGTACCTCGAACGGTTCCATAACGTGGACAAAATCGAAGGGCTGGACAACTGGCCCAAGGCGCCGCGACTGCTTGAGGACACGTACTCAGTAGCCGACGCCGTCGTCTTCGGCAACCTCCTGATCTCACTGCTTAAGCACGCCGACCGTGTCACGTCCGCCTCCCTGGCGCAGCTCGTCAACGTGATCGCTCCCATCATGACCGAACCCGGCGGTCCCGCGTGGAAACAGACCACGTTCTTCCCGTTCGCGTTGACCTCCAAACTGGCCAAGGGCGTCGCCCTGGACGTGAGGCTGGATGCGGACAAGTACAGCACTGACGCTTACGGTGCCGTCCCGCTCATCGACGCGGTCGCGACCTACGACGCGGACGCCGCTGCGACGTCGGTCTTCCTGGTCAACCGATCACGGACTGAAGAGGCAACGGTCACCATCGACCTCACGGCTCTTGACAGCGCGATCGTCCTGGATGCGCAGACGCTCTCGGACGCGGATGTATACGCCAAGAACACGCTCAACGATCCGAACCGCGTCGGGCTGCACCCGAATAAGAGTGCCGTAGTACGTGACGGCGTCGTCGAAATCACCCTGCCACCCGTCTCCTGGACGGCCCTGAACCTCGGCTGACTTTGTGAATTCGTGAGAAGGCAAGCGACTTCCCGGTCCGAAGACCGGGATGTCGCTTCCACTTGCGGCACTATGGGCCGAACCCCTTTTGCCCGCCGCCGCCCGGTGGGACGATTTTGACATGAGCGAAAACGAAGACCAAAAGCTCGCGTCCCCGGCTCCCGGCCATTACCTTCCGAGGGAAAAGGGCGCTTTCGTGGAGGAATACGAACACCCGACCACCCACCAGATGCGCATCGTCGGCCAGCGGAGGACCGAAGCGGAAGCCAAGCTCGAACGCCAACAGCGCGAGGCGCGTGAGAAGTTCCACGAATAAAGAGATACGGAAAAACCCGGGTTAACGGCAACGCGCCGTTAGCCCGGGCTTCTTCTTGTTAAAAGCCCTCGCCGTTCACAGCCCGCCGGCGAGTTTGTAGTAGGCGGCGTTCCACGCGAGTTCCTTCTTGAACTGTTTGATGGTGGTGCCGTCGTCGATGGTGAGCAGTTCGGTGCGGGCGATTTCGGCGAAGTCCTCGAACACGTCCATGCCCACCTGGGTGGAGAGCACGGTGTGGTGCGCGGCGCCTGCGGTGAGCCACGCGGCGGCGGAGGTGGCGAAGTCGGGCTTCGGCTCCCACAGTGCACGCGCGACCGGGAGGTTGGGGAGCGGTTCCTCGAGGTCGACGACGTCGACGGCGTTCGCGACGAGGCGGAACCGGTCGCGCATGTCCGAGAGCGCGACCACGACGCCGGGCCCCGCATCGGTGTCGAAGACCATGCGGACGGGATCTTCCTTGCCGCCGATGCCCAGCGGGTGGATCTCCACGCGCGGCTTGGCTGCGGTCAGGGAGGGGCAGACCTCGAGCATGTGCGCGCCGAGGATCTTCTCCTCCCCCGGCGTCAGGTGATAGGTGTAGTCCTCCATGAGCGAGGCGCCACCGGGCAGTCCGGCGCCCATGACCTTCGCAGCCCGGACCAGGATCGCGGTCTTCCAGTCGCCCTCGGCACCGAAGCCGTAGCCGTCGGCCATGAGCCGCTGCACGGCCATGCCGGGAAGCTGGCGCAACGCGCCCAGGTCCTCGAACGACGTCGTGAATGCGGCGGAGCCGTTCGCCTCCAGGAAGGACCGCAGACCCAGTTCGATCCGGGCGCTGTAGCGCAGCGACTCGTGCCGGGCACCGCCGGCACGCAGCTCCGGCGCCACCTCGTAGAGGCGCTCGTACTCCGCGACGAGGGCGTCGACGTCGTACTCCGGCGCGCCGTGCACGGCGTCGGCGAGTTCGTTGACGGACCACGTGTTGACCGAGACGCCGAAGCGCAGCTCGGCTTCGGTCTTGTCCCCTTCTGTGACGGCAACGTTGCGCATGTTGTCCCCGAAGCGGGTCAGCTTGAGGGTGCGCACCGCGGCCCAGCCGGCGGAGGCGCGTTGCCACGCGCCCACCTGGCGCGTGACCTCGGGGTTGGAGACGTGCCCGACGACGGTCTTCCGCGGCACGCCGAGGCGGGACTGGATGTACCCGAATTCGCGGTCGCCGTGGGCTGCCTGGTTCAGGTTCATGAAGTCGAAGTCGATGTCCGCCCAAGGCAGGGCCACGTTCGCCTGGGTGTGCAGGTGCAGGAGCGGCTTGCGGAGCAGGTCCAGTCCCTGGATCCACATCTTGGCCGGGCTGAACGTGTGCATCCACGCGGTCACGCCGATCACGGCGTCGTCCGAGTTCGCTTCCAGAGCGGTGCGGCGGATCGCGTCCGCGTCCGTCAGCACGGGCTTCCAGACCAGCTTGACCGGAACATCGGAGGACGCGTTCAGTGCTGCGGCGATCTCCTGGGACTGCGCGGCGACCTGCTTGAGGACGTCCTCGCCGTAAAGGTGCTGGCTGCCGGTGAGGAACCACACTTCGTAGTGTTCGAGGGACGTGTTGTGGGCGATGGGCATGCGTTTCTCCTTGGAGGTTCGTGGGTGGCGCGCGTCAGCGGCCGTAGACGTTCTGGTAGCGGCTGTAGAGGGACTCGATCTGGCCGGCGTCGATGGGCAGCGGTTCACCGAGCTGCCGGGAAATGTGGACCGTGCGGGCCACTTCCTCGCACATCACGGCAGCCTTGACGGCGGAGCGGGCGTCCTTGCCGATAGTGAACGGTCCGTGGTTCTGCATCAGGACAGCCGGTGAATGGGACGCCCGCAGCGTGTCCACGATCCCGCGGCCGATCGAGTCGTCCCCGATCAGCGCGAACGGGCCCACCGGGATGGTGCCGCCGAATTCGTCGCCCATCATGGTCAGTACGCACGGGATAGGCTCCCCGCGCGCAGCCCACGCCGTCGCGTAGGTGGAGTGCGTGTGGACGACCCCGCCGACGTCGGGCATGTTCCGGTAGACGTAGGCGTGCGCTGCGGTGTCCGACGACGGCGAAAGGTCCGGATTGCCCCACGCCCCGTCGCCATCGCCGGCCACGGGAACCCCGTGGAGGTCCGTGACCACCATGAGTTCGGGCGTCAGCGCATCGTAGGAGACCCCGGACGGCTTGATGACCATCAAGTCATGCCCCGGGACGCGGGCGGAGACATTGCCCGCGGTCCAGACCACCAGCTCGTACCGGGTCAGTTCGGCGTGCAGCGCGCAGACCTCGCGGCGGATCGTGGCAATGGTGTCCAGCAGGGCGCTCATGCGGAGACCCCCGCGGTGAGGAGCGTTTTGCTCGCGTTCCGCTGGATCTTCTTGAGCCGGTGCATGACCTCGTTCGCTCCGCGGCCGAAGTAGTCATGCAGGGTCCGGTATTCGCGGAACAATTCCTCGTAGGCGGCGACATTTTCCGGGATCGGGGTGTAGACGGCGCCGGGCTCGGATCCCATGGCAGCCGCAGCTTCCCGGATGTCCTGGTACTCCCCCGCAGCGACGGCGGCGTGGATCGCCGAACCCAGCGCGGGACCCTGGGTGGAGCCGATCGTGGAGAGGGGCAGCCCCGTGATATCGGCGTAGATCTGCATCAATAGCGTGTTTTTCAGCAGCCCTCCAGCCACGATGAATTCCTTCACCGGCACCCCCGCGTCCCGGAAGGCATCCACAATGGTGCGGGTGCCGAAGGCCGTGGCCTCCAGCAGCGCCCGGTAGATGTCTTCCGGGCGGGTTGCCAAGGTCTGGCCCACGATCACTCCGGAGAGTTCGTGGTCCACCAGGACGGACCGGTTCCCCGAGTGCCAGTCCAGGGATATGAGTCCGTGTTCACCGATCTCCTGGGTGGAGGCGAGTTCGGTGAGGTATTCGTGGATGCCCAGGCCCGCGGCTTCGGCAGCTGCATGATATTCGGGCGGCACGCCGTACTTGGTGAACCAGCCGAAGATGTCGCCCACCCCGGACTGGCCGGCCTCGTAACCCCAGAGCCCGTCCACGATCCCGCCGTCGACCACTCCGCACATGCCCGGCACCTCACGAAGCTCGGAGCCGTTCATGACGTGGCACGTGGAGGTGCCCATGATCGCGACGAGCTGTCCCGGTTCCACGGCCCGCGCGGCGGGCGCGGTGACGTGGGCGTCAACATTCCCGACCGCGACGGCGATCCCGGCCGGGAGGCCGGTCCAGCCGGCGGCTTCGGCAGTCAGGTAACCCGCGGCGTCACCCAGGCGGCCAATGGTGTGGGCCAGTTTGGTGTCGACGAAGTCCTTGAAGCCCGGGTTCAGGGAGGCCAGGAATTCCCCGGACGGGTAGGCGCCGTCCTGGTAGATGCCCTTGTACCCAGCGGTGCAGGCATTCCGCACGTAGTTCCCGCACAGTTGCCAGACGATCCAGTCGGCGGCTTCCACCCAGTGGTCCATCGCCGCATACGCGCCCGGGTCCTCCTCCAGGAGCTGGAGTCCCTTGGCGAACTCCCATTCCGAGGAAATGAGCCCGCCGTAGCGCGGCAGCCAGGCCTCGCCCCGCTCGGCGGCGAGTGCATTGATGCGGTCCGCCTGCTCCTGGGCCGCATGGTGGCGCCACAACTTCACATACGCATGCGGCCTGCGGGCGAAGGCGGTCAGCTCGTTCAGTGGAGTGCCGTCAGCCTTCACCGGCACCATCGTGCACGCCGTGAAGTCCGTGGCAATCCCGACGACGGCGGCCGGATCGATCCCGGCGTCGCGCACCGCTGCGGGAACCGCGTGGCGCAACACGTCGCGGTAGTCTTGCGGCACCTGCAGCGCCCATTCGCCGGGAAGGCGGACAGCCGGGCCAGCAGGCTCGCCCGCCAGATCGGCCGGCAAGGCCTCCGTGATGACCGCGTGGGGGTACTCAAACACTCCGCTTCCCAGTTCCTTGCCATCCCTGACCCGCACCACCACGGCCCTGCCGGAAAGCGTGCCGTAGTCCACGCCGATGACGTAATGTTCGTTGCCGTCCGCTGTGACGTCCATGAAGTCCTCCAATAAGCCAGCCCGCAGCCTTGCGGATTGGTTCCATTGTGAGCGCTAACAAAATTCACGTCAAGCCGTCCTTCCCACATGAACATGAATACGATCAGGCGGGAGCCGACGTACTTTGGCGCACCACCAACTCTGGCTCCACCACCGTGGCGCCGACGCTTTCCCCGCCCTCGATACCGCTCAGCATGAGGTCCATGCAGCGCCGCCCGAGCTCTTCGAAGTCCTGGCGTACCGTGGTCAAAGGCGGCGTGAAATAGCCTGATTCGGGCTGGTCGTCGAAACCCACCACCGAAACATCCTCGGGCACCCGGACACCGGCTTCGTTGAACGCACGCAGCAGGCCCAGGGCCATCTGGTCATTTCCCACAAAAAGCGCCGTGGCGGTCCTTTCGCCGGCAAGCTTCCTGCCAATGTCATAACCGCTGCCGGCGCTCCAGTCCCCCACCACCAGCAAATCGTCCTGAAGGCCAGCCGCCTGCAAGGCCTCGCTCCACCCTTCGGCCCGGGCGACGCCGTCGATCCAGTCCTGCGGGCCGGCCACGTGCCCGATCCGGCGGTGCCCCTGCTCCACCAGATGCCTCACGGCCAATTCCGCGCCGCGCTTCTGGTCCACCATGGCTCCGCCGACCGACGCGTCGCCCAGCGACCCCACGGCCACTACGGGAACCCCGGCCTTCACTTCCGCCAACGCCAGCAGGGTGTCCGAATGGGGAACGATCACCACGATTCCGTCCACGGACTGGTCCAGGAAATGCCGGACCGCATCAAGGATCGCCTCCCGGTTGACCGCCCTCAAGGCTGCGATGCTGACGAAATAGCCGGCATCCCTCGCAGCCTGCTCGACGCCCAGCAGGGTGTTCGCCGGGCCGTACTGCGCCAGCTCGCTGGCCAGGACCCCGATGGTCTGGGAACGGCGGGTGACCAGGCTCCGCGCAGCAGTATTGCGCCGGTATCCCAGCTCGGCGATGGCGGCCTCGACACGCTCCCGGGTGCCCTTGCTGACGTTGGGGTGATCATTGATCACCCGTGAAACGGTCTGGTGCGAGACTCCCGCCAATTCCGCTACGTCTTCAAGCCGTGGTAAGCGCCCGCTGCTTTTTGTCATGGAGCTATTCTGCGTGACCTGGAGGCCAAGCGACGAACAGGACCGCAGCGAGTCCACGCTGAGCTACCGGCCAGTACAAGACCACGGGCATGCCGGGGATAGACTCGATTCAAGCCCAACAACCACCATTTGAGGAGCCCCATGCGCGCCACCATCATCCACGGTCCCGGCGACATCCGCGTTGAAGACCGTAACTACCCGACGGTCCAGCTGCCCACCGACGTCGTCGTCAAAGTCACTGCCTCCTGCGTCTGCGGATCGGACCTTTGGCCCTACCGCGGCGTAAAGCCCACCCACCAGCCTTCGGCCATCGGACATGAATTCATCGGCACGGTGGAAAGCATTGGCGACGACGTCACCGCCCTGGCGCCCGGCGATTTCGTGATCGCTCCGTTCGTGGTCAGCTGCGGGGCCTGCCCGCAATGCTTGAACGGCGTCACAGTTGCCTGCGATCATTTGGCAGGTTGGGGCGGCAAGGATGACAGCGGTCACGCGATCGACGGCGGCCAAGGCCAGGCCGTGCGCGTGCCGCTCGCCGAGTCCACGCTCGTCAAGGTTCCCGGCATCACGGAACCCGACGACGCCCTCCGCGCGAGCTTGCTGACGCTCTCGGATGTGATGGCCACCGGCCACCACGCCGCCCTCGCGGCGAAGGTCGGCCCCGGCAGGACCGTCGTCGTCGTCGGCGACGGCGCAGTCGGGCTCTGCGGCGTGCTCGCAGCAAAGCGGCTCGGAGCAGAACGAATCATCGCGATGTCGCGGCATGCCGACCGCCAGGCTATTGCCCTTGAATTCGGCGCAACAGACATCGTCGCTGAACGTGGCGAAGATGGCGTAGCCAAGGTCCGCGAATTGCTGGGAGGCGTTTTGGCCGACTCCGTGTTGGAGTGCGTCGGGACCAAGGAGTCCATGGAACAGGCACTGCACAGTGTCCGCCCGGGCGGCGCCCTCGGCTTTGTCGGTGTCCCGACAGGCGGAGCTGAGGCCCCCTTGCGCTACTTGTTCGACACGAACATTTCGATTGCCGGCGGCATGGCCCCGGCCCGCACCTACATCCCGGAACTGCTCGCCGACGTGCTTGACGGAAAGATCAACCCGGGCAGGGTCTTCGACACCGTGATGCCGCTCGAGGAAGCGCCCGAGGCCTACCGCGCCATGGACGAACGGCGCTCCATCAAGGTCCTGCTCACTCCCTGAGGCCATGGGCGGAACCCGCAGCTTCTTGCGGGATAGGTGGACTGTGGCGTGCACGCGGGAACGGCGAGAGAATCCATATAGGAAGCCTCGCCTGAACCCAAAGGAGCGAACAAAATGATCACTGGTGCCCCTGCGCGCCCGGTGGTTAACCAGGACGGGTATTTGCCCATCGAGGATCACGGACTCATTGGAGACGGGTCCACCTGCGCTTTGGTGGGACGGGACGGCGCCATTACCTGGCTTTGCTTGCCGGAATTCGACAGTCCACCGTTCCTTGCCGGGATCCTCGACGCGGAATCAGGCGGCCGTTTTGAAATAGCTCCTGTTCGCACCCTGGCATCCTCCCAGCGCTACACCGAGGATTCCTGCGTGCTGGTCACGTCCCTTGTGTCCGATCGTGGCGTGCTGCAGGTGACGGACGGGCTGACGTTGCGTGCGGGTGCCGACTTGTCGGAGCCGGTGCCGGCCGGCCGTTCCGAACTCCTGCGGCACGCTCGAGCCGTGGGCGGCGACGTCCCGCTGCGCATCAGCCTGATACCGAAGACCGGTGTCACTTTTGACACCCTGGCTACCGGCTGGAGGTTTGATTGGCGGCAGGACGGAGTCCACGAGGTCTACCTATGGTCTTCCGTTGAACTCATCCCCGACGGCCGTGGCCTGTCCGCCGAGTTGACGCTTCGCGCGGGAGAGACCCTGACCATGGTCCTGCACTGGTCCGGGCGGTTCCGGCTCCGTCAGCATCCGGAGAGCAAGAAGCTCATTGACCAGACCGTGTATGCGTGGCGCCGGTGGGCATCAAACCTGGATTGCGAAGGCTCCCAGGCGGAGTTGATGAAGCGTTCGGCCCTGACGCTGAAGATGCTGGACCACGCCGAGACGGGGGCCATCTTGGCCGCCGCTACCTCTTCGTTGCCGGAGTGGCCGGGAACGTCCCGGAATTGGGATTACCGGTACACATGGGTGCGCGACGCCTCGTTCTCCAACTATGTGTTCAGGCGCATTGGCGATCCCAGTGATGCGGACGTCTTCCTTGCCTGGGTCCTGACCAACGTCGAGCGGGACGGTGCCCCGCACGTCATGTACGCCCTGGACGGTTCCCAGCCGCCCGATGAGGTCGAGGACCCGCACTTGCGCGGATACCGCGGCTCGGCCCCGGTCCGGTGGGGAAACGGCGCCCGCCACCAACTCCAGCACGATGTGTACGGTGAAATCGTCGATATCGCCTACCAGTGGTCGGGCAGCGGCAAGCGAGTGGATGAGCGGCTCTGGGCCGCATTGGTACCCATTGTGGAAATGGCCATCAGGAGCTGGAGGGTTCCCGACTCGGGGCCTTGGGAAATCCGGGACAAGAGCAGGCCCTTCACCTACTCGGCGGCGTTATGTTACGTCGCGATCGACCGCGCCATCCAGATCGCGCGCAGGGACGGGCTTCCCTATCCCAAACGCCGGTGGGAGGCCACTGCCCGTCAAATCCGGCAGGCTGCCCTGACACAATCATGGGATCCCCGGCGGCGCACCTTTACCGAGAACCTAGGTGGCAACGGCGGTCTCGACGCGTCGCTCTTGACCCTTCCCGTCCGCAACGTCATTGATTTCGACGATCCCCGGATGGTTTCCACGACGAAAGCGATCGCGGCGGAGCTCGACGCCGGCAACGGACTTTTGTTCCGCTACCTGCCATCGGTTTCTCCCGACGGTCTGCCCGGAAACGAAGGGGCGTTCCTCCTCTGCAGCTTCTGGCTGGTGGACAACCTGGCAGGACAAGGGCGCGTGGATGAAGCCCATGAACTCTATGAGTCCCTCTGCAGCCGTGCGAATTCACTGGGGCTGCTACCGGAGCAGATCCACCCGGACACCGGAGAGTTCCTCGGCAACTTCCCGCAGGCGTTCAGCCATGTGGGCGTGCTGGCCAGCGGCCTGCGCCTGCTGAAAGCGGAGCGGCGGGCCGCAAAGGCTGGCGCTACCACGCGGAATCAGGGCTAGCGGCGAGGGGCGAAGCCGATGCGTGCGTGGTGGGTCCGGGAACCAGCTCCGATTGAATCCGGGCCGCTTGTCTGGGGCGAACGCCCCGATCCTCAACCAGGAGTGCATGAGCTTCTGGTCAGAGTCCGGACCTGTGGTGTCTGCCGCACGGATCTGCATCTGGCAGAGGGCGACCTCACCCCTCGGATGCCGAATGTAGTCCCCGGCCACGAAGCGGTAGGAATAGTCAGCGAGGCGGGCGAAGGGTGCGTGAGGTTCCGGCGCGGTGACCGGGTCGGAGTGGCCTGGCTGGGTGGAACCTGCGGGAGCTGCGGGTTTTGCCGCCGCGGTGACGAGAACCTTTGCCTCTCCCCCGTCTTCACGGGTTGGGACAGGGACGGTGGCTATGCCGAACAACTCACGGTGTCCGAGGATTTTGCCTATGCCATCCCGCCCCGGTTTTCGGACGAACAGGCAGCCCCTCTGTTGTGCTCCGGCATCATCGGGTACCGGGCGCTCAAACGGGCCGCTGTTCCGGAGGGCGGCCGACTGGGCATCTATGGTTTCGGAGGATCCGCCCATCTCACGGCGCAGATGGCGCGCCACCAAGGGGCGCAGGTGTACGTGATGACGCGTTCGGAGTCTGCCCGTGAACTGGCGCGGAAGCTGGGTGCGGTGTTTGTGGGCGACGCGTACGAATCCCCGCCAGACCCACTCGACTCGGCGATACTGTTTGCCCCTGCCGGGGACCTCGTCCCTGTCGCCCTCAAGGCATTGGGCCGGGGCGGGACCCTCGCCATTGCCGGCATCCACCTCAGCGACATACCGCCCTTGAACTATTCCGCCGACCTCTTCTATGAGCGGCAGCTCCGCAGCGTCACTGCCAACACCCGGGCAGACGGCGAAGAATTCTGGTCCCTGGCCGCGGAAATCCCGCTGGCTCCCACCACGACGGCGTATCCGTTGGCTCAGGCCGACCAGGCGCTCCGGGATTTGGCCGCTAGCCGTGTTACCGGAGCTGCCGTCCTGACAGTCTGAACAGCGGATGTCCCCGCATCGCAGACAAGCAGACGGGATCATAAACGGCGATCGGCGGGTCCGATAACGGCCCGCCGGTCGGTATTCCGCTGTTCAGCGTTTCAGCACATCGCGTTGAAGACTTCAGTGCGAAGGGCTGACCATGTGATGCCGATGTTCCTCGGTGCTGGGCTTGATCGCCATCGCGGTGACGACGAGCGCCACCAGGCCAGCGATCCACGATGTCCAAGCGACTCCGGCTTGCATGGAGTACGAGCCTAGCCACGGCGAAAGGAACAGCAAGGCACCAAAGGCCGCCTGCACCCACTCCATGACCGGCGTTCCGGGCATGGCCAGATTGATCACACCGCTAACGATCAGCAAAGCGCCGAATACGACCATCAAGGCAGCCGACGAGCCGGCGGCCGTGGTCCAGATGACCGATAAAGCAGCATAGAGACCGGCGACAACCGTGACCCAATCCTGCCATCGCGTCCATTTCTTCATTGAACCCACCTCTGTGATGTGGACTGCATTCCGGGGCACCAAGCAAGTGCTCCGGTATTGGTGTAACAAAATCCGCGCGCAGCTACTTCCCGACAGACGCGTGCGGTATTGGACCGCCGTCGTCGAATCCTGCCGCGCGCGAAGCCTTGCTAAGAGGGGACTTCCGGTCTAGAACGTAGTCATAGAGCAACATCGACGGACGTGCCCGGCGTCGCCCGGCACGTCCGTCCGGAGAGGACCCCGTGATATCGAGTCGCTGGTCGTAAAGTCGCAGTCAGCCCGGTGCTGACTCAGCGACGTCCGTTGGTGCGAACCGCCGTGGCCTCCGGCGTGGACTTGCGTCCGCCGCCAACGCCCAGGTTCCGGCCCGACCCCGCCAGGTCGCCTGCAGTCGCAACCAACAGAAGGAAAGAAATGCTAAACATGAAGGTCCCGGCACGAGGCGCCGGAACCGCCTTCATTGCAACCATCGCTATCACGGCACTCGCCGCGTGTTCGAGCACGGGCACATCTTCGTCGTCGTCGAGCACCGCAAGTTCCGGAGGAGCTGTACCGCAGATATCTGCGGATGCGTTCACGGCCGATTTCTCGGCAATGAAACAGCTCACGTCGCTCGCTTCACAAGGCAAGGGCATGGTGGGCGTACTGCTGCCGGACACCACAACCTCGGCGCGATACGTGACTTTCGACGCCCCGTTCCTGAAGAAGGCATTCGAAGCCGCGGGACTCGATTCCTCCAAGTTCAAAATCGACAACGCGCAGGGCAGCGCAAGCACGATGCAGACCCAAGCCGAGGCTGATATCACGGCCGGCGCATCGGTGCTGCTTGTGGACGCCCTGGACTCCGGTTCGGGCGCGGCCATCGAGGCGGCCGCCAGTGCGCGCGGCGTCAAAGTGATCGACTATGACCGGCTCGTCAAAGGCGGGACAAAAGATCGCACCTATGTCAGCTTCGACAACGTCAAGGTTGGTCAGCTCATCGGCCAAGGCGAAATCACGTGCATCGCTGACTGGAAAGTCACCAAGCCAAACATCCTGGTCATGGATGGCGACCCGACCGACAACAACGCGAAGCTGTTCGCCGAAGGTTACAACGGCGTACTCAAGCCGCACTTCGACAATGGCGAGTACGTCAACGTAGGAGAGCCGGCGGGCACGTGGACACCGTCAGTGGCTCAGACGACGTTCGCCCAGCAATACACTGCCCACCCGAACATCAACGCGGTTGTCACGCCGAACGACGACAATGCCAACGCGGTGATCGCCTACCTGCAGAGCAAGCAGATTCCCGCCAAGACCTTCCCGACGACGGGACAGGATGCGTCCTTGTCCGGCCTCCAGAACATCCTGAAGGGCTACCAGTGCGGAACGGTGTACAAGCCGATCTACTTTGAGGCCCAGGCTGCGGCCGCGGCAGCGCTCTACCTTCGGGCGGGCGTCACCGTTCCGTCAACCCTCGTCAACGGCAAGACCACGGACGACACCGCGAAGTCCGATGTCGCATCGGTCCTGCTGACCCCGCTGTGGGTGACCACGAAGAACATGGCGGACACTGTCGTCAAAGACGGCGCCGTAACGAGTTCTTCGCTGTGCATCTCGCAAGTGAAGGACGCGTGCACCGCGGCAGGTATCCAGTAGTCCGAACGATGAGTGAGTTGGCAGCCCCGGACCCCGCCGACGTCGGGCCCTTGCTTCGGCTGGAGGGCATCGACAAGAACTTCGGGCCGGTGCAGGCACTGGTCGACATCACCCTTGAGGTGCCGATCGGCAAGGTGACTGCGCTTGCCGGCGACAACGGCGCGGGCAAATCGGTCTTGATCAAATGCGTTGCCGGCATTCACACCCCCGACGACGGGCAGCTGTTTTGGGAAAACCAGCCCGTACGGTTGAACTCGCCGCACGAAGCCGCGGCGCTCGGCATCGAGACCGTGTACCAGGACCTGGCACTCTGCGACAACCTCGACATCGTGCAGAACCTGTTCCTCGGCCGCGAACGCCTGCGACATTTCCTCCTCGACGAGGAGAGCATGGAGATCGCGGCCCGGGAGACACTGACGAGCCTGGCCGTGACAACAGTGCGGTCGATCCGGCAACCCGTCGCGTCGCTGTCCGGAGGGCAACGCCAGTCGGTGGCGATCGCGAAATCGGTGCTGTGGAACTCGAAGCTCGTCATCATGGACGAGCCCACCGCTGCCCTCGGCGTCGCCCAGACGGAGGTGGTCCTTCACCTGATCCGCCAGCTCGCCGACCGTGGAGTGGCCGTCATCGTCGTCTCACACAATATGAACGACGTGTTCGAAGTCGCGGACCGCATCGCCGTGCTCAGGCTCGGGCAGCTGGTGGCTATCCGGCCTGTCACGGAAATGGACCGGCAGATCGTGGTTGACCTGATGACCACGGGGTTCTCCGATCGGGCAAGGCCGGAACTCGCGCCTCCACCGCCGTCGAACCGCCAGCTCACCGCCGCCAAGGGTCCGCTCCCTTCCGCAGCGGCGGTGCTCCAGGACGAGCCGACCACGGCGGCAGCCAAGCGGAAGGCCGCCTTGGCGTTGAATCCGGACATCACCGCGACGTCGCTCCCCGAATATTTCCGCGCTGCGTTCGCGCGGGTCCGGGGCGGCGAGAGCGGAGTGCTTCCGGTTCTCGCGGGCCTGTTGCTCATCTCGGTACTATTCCAATCGCTGAACCCGAACTTCCTGACTCCCGGGAACATGGTGAACCTGCTCATCCAGGGTTCCGTTTTCATGCTGCTCGCAATGGGCCAGGTCTTCGTGCTCCTGCTCGGCGAAATCGACTTGTCCATCGGGTACGTCGGTGGAGTGGGCGGCGTCATCATGGCCGAACTCGTGCAGGAGTCCACCGGTTGGCCGTGGTGGGCGGCGATCGCCGTCGGCCTGCTTGGCTGCGCCGGGATCGGACTGCTCCACGGGACGATCATCACTCGGCTCGGCCTGCCGTCGTTCGTCGTGACTCTTGGCGGCCAGCTCGGCTGGCTTGGCGTGATGCTCATCATCCTTGGCAGCGGCGGCGTCGTGCCCATCAACGACAATGTCATCAATAACATCGCGAGCGGCAACCTCAGCCCGGTCACCAGCTGGATCCTCATGCTCGTGGTCGTCGGCGCGTTCAGCACGTGGACGTGGCTGCGGGACGCCCGCCGGCGCAACACCGGGCTCGTCGCGCCGCCCGCCAGTGTAAGCGCCCTGAAGATCGCGGCGGTGCTCGCCGCCGGTGTGGCGATCGTCTGGCTCTGCAATACGGACCGCGGAATC
Source organism: Arthrobacter sp. efr-133-TYG-120 (assembly GCF_030209785.1). NCBI lineage: Bacteria > Bacillati > Actinomycetota > Actinomycetes > Micrococcales > Micrococcaceae > Arthrobacter > Arthrobacter sp. efr-133-TYG-120. The sequence continues at coordinate 113,670 of NZ_JARVRI010000010.1, forward strand.
CTGGTCGAAATCAGTGGCGTTCCGTGGGTCCTTCTCGTGGTGCTCGGAGTCCTCGCCGCCTGGACCCTGCTGCTTGGGCGAACCCGGTTCGGTCGCTACGTCTACGCCATTGGCGGCAACGCCGAGGCCGCTCGGCGGGGCGGCGTGAACCTTGCCCGTATTCGCACCCTCGCCTTCATCCTCGCTTCCTTCACTGCAGGGATCGGCGGAATCGTCTACGCGTCGCGCCTCCGCTCCGTCTCGACCTCGTACGACGGCGGCACGCTGGTGCTTTACGCCGTGGCCGCCGCGGTGATCGGCGGGACCAGTTTGTTCGGCGGCCGCGGCAAGGTGCTGCACGGAGTCCTGGGCGGCCTCGTGATCGCCACGATCGATAACGGCATGGGCCTGCAGGGCTACAGCGCACCGGCCAAGTACGTGGTCACGGCGCTGGTTCTCGTCGCGGCCGTGACGATCGACGCCGTCGCGCGCCGCGGACGCTCCCGGACCTGAGGAGGCGCCGGGCCCAGCGGTCGTGGCAGGTCTGGACTTGGATTATCAGCAGGCTTAACGTTCAAGAGTGGCTGGCTACCCGGAGGGGTGGTCCGAGCGGCACTCCCTGCGGCCAGCCCACGCAAGTCCGAGCGAGGAGGAAAGATGCGAAAGGTTGAAGAAACGATTGATGTGGCGGTCCCCGTCCGTACGGCTTATAACCAGTGGACGCAGTTTGAGTCGTTTCCCCGATTCATGTCCGGGGTGGAATCCGTAACCCAGTTGAGCGACACGACCAACCATTGGGTCACCAAGGTAGGAGGCGTGGAACTGGCCTTCGATACGGAGATAGTCGACCAGGAACTCGACGACCGGATTGCGTGGCGCAGTATTGACGGCAAATCGCACGCCGGCATCATCAGGTTTTCGCCGCTCGACGACAACCACACGCACGTCAAGGTCCATTTCGAATGGTCGCCCGAGACTTTTATGGAGAAGGCCGGAGCCGCACTCCAGATAGACGAGATGCAGGTGAAGGCCGACCTGAAGAAATTCAAGGAGTTCATCGAGTCGCGTGGAAACGAAACCGGTGGGTGGCGCGGCGAGGTGGAGGAATAAATGACCGACCGTGGACCAGTGCTTGTGGTCGGCGGCACCGGGATGCTTGGCAGCCAGGTGGTGTCGAGGCTGCTGGCGGGCGGAAAACAGGTCCGCGCGTTGGTGCGGCCCGGTTCGGATGCGGGCCGCCTTGAGCCGCTAGGGGCCACGATCGCCCGTGGCGACATGATGGACCCCGAGTCGCTTGCGCACGCCATGGACGGCGTCGACGCTGTGATCACCTCGGCGGCCGGATACACCCATCACCGGGAAGGCGACACCCCTGTCACGGACACGGTGGGCAACATCAACCTCGTCGACGCGGCCAGCCGCGCCGGTATTCGCCGATTTGTCCTCACTAGCATCCTCACGTGCGATCAGACCCCGGAGGTTCCACACTTCTGGCACAAGAAACTGACCGAGGATCGCCTGGAGGAGCTCGGCGTCCCGTTTGTGGCCCTGCGCCCGGGCGCTTTCCTTGAGCAGATCGCTCGATTCGGCGACCCTTTCAGCGAAGGGCGGCTCAGGTGGTTCGGGTCTTCGAGTGTTCCCCTGACGTACGTTCTTGCCAGTGACCTCGCCGGGTACCTCGCGGCGGCAGTCGACGCGAGCGGCGTCGAGGGGCAGCGCATCGACATCGGCTGGGACCGGCCGGTCACCATGCAGGACATCGCCGATATCTCTTCCCGAATGCTCGGCCGGCAGATCGAGCTCGTCCTTAACCCGATCAACCAGATGGGGCCGGACTTTCAGGCGATGATGGAGTGGTTCGGGACCGGCCGCTACGTCGCCGATACCTCACTGCAGCGCGAGGTCTTCGGCCCGCCGCCAACCGCGGAGGACGCCGTCGCGCGCCTGCTCACCAGCCTCGGGCACAAACTTCTCTGAGGCAGGCACGACGGCGGCCGCACGGCGCAGTCTGTTGACCCGCGTCAGCCCACGGCCGGCAGCGCGTCGGGGATGCGCGGCTTGGCGTTGCCCGCGAAGGTGAACTTGGCCTCGTCGCCTTCGCCGTCGACGTCGACCACCACGATGTCGCCCGGGTGCAGTTCGCCGAAGAGGATCTTCTCGGAAAGCTGGTCCTCGATCTCGCGCTGGATGGTCCGGCGCAGCGGCCGGGCACCCATGGCGGGGTTGTAGCCGCGGGTGGCCAACAGGACCTTGGCCGCGTCCGTAAGCTCGATGCCCATGTCCTTATCCGCCAGATGCTGTTCCAAGCGACGGATCATCAGGTCCACGATCTCGATGATCTCGTCCTGCGTGAGCTGCGGGAAGACGATGACGTCGTCAACGCGGTTGAGGAACTCGGGACGGAATTGCTGTTTGAGCTCCTCCGTGACCCGTGCCCGCATCCGGTTGTACCCGGTGGTGGTGTCCGTGCCGGACTGGAAGCCCGTCGCGACGCTCTTGGAGATGTCCCGCGTGCCCAGGTTGGTGGTCATGATGATCACCGTGTTCTTGAAGTCCACCACGCGGCCATGGCTATCCGTCAGGCGGCCGTCTTCCATGATCTGCAGCAGCGAGTTGAAGAGATCGGCGTGGGCCTTCTCCACTTCGTCGAACAGCACCACGGAGAACGGACGACGCCGGACCTTCTCGGTCAGCTGCCCGCCCTCGTCGTAGCCGACGTAGCCCGGAGGGGCACCGAAGAGACGGGACACGGTGTGCTTTTCCGAGTACTCGGACATGTCCAGCGTGATGAGTGCATCCTCATCGGCAAAGAGGAATTCCGCCAATGCTTTGGCGAGCTCGGTCTTGCCGACACCCGTGGGCCCGGCGAAGATGAACGAGCCACCCGGGCGCTTGGGATCCTTCAGGCCGGCACGCGTGCGGCGGATTGCACGCGACACGGAATTAATCGCTTCATTCTGCCCGATGACGCGCTTGTGCAGCTCCTCCTCCATCTTGAGCAGGCGGCTGGATTCTTCCTCGGTGAGTTTGAAGACCGGGATGCCGGTGGAGTTCGCGAGAACTTCGGCAATCAGCTCCTCGTCCACCTCGGCGTTGCCGTCGGTGCCGCCGGACTTCCACTTGAGCTCCCTTTCCCGGCGCTCGGCGACAAGTTTCTGCTCTTTCATGCGCAGCGACGCGGCGCCTTCGAAGTCCTGGGCGTCGATGGCGGATTCCTTCTCCATCTTCACCTCGGCGATGCGTGCATCCATCGCCTTGAGCTCCGGCGGACGGGTCATGCGGCGGATGCGAAGCCGTGCACCGGCTTCATCGATCAGGTCGATCGCCTTGTCCGGCAGGAAGCGGTCCGAAACGTACCGCTCCGAGAGGCTCGCCGCGGCCGCCAGTGCGCCGTCGGTGATGGTCACCCGGTGGTGCGCTTCGTAACGGTCACGCAGGCCCTTGAGGATCTCAACAGTGTCGGCAACTGACGGTTCCTGGACCTGGATCGGCTGGAAGCGGCGCTCCAAAGCGGCGTCCTTCTCAATGTGCTTGCGGTACTCATCCAAGGTGGTGGCCCCGATGGTCTGGAGTTCACCACGCGCCAGCAACGGCTTGAGGATGGACGCGGCATCGATGGCACCCTCGGCGGCACCGGCACCCACGAGCGTGTGGATCTCGTCGATGAAGAGGATGATGTCCCCACGGGTCCGGATTTCCTTCAGGACCTTCTTCAGGCGCTCTTCGAAATCCCCCCGGTAACGGGAACCGGCCACCACGGAGCCTAAGTCGAGCGTGTAGAGCTGCTTGTCCTTCAGGCTCTCGGGCACGTTGCCCCGGACGATCGCCTGGGCAAGGCCCTCGACGACGGCCGTCTTGCCGACGCCCGGCTCACCGATCAGCACGGGGTTGTTCTTGGTGCGGCGGGAGAGGACCTGCATGACGCGTTCCATCTCCAGCTCGCGGCCGATCACAGGATCGAGCTTGTTCTCACGCGCTGCCTGGGTAAGGTTGCGGCCGAACTGGTCCAGCACCACCGAACCGGCGGGAGCAACCTCGGCCTGGCTCGGTCCGGCGACCATCCCGCTGGGGTCCTTGCCCTCATAGCCGGAGAGCAAATGGATGACCTGCTGGCGGACCCGACCGAGGTCGGCACCAAGCTTGACCAGGACCTGCGCGGCAACACCTTCACCCTCGCGGATGAGGCCGAGCAGGATGTGCTCGGTACCGATGTAGTTGTGGCCGAGCTGCAAGGCTTCCCGGAGGGCGAGCTCAAGCACCTTCTTGGCGCGCGGCGTAAAGGGGATGTGCCCGGAGGGGGCCTGGCGGCCCTGGCCGATGATCTCCTGCACCTGCTCGCGGACGCCATCGAGCGAAATGCTCATCGACTCAAGCGCCTTGGCGGCGACCCCCTCACCCTCCTGGATCAGTCCCAACAGGATGTGTTCAGTACCAATGTAGTTATGGTTGAGCATGCGTGCCTCTTCTTGGGCAAGCACAACAACGCGACGGGCACGGTCCGTAAATCTCTCAAACATTTCGCCACACTCCTGGCAGCCGCCTACCTTGATGCTACGTCGCTGAGGGCCTTCGTGGGGGATCGCCGGACGCAGAATTTTAGATAACGGTCCAGCCGCCTGCATGGCTCTTCCGCGCGGACGGTCAAGACCGTGAAGAATGAAAACAACCACCAAGTAGAGGGAATTACCATGAGCACCCTGAAGCAACGCCTGCACGCCGACGTCGTTGTCCACATGAAGGACCGCAACAAAACTGCGCTCACGACGGTCCGTAACGTCCTGGGCGAAATCGAGACGCGAGAGAAGTCCGGAAAGACACCCATCGAGCTGGACGACACCCAGGTGACGGCCCTGCTGCAGAAGGAAGCCGCCAAGCGCAGGGACACTGCCCGCATTTACACGGAGGCCGGCGAGGCCGAGCGCGCCGCGGCGGAAATCGCCGAAGCAGAAGTGATAGAGGCGTACCTGCCCGAAATGCTGACGCTCGCCGAAGTCGAGGGCATCGTCGACGAGGCAATCGCCGCATTGCAAGCCAGCGGCCAGGAACCCACGATCAAGCAGATGGGCGCCGTGATGAAGCCCGTCACAGCAAAGGTCGCCGGCCGCTTCGACGGCAAGGCCGTCAGCGAAATCGTCCGGACCCGGCTCGCATAGATTCACCGGCACGCAGGGAGGAGCAGCCATGGCAGCCATCATCCTGGGATGGAATCCACGGCTTTGGAACGACTGGAACTACGAGGCTGTGATCGAGCAGGTCGCCGAAACCGGTCAATTCCTGGAGCGGTGGAACGTCGGGCAACACCGGAAGATCCAGCCGGGCAACCAAGCATGGCTTCTCCTGCAAGGCGGAGGAGTCCACGGACGCGGGCTGATCGGACACAGCGTCGTGATGTCCGAAAGCTACGAAGCGCCACAACGCACCGAGCCGAAGGGTATTGCGCGGTACGTGAGCGTGGCCTTCGATGCCTTGCTCCCCCTCGGCGGCCAGATCCCGTCGAGTGTCCTCTCCAGGGAGGTGCCGGACGTGGCCTGGAATCGCTTCCGCGGTTCGGGGCGGTCTATTCCGTCATCGTCAGAACCTGCTCTTCAGCGCGTGTGGCGGGAGCACGGCCCAGCGGCGTCCGAGCCGTTCCAGACTGTTCCGGGGACCTACCCGGAAGGAGCCGTCAGCCGCATTGAAACGAACCGCTACGAGCGGGACCCTGAAGCCCGCCGCATCTGCCTGGCTTTCCACGGAACGTCCTGTGCCGCATGCACCTTCTCCTTCGAAGTAAGCTACGGCGACATCGGCAAAGACTACATCCACGTCCATCACGTGGTTCCGGTTTCACAGCTTGGCAGCGACTACCGGCTGGACCCGATCGCGGACCTCGTCCCGTTGTGTGCCAACTGCCACGCGATGGCGCACCGGGGCGTGGGCACCCCTCGTACCGTGGCGGAATTGCGGCGGGCCATCGCCGCCGCCGGCCACTTGCCCGGCCAAATTGTAGACGACAGGGCATTGGCGGCCCAGGACGCCGCGCACCGGATCCTCGAGCAACGGTGACCATTGGGCCGTCCATTGCACTAGCCAGCCAGGGTTCTTCACCGTATTTTGGTTAACTACACCGTGTGGCGAGCACCACGCACTGTGAGTCAGATGATCCATTTGCCGGCTGAAACACCGGGGCGCAACGTCGCGCCCCGGTCCCGGCGAGACCTACCGGGCGTCACGCGCCGCCCGCTGTTCAGGAGGATATGCATGACCGGGATGTTTGAACTCTTCATCGACGAGGACACGAGCTTCAGATTCAGGCTCAAGGCGCCGGACGGAACGGTGGTAGCCGTCTCCAAGTCCTTTCCCGACAAGCGCGCTGCAGTGAGCGGCATCAGTGACGTCCGCGAATACGCAGGAATGGGCCTGATCACCGATCTCTGCCCCGAAGTCCCACTACGCGGACCAGCGCCCACGCCTCCGGTCCCCGTTGCTCGGCAAGCCGGTCCCACCGCGATGCCACCGCTTCCCGCACCGCCGCGGCACCACAGTCCCCTCCCCCAAAGGGATCGCACCCGACCCTGGCATACTCCTGCCCTGGTCGACCATCCCGCACCGGTTTAGACGAGGCGTGAAGCCGGAAGCTGCAGGCCATCCCGCCGCGGCGCCCCTTGTCCCGGCCCCGCGCCGCCGGGTGTAATGGTGGCACGACGGCGATTCCCGCCGTCGTGCGCTGAAGGAGCCGCAATGTTCACCAGCCCGTACGCTGATGTCGAGATCCCCGAAGTCACGATCTATGAGTATCTGTTCGGTGGGCTGAGCGGCGAGGACCTTGACCGGATCGCACTCGTGGACGGCACGTCCGGCGCGGAAATGAGCTACCGGCAACTCGTCACCCGAATCGACGCGACCGCAGGCTGGCTCGCGGGCCACGGGTCCGGCCCCGGGACCACCGTGGGCCTCTTCTGCCCCAACGTGCCCGCGTTCGCGGTCGTCTTCCACGGGGTCCTCCGCGCGGGCGCCGTCGTCACCACGGTCAACGCGCTGTATACCGCCGATGAAGTCGGCAGCCAGCTCAGCGACGCCGGCGCCTCCTGGCTCTTCACCGTCTCGCCCTTCCTGGAACGCGCGGCGGCCGCCGCCCAGGCCGCCGGCATTCCGTCGGAGCGCCTCGTGGTGCTCGACGGCGGCGACCTCGCCTCGGCCGCGGGTCATCCCTCGCTCGCGGACATCATTGACGCCGGCCTTCCCGCGCCCACGCTGAGCGTCGATCCGCATGCCGCCGCCGTCGTGCCCTACTCCTCGGGCACGAGCGGCACACCGAAGGGCGTCCTGTTGAGCCAGTACAACCTCGTGGCGAACGTCGCGCAGTCCAGTGCCTTCTTCCGCGTGACTCCCGACGACGTGCTGCTCGCCGTCCTGCCGTTCTTCCACATCTACGGCCTGACAGTGCTGCTCAATCTGGCCCTCGGCGAGCGGGCCCGGCTCGTCACGATGCCGAAGTTCGACCTCGCCGAGTTCCTCCGCATCACCCAGGACCACCACTGCACGTACCTCTTCATCGCTCCGCCCATCGCCGTCGCACTGGCGAAGCATCCGCTGGTGGACCAATTCGATCTCTCGTCCGTGCGCGTCGTGCTTTCAGGAGCAGCTCCCCTCGATGGCGAACTGGGACACGCTGTTGCGAAGCGCCTCGGATGCACGATGCTCCAGGGCTATGGCATGACCGAGCTGAGCCCAGTCTCCCACGCCATCCCGCGCGACGGCGCTGAGAACGTCCCGCTCGACTCGGTGGGTTACGCCGTGCCGAACACCGAGTGCAAGCTCCTCGACCCCGCCACGGACGAAGAAATCGACATCCCGGCCGAAGGACCGAGCGCCCCCGGGCAGCTCCTTGTCCGCGGCCCGCAGGTCATGCTCGGCTACCTGAACCGGCCCGACGCAACAGCGGCGACTATCGATCCGGATGGCTTCCTCCGCACCGGCGACATAGCGACCGTTACGGCTGACGGCGTCGTGACGATCGTCGATCGACTCAAGGAGCTGATCAAGTACAAGGGCTACCAGATTGCGCCCGCCGAGCTCGAAGCGCTCCTGCTCACCCACCCGCGGATTGCGGACGCCGCGGTCATCGGCACCCACGCGGACGACGGCGAAGAGGTGCCGAAGGCGTTCGTCGTCCGGCAGGCGGGGGCCGAGCTCGGGGACGGGGAGGTCATGGAGTTCGTCGCCGGGCGGGTGGCTCCGTTCAAGCGCGTGCGATCGGTGGAGTTCGTCGAGGTGATTCCCAAGTCGGCGTCAGGAAAGATCCTTCGGCGGGAGCTGCGCGCTAGGGGTTAGGGACAGTCCGCGCCGGCACTCTCCGTGGCTACGCTTGGCCCTGCGAAGCCGGCGGCACGCGCAGGCTTCCATACCTCTCCATTCGGTGCCACCGCAGGTGCACGCCGGCCAAGGCCGTGACTACCGACTGGATGACGACGAGATACATGAGCTGCCGATAGACGAACTGCTGAAGCGGAAGGGTCCACAGTGGACGAAGCGACTCATAGTCGAGCCGGAACGCATAGGCCGCCATGAGGAATTGCACGAGGAGGAAGACAAGCCAGAGCGCGGCGATCCGGACGGGATCAAGGAAGACCAGGCCGTAGATGGCGAAGACGTCCACTACTGGAGCGAACAGCGGCAGCAGCACCTGGAGGACGAGCAGATAGCCGAGCCCGCGCCGGCCGAGCTTTCCAGCCTGCCCGCCCTGCACCACCGCGCCCCGGTGCTTCCACATAGCCTGAAGCGTGCCATAGCACCAGCGGTATCGCTGTTTCCAAAGCGCGCCAAGGCTCGCGGGAGCTTCGGTCCAGGCCCTCGCATCGTCCTGGTACACGACCCGCCAGCCATCGCGGCACAGTGCCATGGTCAGGTCCGTGTCTTCAGCGAGCGTGTCGTCGCTGACTCCGCCAACCCGGAACAGGGCATCGCGGCGGAAGGCACCAATAGCCCCTGGAACGGTCGGCATGCACTCGGCGATGTCGAACAACCTGCGGTCCAGGTTGAAGCCGACGACGTATTCGATGTGCTGCCAGGCTCCGAGGATCCCTCCACGGTTGGCAACCTTGGTGTTCCCTGAAATTGCGCCCACTCGAGGGTCGGCGAAGGGCTGAATGAGGGCGTGAACCGTTTCCGGTTCGAAGACGGTATCACCGTCGACCATCACCACGAGATCGTGGCCGGCGGCTGCAAGCCCGGCATTCAACGCGGAGGGTTTGCCGCCGTTCTCTTTCCGGATCAACGTAACACCCGGCAAGCCGAGCTTTTCGACAATGTCCGCGGTGTCATCGGTCGACCCGTCGTCAACCACAATGATCTCCACCGGATGGCTTGATGCGGCGATAGACCGGACTGCGGCTTCGATGCCGGCGGCCTCGTTGTACGCGGGGACGATGACGCTGACCGGCTCCGTGACCTCGGGCCGGACCGGCACGTCCACCCGGCGTCGGCTGCGGCCCGTCGCAAGGGACCGGCGCGCCGCTCTCCGGTGGCGCGCTGCGCACACCACCACGAGCACGGCCCGGACCACTGTCACGACTCCGGCCGCAACGAGCGCCCAGGAGATGGCGGCGATGAAGAAATCGCTGAGCCGTATTCCCCACACCAACGCGTTTCCGCTGATCTGCTCTCCCACCGAGGCATCGCGCATGCTTGCGATCCCGACGGCGTCGCCCGCCGTCGTGACCCGGAAGCCTTGATCCGCGACCTTGGTGAGGACGGAGTCGAGCGCCGTGACCGTCTGCTCCCTGTCTCCGCCGCCGTCGTGCATGAGGAGCACCTGGCCCTGCGGGCCTGAAGGGGTGAGGTTCTTCTCGATGGCGGCGACTCCGGGCCGCTGCCAGTCCTCACTGTCCTGGGTGGTGAGCACAGTGAGATAACCCCGGTCCGCAGCGGTGCGCATCGCCGCCCACGTGCCGTCCCGGACGGCGTCGTTCTCGGAGCTGTACGGCGGACGCAGGAGCGTCGAGGCACGGCCCGTGATGCCGGCAATCACTTGCTGGTCACCCTGGACCTCAAGCTGCTGGCGCCAAGCCGGGGCGCTCCCAAGGTCCGCATGTGTCAACGTGTGCACCCCGATCTCGTTGCCGTCCGCAAGGATGCGGCGCACGAGGTCGGGATTGTCGATGGCAGCTGAACCGACCACGAAAAACGTGGCATGGACATGGTGCTTGCGGAGGACGTCAAGGATCCGGGGAGTCCAGACCGGGTCCGGACCGTCGTCGAACGTCAGCGCGAGCGTGCGGTCCGGCGGACCGACGGTACGAACGGAGCCGCCGCGGGAATCAACCACCGGCCCACCGTGCGAGACCGCGTCCGGGACGGTACTCGCGGAGCCACCCCCGGGCACCGAGTCATCGGCGATCCCGGCGAGGTGATGCATGTACCCCTGCACGACGAGTGCGACACCCAGTGCCAACAGGACGGCCAGAAGGATGAACCAGTGCGCCCTGACACTGACCGGAACAGTGCGCTTGCTCAGGCGGCGCGCACTCACGGGTGCGTCGGCGTGGACGGCCGCGTGGCCTGGCCCGGAGCTGACCCGCTCTTGCCCGGACCCGTCGGCGACGTGCTCGGCGCAGAGGACGCAACCGGCGCAAACGAGGCAGCGTGCTGCGCGGCCGCACCGTTGATCGGTTGTCCCACAGCAGCGGGCGAAGGAGAAGTCACCGGAACACCGAAAGCGGGCGGCGTCGAAGGCGCAGGCAATCGGCCCTCGCCGGTCGGGAGCCCATCCGCGTTGGAAGGCGGAGTCGATGGGGATGACGGAAGACCACGGGCTACCGGAGCGGCCGGTGGCGCCAAGGGCTTCACTGCGGCCGGCAAAGGTAGGAACGGCGCCGCAACGTTGGGCCCTCCCATGAACGCAACCAGCAGGAGGATGACATAGCCTCCTGCGAGCACAAGGGCCCCGAGCCCAATAAGCTTGAGCCTCCGCAGGCGTCGGCCTGAGGCGTCGACGAAGACAGGCCCACGCGGCGACGCGGATCCAGGCTGATCGGACGTTCTATTAAAAGCTGCCATCGGGCACCAACCTTAGAGGATTCGCATCCCGTAGCCCAAAAAGCGTCTTGTGCGACGATCCCCAGGGTTCAAGGTTCAAAACGGCTAGCGCTTCGCCAGCGTTCGCAGGAGTTTCAGGGCCACGGAGATCGACGCGAGGTCTACTTGCCCGGGTTTGGTGACCTCCACGAAGGTGTCCTTGATCCTCCCGAGTTGTTCCTGGCGCCCGCTCTCCCACTCCACGATGCGGTCCACGGCAGAGGCTCCGGAGGCCCCGCTCGCCCGGGTCGTCCGCATGACGGAAATCGTGATGTCGACGACGGCGGAATAGGCGTCGTCGCGGAGGGCTGCCCGAGCCAGGGCTTCCCACCGGCTTTGCCGCGGCAGGTCAGTGATGCGCAGCAACAGCGTTCCCACACCGATCCAATGAATGACCGTGTGGTACATATCGGCAATCGTGGTGAGAGGTTCATCCACCTGCTCCGCCACCAGCGAGATGTCCAGGAGGGAAAAGCTCTCCAGCAAATCGGAGGCGCGCCGCCCCAGGTCACCCGGCATCCCGACGTCGTTCCAATGCGCCAGCCGTTGCTCGGCGCGGTCAAGGTCCGAGCCGCGCAGGAATTCCGTGGTCCGGGTCCGCAGCAGATCCACGGTCGGCCCGATCCTCCTTAGGGCTTCCGCGACGGGTTGGTCCCGATGGTCATGCGTCACGTACCAGCGGGTTGCACGGTCAAGGAGCCTGCGCAGTGGAAGAGCCACCGCGGCGGCGTGTTCGCTGGGAAACCCGGGAGGCAGGCTGGCGATCCTGTCCACGAAGCGCTGCAGCTCATAACCCTCGCGGACAACCACGAAAGCCCTGGCCACTGCCGCCGCGGTGGCCGTGGTCTCCTCGATGGCGCGGAAGGCGAACGTGATCCCTCCAAGGTTGATCATGTCGTTGGCCACCACCGTGCAGATGATCTGCCGACGTAACGGGTGGGAGTCCAGTTCGGCATCAAAGCGCTCGGAGAACTGGCGGGGAAAATAGCCACGGAGGACCCGCTTGAACCAGGGATCGTCGGCGAGGTCGCTTGCGGTGAGCTCCCTCGCCAGCTCGATCTTCGCGTAGGCGGCGAGCACCGACAGCTCCGGAGAGGTCAGCCCAGTGCCTGCCCGCAGCCTGTCCTGGAGTTGTTCCGTGCTCGGCAGGGCCTCCAGGCCGCGGTCCAGGTCCGCTGCGTTCTCCAGCCAGTCCATGATCCGCTCAAAGCCGGGACCCAACTCCAGCGCCAGGTGCCGGTCATTGAAAAGGAGGACGTTCTGGTCCATGTTGTTTGCCAGGACCAGGCGGCTTACTTCGTCGGTCAGGGAATGCAGGAAGCCCGCTCGTTCCTCGGGCCCCATTTTCCCTGCCGCAATCATCCGGTCAACGAAGATCTTGATGTTGACCTCGTGGTCCGAACAGTCCACGCCGGCCGAATTGTCTATCGCATCGGTGTTGAGAAGGACACCGGCGAGTGCCGCCTCTATTCGGCCGCGCTGCGTGACGCCCAGGTTCCCGCCCTCGGCCACGATCCGGGCCCTGAGTTCGCTGCCATTGACCCTGATGGCGTCGTTGGCTTTGTCCCCCACCTGCGTTTGGCCTTCGGTGGAGGCTTTGACGTATGTTCCGATGCCACCGTTGTAGAGCAGGTCCATGGGCGCCCTAAGAATGGCCTGCATCAGGGCGTGGGGTGGCAGCGAGGCCGTCCCTGGATCCAGGCCGAGGGCGGTCCGGACCTGTTCCGTGATCCCGATGGCTTTGGCCCGGCGGGAGTGGACACCCCCGCCTTTGCTGATCAGTGAAGGATCGTAGTCGGCCCAGGACGAACGGGGAAGACCGAAGAGGCGCTTGCGTTCTTCGAAGGACGTTGCCGCGTCGGGGCTCGGGTCAAGGAAGATGTCCCGGTGGTCGAATGCCGCCACCAGTCGGATGTGCGGGGAGAGGAGCATTGCGTTTCCGAAGACGTCGCCGCTCATGTCTCCGATGCCGGCCACGGTGAAGTCTTCGCCTTGTGAATCCATGCCGAGCTCGCTGAAATGGTGTTTCGCGGATTCCCACGCGCCGCGGGCCGTGATGCCCATCTGCTTGTGGTCATATCCCACGGATCCCCCGGAAGCGAAGGCGTCGCCGAGCCAGAAGCCGTAGTCCCGGGCCACGGAATTGGCCGCGTCTGAAAATGACGCTGTGCCCTTGTCAGCTGCAACCACCAAGTAGTAGTCATCGCCGTCGTGGCGCACCACGCCGCCCGGGGGCACCACCGTTTCCCCGTCCGCCGTGGTGAGCAGGTTGTCGGTGAGGTCCAGCATGCCTTTGATGAAGATCTTGTAGCATTCCAGGCCTTCGGCGAGCCAGGCCTCGCGGTCCATGGCAGGGTCCGGCAATCGCTTTGGATAGAAGCCTCCTTTTGCTCCTGTGGGCACAATGACGGAGTTCTTCACATTTTGTGCCTTGACCAGTCCCAGGACCTCGGTCCGGAAATCCTCGCTTCGGTCAGACCAGCGCAAACCACCGCGTGCCAGGGTTCCGAAACGCAGATGGACGCCTTCCACCCGCGGTGAATACACCCAGATCTCGTACTTCGGCCGCGGAAACGGGGCGCCTGCAATCGCGGCAGGATCCAGTTTGAAGCTCAGGTGGGCCTTGCCCTGGAAGTAGTTGGTCCGCGTTGTGGCTTCGACGAGGTTCATGAACGTGCGCAGCAGCCGGTCTGCGTCGAGGACAGGGATGTCGTCGATCGCGGCGAGCAACTCCTTTTTCGCGCCCGCGGTGTTCCGCATACGGTCAGGCCCGTTCAGCGTTGGATCGAACTTCGCTTGGAACAGGGCCAGGAGCGCACGTGTTGCCCGGACGTTGCCGATCAGCGTGTCCGCGATGAATCCGTACGAGTTGGTGGTTCCCAGTTGCTGGAGGTATTTCGCGTAGCTTCGCAGGATCGCGGCCTGCCGCCATGCAAGCCGTTCCCGGATGACGAGTGCGTCGATCCGGTCGGATTCGATGTCCCCCCGCATGGCGGCCGTGAAAGCGTCCGCGAGCAGTCCGCTGGTTTCCTCGGGGTCAACGCCGCCGGGATACTTCACGCCAAGGTCGTAGAGAAACACGTCCTGACTGCTACCACGCCGGAGTTCGAAGGGCCGCTGGTCCAGCACTTCGAGCCCGAGGTTATGCAGGAAGGGCAGGATCTGCGTCAGGCTCCTGGGCCTTGTCAGGTAAAGGCGGATCCGGGCGTCCTCCACGAGGGTGCTCGGCGCACCCGTCCTGATGTATACCGTGAGCAGGGGATCCCCGAACGGCCTGCCGCCCGCGCTGTCGAGGTCGAACGCCTCGAAATTGATGATGTCCCCGACCGCGGCCTCCGCCTCGTAGACGGCACGATAAGCGGGAGGAAACGCGTCAGACCAGAGCCCGGCGAGCCGTGCGGCCTCCGCCGCCGGGAAGCGGTCGCGGATCGCGTCGTCGAGTCCGTCCGACCATGAGCGGGTAGCGGCGATCAGGCGCCGCTCCAGTTGGGAAGGGTCGACGACGGTGGTGCTGGACGCCGGAGCGTCGGGCGCGGCACCTACATGGATCCGGAAGAACACCCGGGCCATGGGTGACTCGGTCAGACGGACCTCGAAGTCTACAGAGTCCGCCCCGAACGCCCGCTTGAGTTCATCTTCCATCAATAGCCGGACCGCCGTGCTGTAGCGGCGGCGCGGGAAGAAGACGAGCGCGGACACGAACCGTCCAAAGCTGTCCGGACGAAGGAACACGCGGATCCGCTGCAGCACCTCGGCACGGAGAATTTCGCCCGCCAGGCGCGCGAGGTCATCCGCTTCGATGTGGAACAGTTCGTCCCTCGGAAAGGTCTCCAGGACGGCCATCAATTCCCTGGCCTGTTGCGATCGGGGCGTAAACCCCAGCCTTTCGCTGACTGCCTGGACCTTCTCCCTGAGAACCGGAATCCGGCGGACCGACTGGTGAGCGGCACCGGCCGTGAACAAGCCCAAGAAGCGTCGTTCGCCGGTGGTGCGGCCGGCCCGATCGAACATTTTCACGCGAACTTCGTCCAGGTACGAGTGCCTCAGGACTGTGGACCTGACCTCCGAGGTGGAAAGGGCGAGTGCTTGGGAGCCGTGGATACCCGGCACGCCTGGCCCGACGCCTCCGGCGGCGTCCCCCTCTGGCCGCCTCAGCAGACCCAGCGCGGCGCCTTGCCGTTCGACGAGCAGGTCCTGGCCACCCGCCGTCGTGAGTTTGCCTTCGGTGTAACCGAGAAAAAGGAAGTTTCCGTCGTCGAGCCAGAGGAGCAATTCCCTGAGCTGTTTCGGTGGCGGCGCCACATCGCGCGGGAACCCGTCCACCGAGGCGACGGCTTCGGCGAGCTTGCCACGGATGGCGGATCCGTCGCGGGTGGCAACCCGGACATCATCCAGCACTCTCTGCAGGTTATCCGTCAGTCGCCTCACGGCAGCCGCATCGGGCAGCCTGCCGATCTCCGCGGCAATCCAGACCTCGGTTTCCCCGGCCTCCGGAGGGGTTTCGCCCTCCATGGACGTTCCAAGGCGGACTTCCAGTAGCTCGTGGGACACCGGGTCACGAAGCACCCTAAAGCTGGGATGAACCAGCAGATTGATGGACGTGTCGTCGCGGGTGAGCTCCGCCGTGACGGAGTGGACCAGATACGGGATGTCGTCCGTCACGACTGCGACGATGCTGGCATCCAATTCGGTCAAGATCCCGACGGCGGCTTGCCCGGGCGCGCGCGACGACGCCAGTTTCAGATGGTGCCCGGCCCGCGCACGGAGCGTCTCGGGACTATAGCTCCTCAGATCCTCCGGGGGCACCTGGGCAAAGTATTCGGCCAGGAAAGCTTCACTGGGCTCAAGCGAAGATGCTGCCTTCGTCTGCTCCGCCGGCACCGATCCGCGTGTCATGTCACCGCGCCTCCACTGCGGGTGCCACTCGCAAACTGGGGTTGACGATCCAGCCCTCCGCGCCTCCCTTCATCATGGCTGGCCGCACAGACCGAGTCCAGATGCCGGAACAAAGTACCAGGACATGACGCGGGCGCGGGCCGTATGGCCCGCGCCCTGCTGTCGGCGTCGGTGGACTAGTGCTTCCTGAAGGCGCCTTTGATCTTTTCACCTGCCAGCTTCAGATCGGCCCTGACCTGACGGGACTTGCCCTCAGCCTTCAGCCGGTCATTGCCGGTGGCTTCGCCGGCCGCTTCCGTGGCCTTGCCGTGGAATTTACCGGCAGCGTGATGGATCCTCTCACCCCAACCCATGATGGCTCTCCTTTGTCGGCGGCCCGCGGCGGGACACCGCGAGGCCGCACTTAAATTGTAGGGACGGAACTGCGGCAAAGGCACGTCCCGGCCGGGAAGCCTTGACACTCAGGGAGCACGGATACGGGTCCCGTACCATGGGGCGGATGGTGTTCATACGGCTATACCGCGAAGGCAAACTCGAACGCGACGATGTCCGGGCCCACGAGATCGAAGCCCTGGCCCGCCAGGACGATGTGGTCCTGTGGATCGACTACACGGACCCGACGGCGGATGACCTGCTCGGCGTCGAAACCGTGTATGGGCTTCACCGCCTCGCCGTCGAGGACGCCGTCCACGACTTCCAGCGGCCCAAACTGGACCGGTACCCGAACCACCTTTTCCTCTCGGCTTACCAAGCGGCTCTAAAGCCTGGCACCGGCGAGCTGACCGTCGTCGAGGTCTCGGCATTCGTGACCCATAACGCCCTGGTGACTGTACACGGGCCGGAGTTCGACACCGACGAGCTGACGGCGCACTGGGACTCGGAAACCGACCTCGCCCAACACGGGGTGCCCTTCCTCTTCTGGGGCCTGTTGGACATGATCGTCGACGGGCATTTCGACGCCGTCCAGGAACTCGATGGCTACATCGACGCCCTCGAAGAGTCGCTTTTCGACGACCACTCCCCCGACCATGACCTGCAGCGGAAGACGTTCGAACTCCGCAAGAACCTCGTCCGGCTCCGCCGCGTCGTCCTGCCCATGCGTGAAGTCCTCAACACCCTGCTCCGGCGCGAAGACCTGGTCGGCTGCAGCCCTGCGATGCAGCCCTTCCTGCAGGACGTCTACGACCATGTGCTGCGTGCCTCGGAATGGACGGAATCGCTCCGCGACCTGGTCACCACCATCCTGGAAACCCACATCAGCATCCAGGGGAACCAGATGAACCTCGTCATGAAGAAGGTCACCAGCTGGGCTGCGATCATCGCCGTCCCGACTGCCGTGACGGGCTTCTTCGGGCAGAACGTGCCCTTCTTCGGCTTCCAGAGCGACTATGGGCTCTGGCTATCCTGCGCGCTCATGGCCGGCGGCTCAATCTTCCTGTACCTGGCGTTCAAGAAACGGGACTGGATCTAGCTGGTTCCCCTGGGACGTCCTCTGCCCTACTGGTCGTCCTTACGGGCGGGAAGTACCAGGAGCGCATCCCCAACCGCGCGTTCCGAACCGCCCGACGGGCTGTTCTGGACTCTTCCTTCGGCAACGGCCGTTGTTGAGCCGCCGCCGTCGAGGTTCATGGCCTGGACCATGCCGAGCGACACCGCGACGTCAGCCTCTTCCTTCAAGCTCAATCCCAGGGAGGCAGTCGAGCGTCCGTCCGCCGTGACGAGCATGGTCCTGCCCTGAGCGTCGGTACCGGCGAAGGTCCGGGGGTTCCGCTTGTGGACCCAACCGTAGTAGAAGCTGTTTCCGTCGTTCGGGTGCACCATGCCGTCATGCCGGGCGGTGACGTCCACGCTGCCGTCCTTGACGAGCAGCGGGCCGCCGTTCACGACGCTCGTGGCCTTGTCGGTGTGCAAGGGCTTCCCATCCTGGCCGAGCAATCCGGCGTCGATCTTCAGCTTCGCGCCTCTGGGAGCGAGCGCGCGGAGCCTGGCGACGTCTGTTCCGGTGGCCTGGATGGTGTGTCCGCCCGCAGGCACGGCCACGCCACGGGTTTCGGCGACGGAAGTCACTGTGTCTTTGCTGTCCACGGTCACTTCAAGACCCGGACCGGCAGGCGTGGCCGGCCCGAACTCCGGGGTGAACGTGACGAGCTCGCTGGAGTTCGTGCAGGTGACGTCCTGGAGCGGGCCTGAGGTAGGCAAGTCGTTGGCGCCGCCACAGTTTCGGATCAGCCCGGGTACCCGGTCGATGCCGTCCAGAGCGGCTTCTCCGGCAGGGGAGGCGATCTTCCCTGACCAAGTCAATCGCTGGATACTGCTGGCATTCTTCTTTCCGTCAATGACGAGGGCAGGACGGTCCGCCACGGCTTCGCTGAGAATCCTGCCTCCGTACACACCGACGCCGGCGGGGTCACCTTCGGCGCCGGCCTTCGGGTCGAAGACGAAGAAGCCTGCGTTGACGGCGGCGATGGCGTGGGCGTCCGCGGCCAGCTGGCTGGTTGTCTCCCGCTTCTCCAGGTCCGGGCCGAATGATGCGGCTAGCTGGCCGTCGTACTTCCGGGGGTCGATGGTGATGACATCAAGATTCCACGGTCCGCGCGTCTTTGTGCTGGGTTCGGAGTCACCGTCCCAACCGGTATAGATCACTGAGGAGGCAAAACCGGCGGCCTTGATCTTCGCGACGACGGAGGCACCGTCGGCCTGTGCGGCAAAGTGGCCGGCACGGACCCGGAAGCCCAAATCGCCTCCGGCGTCGGCAAGCTGCGGCGACTGGACATGTTCAACGCGGGCATCGACGCCGGCGGCCTTGAGCTTGTCGGCTGTGCGCTGCGCCGTGGCCTGGCTCGAGAGCGCCGACGTCGGAGCATCCGGATCCGGCGAATCAGAGGGAATCGCCACTTCGGCTGTCCAGAAGAGCGAAGAGTCAGCCCCTCCCCTGCTGATTTTGGTGAGCGTGACGCCCGGAGCGAGGGTTGTCACGGTCCGATTCTCAGGGAGGTCTGCGGCGCCAAGGTTGAGGTGGGAAGCCTGGTCCGTGCTGTTGCTATTTGAGCGCACATCGTCCGCATGGGTGGGGCCCACCGGGGTGAGGAGCGCTGAAGAGACGGCCAGAATGAGTCCGCCAGTGAGGGCACTGCGACGCTTGAGGGAGGCTTTCATGCGTCCACCGTATAGAGGCCGGCCGGTCGTTCGGACAGGTTTTCCGGGTTTCGAGGCACCTGTTGACCGAAGCTTCATGCCGCGTTCACCTGCAGGACGAAGACCGTCCGAAGCATGGGCGTTGGCTGTCCGCGGATTGGGTTCAGGGCAGAATGGAAGGCATGCCCCTCACTACCTTCGCCCTCGTACGCCACGGCCAGACAGACTGGAATGCCCAGCGCCGGCTGCAGGGATCCACCGACATACCGCTGAACGACGTCGGCCGCGGCCAGGCGCGCGACGCCGTCGGCGTCCTGTCCGCCTACGAGTGGGACGCCATCGTTTCGTCGCCGCTGAGCCGGGCTGCGGAGACCGCCGAGCTGATCGCCGCAGGGCTGGGACTCACCGTGGACCGGCGCGTGCCGGAGCTCACTGAGCGCCGTTTTGGACCTGCCGAGGGCCTGCAGGCAGGACCTGAATTGGACGCCCTGCGCATCCCCGGCGGTTTCCGCGGCGCGGAAAGCGAGGACAAGGCAGCCTCCCGCGGCTTGGCTGCGCTGGAAGCGCTGGCCAAGGAGTTCAACGGCCGCCGCGTCCTGGTGGTCGCCCACGGAACGCTCCTCCGCGTGAGCCTCGGCCGTGCGGTGGGCCGCACTCTGCAAAGCATCGACAACGCCGTGCTCAACCTTGCCCACCACCATCCCGTTGACGGCTGGCATCTCGAATACTTCAACGGCGAACGCGTCATGGCCACTATTCCCGGCTGAGCCGCACCGGGTCGAAGGCATATCCACCGGGAC
Organism: Arthrobacter sp. efr-133-TYG-120; assembly: GCF_030209785.1. Classification (NCBI taxonomy): domain Bacteria; kingdom Bacillati; phylum Actinomycetota; class Actinomycetes; order Micrococcales; family Micrococcaceae; genus Arthrobacter; species Arthrobacter sp. efr-133-TYG-120. The sequence goes on from NZ_JARVRI010000010.1 coordinate 133,535, forward strand.
AGCGGCGTGGGAGACTGTTCAGCACGGACAGGAACTCTTTCCGAAGGGGATGGTCACCGTGGCGGCAATTGGTCTTAACGCCGTCGAGCACATCGTCGTCTTGATGCTTGAAAACCGCTCATTCGATCACATGCTCGGATACCTCTATGCCGATTCCGGCAATGTTTCGCCTTCGGGGGACCCGTTCGAGGGCCTGACCGGCACTGAGTCCTGCCCCGCATCCGACGGCAGTCCGGTGACGGTCTATCAGCTGACTCCCTCGACCCCCGACCTCTACTTCATGCCGGGCGCCGACCCCGGAGAGGGGTACCAGGCAACGAACGCCCAGCTCTATGGGAGCGCCGGCGCGCCGAAGGTGGGGGCTCTTCCTTCGATGACCGGTTTTGTGGGCAACTACGCCGGCGCCATCAAGGACAACCTCGCCAAGGGCTGGCACGTGGTGCCTGGAACAAGCGAGCACATGATCATGGGCTGCTTCACCCCGCAGACGCTGCCGGTGTTGTCGGCGATGGCGAAGGGATTCGCCGTCTGCGACGCCTGGTTCGCGTCCGCTCCGACGATGACGATGCCTAACCGGGCCTTCGCCTGCGCCGGCACCAGCCAGGGCAACTTGGATGACAAGGCCAAGCGGTTCACCGTGCCGAGCATCTTTGGGCACCTGGGCAACCACGGCATCCCGTGGAAGATCTACGGCGAAACCAAGTCGCCCCTGACGAAACTCGACTTCGACGACACCCGGCACGCCCCGCCGTCGAACATTGGCCTGTTCGCGAACTTCCAAGCCGACGCGGCAGCAGGGAAGCTCCCTGCATACGCTTTCCTTGAGCCGTCCTGGTCCTCGACGGGCAACAGCGAACATCCCAACTACAACGTCGCTCTCGGTGAGCGATTCCTTCTCGACGTCTATCGCGCCGTTCGCGATGGGCCAGCTTGGGACTCCACGCTGCTCATCATCACGTATGACGAACACGGGGGCTGCTACGACCACGTCGCCCCGCCATGGGGCGCGACACCGCCGGACGACGCCGCGGGGGAATTCGGTTTCGATTTCACCCGCTTCGGGGTGCGGGTGCCTACCGTGCTGATCAGTCCGCTCATCCCCGCCGGCACCGTCTTTCGGGCCTCCGGCGCTGTCCCGCTCGATCACACGAGCATCCTTGCGACCATCGAACATCGTTGGAACCTGCCGGCCCTCACCCGCCGCGATGCCGCGGCGCCCGACGTCGGCGGGGCCTTGAGGCTCGCCGTCCCCCGCGCCGACGACCCCCTCGCGGGCGTTCGGGCACCCAGTCCCCCGCCGACCACGCGGGCCCTGGCAGAACAACCGTCCCACCTGGAGCAACTGCGCGAGGAGCTCCTAGCGCAAGCGTAAGACCGGGTGCCGCCCTAGGATCGGGCTTTGGCTGTGTGAGTCCTTTTCAGGCCGCGGTTCCGTCGGCGGGGCCGATCCCGGCGGGCGCCGTGTCTCCGCGCCCGGTCCACGTCTTGATGGCAGTCCACGCGACGGCGGCAGTCGGTACGGCTAACAAGGCCCCGATAATGCCTGCGAGCATCGTGCCAATGGCCAAGGCGAGCAAAATGGCCAGTCCGTGGATGCTCAGCACCTTGCCCATCAAAACGGGCTGGAGGAAATGGTGCTCAAGCTGGTTGGCCGCGATGAGGACAGCGAGAACGATGAGCGATGTCACCGGACCGTTCGAGATCAAGGCGACACCCACGGCGAGGGTACCCGCAGCGGTGGAACCAACGATGGGAATGAACCCGCCGATAAACACAAAAACCCCCAGAGGCAGGGCAAGCGGGACGCCGAGGATGGCCAGCATTGTTCCTATGATCACGCCGTTCACTGCTGCGATCAGAGCCGTGCCGCGGACGTATCCTCCCAGAACGACGGCGCTTCGTTCCGCGGCCAGGTGGGCCTTTCCGCGGTGAGCCGCGGGAAGGAATCCGAAGAGGAAGTTCCTGATCTTCTCGCCGTCCTTGAGGAAGAAGAACAGGATCACCACCATAAGAACCAAGCCGGCCAGGATTTCAGCGACCGTCCGCGCGCCGGTCAGCGCTTCGGCGCCGAAGCTACTGCTCGTGAAGAAGCGCTGGATGGAATCGGCCACGGATCGGAGCTGCTCGTCGCTGACTTTGAAGGGGCCGTTGTTCAGGAATTGGTGCAGTTGCTCGATGCCGGAAGTGAATTTCACGGCAAGCTCCTTGGATTGCGCCCTGATAAGAAAGACGATTCCGGTGATGACTCCGCCGAAGACTGCAAGGATCCCCACGAACGACGCTGCGACGGCGAGGGCCCGGGGCCACCGGTGCGCAGTCAGCCAACGCACAAGAGGCGAAATTGCCGAGGCAAGAATGAGCGCGATTGTGACCGGGATCATGACGAGCGGAACGCTGGTCATCGCCCACACAATCACCGATGCCAGGGTGATGACCAGGAGCATCTGCCCTGAACGGATCCCTGCCCGGCCAAGGCCGTCGGACCACATCGCCGACATCGTGCGTTTGCTCGGCGAATTGTTGCTTTCAGTCATTGGATTCCTTCCTGGTGGTGGCTCCGGCACTGAACGCCCCGCCGTCGTGCATTCAGGCACGGTGCGCTAAGAACGGTCGGAGCTCTTGCCCTTATCGCTCATGCCTCACCCTAACGGCGAGCTCCGATGGAGCCGCAATTTCGGCCGACGGCTAGCTCGCCACGAGCGCGGCAGTCCCCGAGGCCGCCGCGAAATAAGGTTCGTCGGTGTGTTCGTGATCAATGGGTTCGAGGTGGGTGACGCCCGTTGCATATGCGACGACGCCGGCAAGACTGCCGGTGCGTTGGTGGGCTTGCCGTTGCCGCGCGGCTCCCGTGCCTTGGCTGAGGATCCTTTGCAGTCCCTCGTTGGCGTAGTGTGCGTCCCCGGTCCCTTCGAGGGCATCGCGGACGTGGGAGTGGAGTGCGGCAAGGACGTGCCTTGCTGTGGCGGGCTTGTGCGTTCTCGGGTGGAGCAGCTCGCCGTGCAGGCCGAACCGGCTGGCCCGCCACGTGGCCTGGCGCAGTACGGGGACAGAAACCATGTCCGGACGCTGTCCGGATTTCCATTCCCTGGCGGCTGTATCCACCAAGGCACGCACCAAGGCCGCGATCAGCAGGGCATCCCGGGCATCAAGGCAAACATCCGAGACACGGATCTCGACCGTAGGGTGCCGGGCAGACAGGCGAGCGTCGAAATCCGGGCTCATGATCACTCCCGTTGCCGACAGGTCGGCCACCAAAGAGTGGTAGGCCGCGGCAGATCCGAAGACATCGGTGGGACCGGCACTGGACCATCGGTTCCAAGCTTGGGTCCGGAAACTGGCGTAACCACTGTCGGACCCATTCCAGAACGGTGAATTCGAGCTCAGTGCAGTCAGCACCGGCAGCCAGGACCTGATCCGGTCCAGCACTGCCACGCCTTCCTCATCCGAGTCAACGGAAACATGGACGTGGTATCCGCAGGTCAGCTGCTCTCTGGCAGTCATAGCGAACTTTTCCAGGAGGGCGTCGTAGCGCTCGGTGTTTGTTGCATGCGGAGCGATCGCCAGCGGCGACGTCGCGAGGGCTGCAATTCTCGCGCCCGCCCTTCGGGCCAGCGAATCTGCGTAAGAGCGTCCGGCACGTATTTCAGCGCCGAGGGCACTCAGGCTGCTGTGCGGGGAGGTGATGACTTCGATTTGCTCCTGCTGAAGCTCGATCGCCAACGTCGGGCCGAAAGGAGGAGCCACCCCCTGGGGACCGGCACCATGAAGGCGCACGATATCGCCGGCGAGGGGCACGGGACTGCCGTTGTCAGGATCTACGATCAGGAATTCTTCTTCAACACCAAAAGTACGCACTTGCCAAGTGTGGGCCACAAAAGCTATGCCCCACGACCACAAGTCGCAGGACCTCTGGCATCATACGTCTCTGGTCAGTTCCGAGACGGGCAACTGCTGCTAGCTGGCCGGCGTCACGACGTCTTCAAGGACTGACCTGTCGAAGAATCGGATCTCGCCGGTCGCTTGGAAGAACACGGGAACTACCGATGTGTTCGCGTCCTTCGAGGTTTCGTAGATTTCCGGCGCGCTGCCGTGTTTTCGGGCGATGGTTCCTACCAACTCGGTGCCGCGAACCCTGACGGTTCGATACTTGTAGCTCATGTGGACCCCTCTCGTCAGCCACAGCAAACGCTACTCCTGTGAAGCGCAAAGACCAGCTGGGCAGCTGCGTGGAGCTTGATTATCCTGCGTCGCAGAGCAAGTGGTACCAACTGTCGGCGAGCACTTCTAGCGCGTGGTCGCGGTTTGGCTCGAGCTTGCGCCGCGTCCAGAGAGTGGCGACGTAGTCGAGCTGGGTGAAGGCGAGTGTTCCGCGGATGTGGTGCGTTTCTTCAGGGAAGCGCCCGGCCAGCTGCATGCCGCGGACAAGGTCGGAGATGACTTCCTCATGCCAACCCTCCACCAATGTCCGCACTTCGCGATCAACCGCAGCAGCCTCGTCGAGGACGTCGAGGTACGGACGGAAGACCGGCCAGAGCGCAGCGCGCGACTCGAGCCAGGCAAGGATTCCCGGCAGTTTGCCATCCCGCACCACGTCCACGAGCTCGACGGCGGTCGACGCACTGTCGGGACCATCCGCGCGGTCGAGCACGGCGTTGACGCGCGCCATGAAGTCCCTCATCAGATCGCTCCGCGAGGGGTAGTACGCGTAAAAAGTCACCCTCGTGGTGCCGGCAGCGGCGGCGATCTCGTCGATCGTGGTTGCCGCGTAGCCCTTCTCTGTGAAGAGTTCGAGTGCCCGTTCGACGATCACGTCGCGGGTCAGCTGCTTCTGGGCTTCTCGCAACGACGACATGGGTCAATCCTAACCGTGGTGTGCGGCAATTGTGCGGAGCAAGAGCAAAGGATGCGCGTCGCCAAGCGAGCTGACAAGCCGTAAAGAACGCACGCGCCCACGTGTTTGGCAGCAGACCTGAGCGAGCGTCCTGGTGTTTGGCAGCAGACCTGAGCGAGCGTCCTGGGTGGATGGCCACATATGTGAGTAAGCGTGCTGGTGGATGGCCATATATGTGAGCGAGCGTCCAGGGTGGCGAACGGGGCGGGGGCGTCAGCGCCCGGCGGCGGAGCCCCCTTCCGCCGCCGTTCCGCCGTCGCGCCGTCCCCTTCCAGACGCTCGCTCACCTTTGGGGTGTTTCCGGCCGACGCCCGCTCACATCATGTGAGCGAGAGTCCTGGGTGACGGGCCGGCGTCGGCCAGTCGGCGCAATTTCGGGACGGGGATCCGGTAGTTGATCGCCACAGCGGTCCCGGAGCCGTCCTTGTCCTCCCAGCGCAAGAGCATCGAGTCGCTGTCCTCCCCCGGCTCGCAGTAGTCCGGTGCGCCGACCATGGGCGTGAAGCCGACCGACTTGAGCGACAGGCCGAAGGCCTCGGTCCAGAAGTACGGCTGGAAAGTGAACTCGGGGGCCGCGTCGCCCTTGAGCAGCCCGACGGCGGCGGCCTTCGCCTGGTCGATCGCGCTCGTCCAGAGGGGCACCCGCCGTACCCCGCGACTGCCCGGGAAGAACGCCACGTCGCCGGCGGCGACGATATCCGACCGAAGCCGGCCGCGGGTATCGACCCGCAGCGCGCCATCGACGAGGAGCCGGGTTCCGGCCAACCAATCGGTGTTCGGTTCGTCGCCGACGGCGGTGACCACCAGATCCGCTTCAAGCTCGGTGCCGTCGGCCAAGACAACCCGCGTCCCGGCGTCGGACTCCATTAGACGGGCTTTCCCGCCGACAACCACTCGTAGGCCTTGCCTGATCGCAGAGGAGGTGAACATATGCCCCAGGTAGTCGCCGAGCTGGCGCGCGAGGGGCTTGCCGTCGGAAACGAGCGTGACTTCGCAGCCAAGGTGCAGGCAGCCCGATGCGACCTCCATTCCGAGCGGCCCGCCGCCGATCACGACCACCGAAGGACGCGATGCGAGTCGCTCCCTGAGCAGGATCGCATCCTCGATGGTGCGCAAAGTGAGCTCCCTGGAGGAGCCTTTCCCTTGCGCTCCCTCCCTGAGGCGCCTCGCCCGGGAACCGGAGGCGATCACGAGGCCGTCATACGGCAATTCATCGCCACCGTCCAGATGAACCAGCCTGGAGTCGACGTCCAGCCCCGTTACACTGACGCCGAGCAACTCGCTCGCTCCGTGGCCCGGCTCGGGAAGCTCGTGGGCCTGGAGGGCGTCGGCGTTGCTCCCGTTAACACTGTGCAGCAGCGCCTTCGACAGGGCGGGACGGCTGTACGGTTGGTGGCGCTCGTCGCCAACCACCGTCAAGTCGCCGTCGAAGCCCGCCGCGCGCAGCGAGTCGCATGCTGTGAGTCCGGCGATGCCGTTGCCGACCACCACAATCCTGCGCATGGTCATGCCGCAGCCAATCGGAGCGCCGCGACCGGGCAAACCCTGACCGCCGCCTTCGCGGCATCAAGCCCGGCACCGTCCACGTCCGGCACATCGATGACCAATTCGCCGTCGTCATCCAGGTGCATCAGCGAGGGCGCGGCTTCCTCGCACAGGCCGTGGCCTTCGCAGCGGGGACGGTCCAGTTCGATCCTCATGACGCCACTACCTTCTCAACCTGGAGAACCTCGAAGCTCCGCGTAATATTGCTCGGCTCGCGGACCTCATCGGAGAGGGCCAGGGTCTTCACCCTGCGGGCAAGCGCTTCGATGATCGCGTGTGCCTCGAGTTTCGCGAGGCCCTGGCCGGCGCAGCCATGCGGTCCATAACCAAAGGAGAGGTGGTCCACGGGGTTTCGTCTCACGTCGAAGGTGTCGGGGTTCGCGTAGTGGCGCGGGTCCCGGTTGCCCGCGCCGAAGAGGATGCCGACCTGGGCACCTGAGGGTATCGTGACTCCATCGATCTCCACGTCGCGCGTGGCCTTGCGTCCCCAGATGTGGACCGGAGCCCAATAGCGCAGCACTTCGGCGAACGCCGCGGGAACCAATTCCGGGTTCTCCCGGACCAGCTCGAACTGATCGGGGTGGCGGCCGAACAGCGCGACTATGTTGCCGATGGAGGCAATGGTCGTGTCGACGCCGGCTCCAAGATACTGGTGGATGATGTGGCCTGCTGAGCCTTTGGGAATGTCACCGCGGGTCTCGGCGTCGAAGATGCCGCGGCCGATCGAGCCCGGAGCGAGGTCATCCGCGGTGACCGAGGAGCACCAGCCGTATAATTCGCCGGCGATCGGGAAACTCTCCTGGGTGCGCTGGTTCAGCGGACCGATGACTTGCATCGCGGCCTGGCCCCAGCGCAGCATGTTGTCCTTGACGTGGCCGCTGAAACCAACAAGATCGGCGACGATCTCGATCGGGAAGGCCCGGGCCAGGGCATCGATGGCCTCGAAGCCGCCACTGGTGGCCAGTTCCGCGACGAGCTTGTCCGCCTTTTCGTCGATGACGACTTTGAGGCCGCGAAGGGCCCGGGGGGTGAGGTTCTGGGACAGCGTGGCGCGGAGCTGCGTGTGGATCGGCGGGTCGGAGGCAAGGGAGGTGCCCTGCAGTGCCTCGTTGACCATCGGGTTGAATCCGATGCTGGTGGACGAGAGGGCCGCCGGATCGCCGAGGGCATTGCGGATGGCGTCGTAGCGCGTCAGGACGTACAGCTCGTTCTTCGGAAGGTGGACCACGGAAGCCTGCTCGCGGAGCGCGGCATAGGTGGGGTAGGGGTCGACGAGGATGTCGTCAGCCCAGATGTCGATGTCTGACTCGATAGGTGCGATCACGGGGTTCTCCTTGTGGATAGTAAGTGGTCGGGTCAGTGCCGGAGGTCTTAGACGGCGGCCTCGGCGCTTGCTTCGGTGGTCTCCGTGATGGCATCGGCGGTAGGCGCTGAGGACCGTGCGGAGATGAAGAGGGTGAGAACGGCGGAGAGGGTCGCCGCGACGCCCGCGCAGAGATAGACGGTCTGGAAACCCTCGCCGAGGGACGTCCCGGCGACCCCCTGGATCCGCGGCTTGGCTGCGGCGAGGGCCTTGACCATGCCATCGACCGCCGGGGCCGGAGCACCGCCTCCCGCTGCCTGGCCGGAGAATTGGGCGACGATGCCGTCCCAGCCTGAGAGGAAACCAAGCGGCGGCACGTGCGCCAGTCCGGCCACTGCATCTGCGGGCATTCCGGCCGCCCCGAGGATGCCGGCAAGGGGACCAGCGAAGACTGTGGCTCCAATGCCGAAGGCGATGGCCGAGCCGATCACAGGACCGAGGGCGAAGCCGAGGTCGCGCAGGAGATTCGTCGTGGCGGACGCCATGCCGATTTGTTGGGCCGGGACGGTGTTGATGGCCACTGCGGTAACGGAGCCGACCGTGAGGGCGAAGCCGACACCCAGCACGAGCAGAGGCGGAATGAATGCTGTCCACGGCGTGCCGCCGAAAGTCTCCGGGGTGCCGAGTGCGAACGTGGAGAGCCAGAGCCCGGAGACGGCCATGAAAGCGAAGCCGGCCGTCAGTACCCAGCGTGGGGCAACATGGTGGATGAGCCACCCGACCACCGGGATGAAGGCGAATGCCGGGCCCTGGATGAAGACGAACAGAACTCCGACCTTCCAGGTCTCGGCCAGGGCCAGGCCGCTGACGGCGACGCTCGTGCTGAAGCAGATCGCAAGGAAAGCGAACATCCCAGTGACGGCCACAATCCCGGTGATCGAGTAGGAGCTGTTCTTGAACAGCGAGAGGTGGATCAGTGGCTGCGCGGTGCGCGACTCGATGATGATGAAAGCGATGAGCAGGATTCCGCCGGCGATGTAGCTTGCGATAACCTGCGCGCTGCCGAAGCCGGCGTCGACCGCCGTCACCGTGGCGTAAAGGACGGCAATGAGGCCGACGGCGAGAGTGAGCTGGCCGGGCATGTCCAGTTTGCGCCCCTCGGCGGCTGCGGAATCTTTCGCGCGGACCGCGATGAGAAGAACGACGACGGCAACAGCGGCCGCAATCAAATAGGCCGCACGCCAGCCACTGAAGGCGTTCGAGGCGCCTGGTCCACCGCCGGGCACGGTGAAGAACTGCGCAGTGAACCCGGCAAGCACCGGGGAAATCACCGCGCCCAGTGACAGGAACCCTGCCCAGGTGGCGATGACCTTCGCCCGGGCGCGGTGGTCGGGGGTGATCGCCGCGATCATGGAAAGCGAAATGGGAAAGAGTATGCCCGCCCCTATGCCGCCGATGGCCTGCGCGACGATCATCACGCCGGTGGAGGGCGCCATCGCGGCCATGACCGAGCCGATGACGCTGACGGCAGCGCCGACATAGAGCAGCTTCCTGCGCCCGAACATATCGCCCAGGAGTCCCCAGCTGAGCTCGAACACCACAATGCCCATCAGGAACATGCCCGCGATCCAGGTCAGGCCAGCGCCCGAGGTGTGGAATTCCACGGCAAAGGTGCCGCTGAGGGCCCCTGGCAACGCGTTGGTGATCTGCGCGAGGGTGACAGCGCTGTAGGCGGCCACGAAAGTGGCCCGTACAGAGCCGCGGCTCGCTACCGAAATGGTTTGACTCATCGATGAAACTCCCTTGTTTCTGTTCGATCTGGTTCGTGGGGACTATATGAGACAGTGTGGAGTTAATTCTTACAGCATGTCAAGGAAAATTCTCTTGTATAAATTTCTTGACAGTATGTAAAGGAAAGTGTGATGCTGGCTGCATCGCAACGGAGCGACGGCGCGGTCACACTGCGCGGCGTCCCTGCATTCAACATCCGATCTTCAAGGGAGAAGACCCCCGTGAGTCACACCACCCCCACCGGCACCGCCGACGTGATTGATGCCCCCGCCGGGCAAACCGTCAACACGGTCCTGGGCCCCGTACCTGCTTCTGAACTGGGCGTCGTTGCGGTCCATGAAGCGTTGTTGTCGGTGCTCCCGGGCGCCCAGTACGCTCCCGACATCTCGATGGACCGGGCGGAGATCTTCGAGGCCCTGGCTGCGAAACTCACGGAGTTCCGTGGGTTCGGCGGGCAAACGATCGTCGACAGCACCGGCATGTTCCACGGCCGCGACCTCAAACTCTACGAGGCACTCTCCCGCTCCACCGGCGTCCACATCGTGGCCTCCACGGGCTTGGGCCCGGAGGAAGAACTCGGCGGGTACTTCCTGACGCCACAGACCAACCCGCCCACCCCGTGGCCGGCCGAAAAGTTCGCCGATCTCTTCGGGAGGGAGGTCAGCGAGGGGATGGTGATTCCCCGGCTTGAACGCCGCGCCGCCGCGGGCATCGTGGCCGCCATCGCCGACCGTGCCGGGCTGACCCCCACCGAGGAAAGCCTGTTCCGCGGCTCCGCCCGCGCCGCCAGGGACACAGGTATTCCGGTCTCCATCCGCTTCGGCGCCGACGCCTTGCACGACTTGGACATCGTCCTGGATGAGCAGATCGGGGCCGAGCGGGTGCTTGTCGGTGACTTGGACCGCAAGGACGCCGCCGGAACGGCCATTGAGGTGGCCCGCCGCGGAGCATTCGTCGGCATCGACCACGTGGGCTTGAACGACCATCCGGGCTACCTCAGCGACCAGGAACGCACTGCACTGGTACTCGAACTCGTCAGCGCCGGCCACGCCGGCAAGATCATCCTCTCGGGCAACTCAATCGGAGTGGCCAAGGGCCTCCCGGAGTACGAGCTGCCCTACAGCCACGTGGTGGCCACGTTCGTGCCCCACCTCAAGACCCAGGGCCTGAGTGACGAAGACGCCCAACGCATCCTCGTGGACAATCCGCGCAATCTCCTGACCGTGCGCTAAGCACCCGCCCACCCGCAACAAGCTTGAGAACCCCTGAGGTGAACGAATGACCAAGGTCAATACAGTGCTCGGAACCATTCCGGCCGAAGAACTGGAAATCGTGGCGGTCCACGAACACATCGGGTACGGCATGCCCGGGTCCGAACTCGACAGCAAATGGTGGAAGACCCCGGAACAGGCCTATGAAGAAACCGTGCCGAAGTTGCGGAAGTTCCGCGAATACGGCGGCGGCACGTTAGTGGACGCCACGGGTATCTGCAACGGCCGTGACGTCGACTACTACAAGTCCCTGTCCCGGAAGACCGGGGTGCACATTGTGGCCTGCACCGGGTTCGTCGGCGGCGACACCGCCCTGCCGCATTTCTCCCGCGCCACCGTGGACTACCTCGCGAAAGTGTTCATCCACGAGATCACTGCGGGCATCGGAAACACCGGCGCCAAAGCCGGCGTGATCAAGGTGGGCGTGAGCCGCGGTGGACGAATGACAGAGCTGGACAAACGAGTCTACCGGGCCGCGGCCCGCGCCGCCGTCGTCACCGGTGCGCCAATACTGACCCACCTGGCCATCGATCCCGAGCCGGCGGTTTCCATCTTCAACGAAGAGGGCCTCTCCCTGGACCGCGTGCTCTTCGGCCACGCCGACGACGGATTGAACGCTCCGATCACCCCGCATGACTGGATCTACGAGCAGGGCGGCCGAATCGGCTTCGATACCTTCGGCTACGACCTCGAACTTCCGGATCCCCCGTTTTGGGGCCGCAAGCGCGCCGAACGCATGCAGCACTTCGTGACCCTCGTGAAAAAGGGCTACGCAGACAAGCTGCTCGTTTCGGCGGACGCGAATTGCAGCCCGCTGGGCTGGCCGGGGGTCAAGGGCCACACCATCAACTACCTCTTCGAGGACATGATCCCCGACATGCGCGCCGCGGGAATCGACGACGCCACTCTCAAACTCCTGCTCGAAGACAACCCGGCCGGCTTCCTGTCGCTGGACGCCTGACTTCCGGACGGGCACTACAATCTACCCGCTTCTCCAGACTTGGTCCCAGGCCAAGGAAGAGTCAAGAAAGTGATCCAAACAATGAAGGCTGAAGACATCAAGAACCTCAACATCGCCATCGTCGGCGCAGGGTATGGGGGCGCAGCTGCGGCCAAAGCCCTGAGCCTGCTCGGTGCGAACGTCAACGTGTACGAGCAAGCGTCGCAGATGCGGGAGGTTGGCGCCGGCATTGGACTGCGTCCCGCCACCATGGACCGTTTCAACAGGTGGGGGATCTTCGATGCTATCGCCAAGGTCAGTTCGCCGAGCGACTACTTCGAAATCCTCACGGCCAGCGGTGAACCGATCTTGAAGGACACGTGGCCGGAGTTCGGCGAGCAGGCCCACACCTACCTCATCCACCGGGGGGACTTCATCGAGGCCTTGCTCGGCGTGCTCCCGAAGGGAATGGTGCACCTGGGCCACAAGCTCGAGAAGATCGAGGAAATGGACGGCCGTTCCGTGCTGAGCTTCACGAACGGCAATACCGTCGAGGCAGACCTCGTGGTGGGTGCCGACGGCATCAAATCCGTGGTCCGCGAGCAGCTCTTCAGCGACAAAGGCCCCGTGTTCTCGGGAGAACACGCTTACCGTGTGGTCATTTCCGCCGACGACGCCCACGGCCTGGTGGTTGACGACAACCTACGGATGTACATCGGCAAGGGCACCAAGGTCTACCTGTTGCCGCTTCGCCACCGGAACCAGGTGTCCTTCGACATTACTGCCCTGAACCCGGACGGTACCTGGGCGCCGAAGGTGAGCAAGGAAAGCCTCCTGGAAACCGTCAGCGGATTCGACGAGCGCATCGTGAACATCACAAGGGGCCTCGACATGAACACGGTCAATGTCCGCGCCGTCTACGACATCGACCCGGTCGACTCGTGGCACACCGACTCCGTGGTGCTCATGGGCGACGCGGCGCACTCCATGTTGCACCACCAGGGACAAGGCGCAAACTCGGCCATTGAGGACGCAGGTGCACTCGCCGACGCGCTCACCCAGGCCGCCACGGTCAAGGAGGCGCTGGCCCTGTTCCAGGCAACCCGCAAGCCGGTGACGGATGAGCTGCAGCGCATCTCCCGTCAAGGCTGGAGCGAGGAAGAGGTCAACGATGTCTTCCCGGGTCAGAAGCCCACGTCGCAAAAGCCCGCCAGCGCGCCCGTAACAGCAGAAGCGAGGGCATGAACGCCATGGCCATCCATCCGGAAATCGCCAAGGTCCTGGCCACTTTGCCGGCACCCGATGGTTCGCCCTTGGACCCTCGAGCCATGCGCGCCGGCGAGGCAGCCCAGGTCCCGCCGCTGGCGGAGCGGCTACCGCTGTACTCGGTGGACGACGCCACGGCTGTCACGTCGTCGGGCGAAGTGCCGGTGCGGATCTATACGCCGATGGAGGCCGACTCCTATGGCCTGCTGGTGTACTTCCACGGCGGCGCCTTCTTCCTGGGCGGCCTGGACACCCACGACCACGTGGCACGCGCCCTGGCAAAGGAAACCGGACACAAGGTCATCTCGGTTGGCTACCGTTTGGCTCCCGAGGCCGTGTTCCCTGCAGGGCTCGATGACTGTTATGGAGTGGTCCGCTGGGCGGCCGGGAAGGGCGGAAACCTGAAGTGGGACGGGAAGAACCTCGCGATTGCCGGCGACAGTTCCGGCGGCAACTTCGTCGCCGCCGTCGCCGCGATAGCCCACGACGACGGGTTCAACCGGATCACCCACCAGGTTCTCTTCTACCCGTCGCTGGACCTGGATTTCGACGTCGAGCGTTACCCCTCACTGCGCGAAAACGCCGATGGATACGGGCTGGAGACGGCGGGCCTCAAACCCTTCAACTCGTTCTACCTTGAGAACGGGGCCGACCCTGCAGACCCCCGTGTCTCCCCCATCAAGCGGGAAGATCTCGCCGGGCTGCCGGCAGCGCTGGTCATCACCGCCGAGCACGATCCCGTCCGGGACGAGGGCGAACTCTATGGCCGGCGCTTGGCGGAGGCCGGCGTCGAGACAAAAGTGACCCGCTACCCCGGCGCCAATCATGGTTTTGTCCAGCACTTCTCCTGGATACCGGAGCTGTACCGGGCATTCGAGGAGACGGGCGAATTCCTGAACGCGAGGGCCGGCCAATGACGACGCCGGTCGCTGTGCATCCCCTCGTCTCGCCGTGGGGCCGCTTCGGTCTCTACAGCTTCTTCATCGACACCGCCGAACCGGCCATTGTCGACACCGGGATCGCGTCCTCCCCCGCCGACGGCATGGTGCCGGCACTGGAGGCAATCGGACGCCGGATCGAAGACGTCCGCTGGATCCTGCTGACCCATGGACACATCGACCACATTGGCGGCGCCTACGCCCTGTGGGAGCTCACCGGACGGCGCGCCCAAGTGGTCATTCATGAGGCCGACGCACCGTTCTTGCGCTCGCGCCGGGCCCATGTGGACGAATACCTTTCCGGGCGGGCGCAGTATCTGCGGGATCCCGACGGCGAGGCGAAGCTCACCGCGGCCACGAATGCCGTGATCTCGGGCGAGATGGAGCCGACGCTGTTGGTGCGGGGCGGCGAGACCATCCCGCTGGGCGGTGGCGCGACGGTTTCGGTCCATTCGCTTCCGGGCCACACCCCGGGGTCTGTGGCATACGTCCTCGACGGGCAGAATGACGTGTTCGTCGGCGACGCGGTCCAAATCCACGGCGCGGCAAACGGCTTTCCGGGGTTCGTGGACCCGGCCGCCTACCGCTCGAGCCTTGAGTACCTGCGCGATGAGGTCCGTCCACGGCACTTGTACCTGGGGCACCCGTACCGCCGCAGGGACGGCACGCCCTACGGCGTGGAGCTCGACGCCGGACAGGCAAGGGAAGCGCTCCAAGGGAGCCTGGACATCGAGGCCCGTGTCAGCAAAGCGGCCTACGGCTGCATAGCATCCGGCCTGCAGGATACGGACTCGCCCTACTCCCCCTTCACCCCCGTGGCAAAGGAGCTTGGATACGACGGGGACCCCACGCTGGAGCCCTCCCCGTTCTTCACCACCCTGCAGGGGTACCGCACGTCGCTGGACCATTTGATCGAAGATGAGGAGACCACCACTCATGGATGACTTTCAGTTGCTGAATGCCAGCGGGCAATCCATAGCTGTCCGCAAGGACCTTCGGGTCCCGATGCGGGACGGCGTCGAGCTCGCCGCGGACGCCTACCACGGCCCCGAAAACAAGCCGCGCCCGGCATTGGTGGCACTCAGCCCGTACGGCAAGGAGCTGCAGGCCCTTGCCCTCACCACTCCCCCGCAGCGGCGTCCCAGCCCCATGTGGGACGGCTGCATCGAGGCCGGGGACATCGCCAGGATCGTCAAGGAAGATTACGTCCATGTCATCGGCGACCTCCGAGGCTCGGGCTTCTCGGGCGGCGAGCACATCGGCAACTACAACGCCGGCGGTGTGTCGCTTGGCCAGGACGCCTACGACTTCATCGAATGGGTCGCCGCGCAGCCATGGTGCGACGGGAACGTCGGCATGGTGGGCATCTCCTACTTCGGTTCGATGCAGGTTCTGGCCGCCGCCGAGCGTCCGCCGCACCTCAAGGCGATCTTCGTCTCCGGCGGCCATTACGACTTCTATGAAACGACGTACCACGGCGGCATCATGTGGTTCATGCCGCGTGCCGCCCGCGAAGGACGCGGAGGGGACTCGGGCTGGGCGTTCACCGACAACGTGAAGTCCCGCATGATCGAGAAGCATTCTCCAGGGGAACTCAAGAAGCTCGTCGCCGAGCGCCTCGAGGATCCGGACATCGCGGCCTGGCCGAACCTGGTCCATGTACTGAACTACCCCAAGAACCACGAGGCCTGGTTCGACATCGTCATGAACGAACTGGACGGTGAATGGTACGAAGAACGCAACCCCATCACGCTGGCCCCGAACATCGACATCCCGGTCTGGCTGCAGCTCGACCAAGGCCGCGGGTGGACCCTTGACGGCACCATCGAGTTGTACAACGCACTCAAGGGCCCGAAAAAGCTGACCATCGGCCCCTACCCGCCCATGCAATCACGCCCCTTCATCGAGGAGCACGACAAAATGTTCCGGTGGTATGACTACTGGATCAAAGGCATCGACAACGGGGTCATGGACGAGCCGCCCGTCAGCGTCTTCGTGGAGGGCTCGCGCGAAGTGGTGACCGCCGGGCAGTGGCCGCCGAAGGACATCGAGTACAAGTCCCTCTACCTCCGGCCGCGCCACAAGCTGTCGGAAGAGCCGGAGCCCATGGGTGCGGAGTACGCCGCCCCCGACGGTTTCTACCAAGCCCCGCTAACGGTGACAGATAAGGTGGAGATCCTCTCGTGGAGCACCCAGCCGTTCGAGCAGGACACGGAATTGATCGGCGCAGGCGCCGCCCACATCTTCGCGGAAATCGACCAGGCCGACACAAACTTCATCCTGCGCCTCTGGGACACCGCGCCGAACGGGGAACGCCAGCTGATCACCACCGGCTACCTCAAGGCATCGCACCGTGAACTGGACGAACGGACTACCGAGGGCAACCCCTACCACCCGCACACCCGATCAGTGCCGGTGGAGCCCGGGACGATCGAGGAGTACGTACTGCGCCTCTACCCGTTCGCCAACACGTTCAAGGCAGGTCATCGCCTCACGGTTGAACTGTCCAACGATGAGCCGCTGGCCGACGAGCACAACGCACTACTCCCGCCTGACGCCTTCCACTTGCCGGTAGGCCGCCCCGTCACGCACAAGATCTACCGCGACGCCACCCACCAGTCGCGGCTCGTCTTGCCGTTCACGAGGGTGGACGGCTCAGCGCACCGGGTTGTCGGACCGTTTGACTAAGCTTCGCGTCCCGGGACGCTCGCTCACTTTTAGGGTGCTTTCCGTCGACGCTCGCTCACACGATGTGAGCGAGCGTCCCGGAATTTGACGACATATCAGAGCGAGCGTCGTGGAATTTGACCGTATAAGCGAGCGGGCGTCCAGGAAGCGGCACCTAGGCCGACCAGGCAAAGGGAGCGGAGAAGGAGTTCTTTCCGGCGTTGTCCCAGGTCATCCCGAACACGTCCACGCGGGCCGTGCTGGCTGTGCCCGCGGCCAAGGTGTCCGCCGGGAATCCTACCCCGCTGACTTTCACTCCGAGCCCTGTGGCATCCATCGGAGACACGAAGTCCTCAACGGCCAAGTCGACGGCACTGCCGACGCGGACCTGGTGCGAACGACCGTCTTCGGTGTAGGCGATTTCCAGGGACTCCATTCCCGCCATTTCACCGATCAGAGGTGTGAGGCCCTCCATCGGTCCGCCGAGCTGGCCACCGAAAACAGCGCCGAGCGCTTCGGCTTGCTCGGGTGAGGCGGCGGCGTCCATCAGCACGCCGAGTTTCCATCCCCCGTCGCTCATGAGGGCAGGCGTATCGGCGACGACGCAGACCGTCAGGCCACCGACGTCGACGCCGTTTACCTCACCTGTGTCCACATGAAAGGCCAGGGCCACGTTGCATCGATCGTTATCCGCCGGTGCGGTCAGCCCTGAAGTGGAACACGGGCAGACCATGTCGCAGTTGCAATTCTCAAAATACGTACCCTCGACGTGCCACGACATCTGGGGCTCCTTTCGGCGAGGCATCCCCAGAAAAAAGTCTCCTCGCGGCCCGGAACAGTGTCAACGGTCTCCGGATCGCTCACGGGTCCATGGGTCGTACCTCGATAGGCCACAGCCTGGCCTCTCCGAACTTGCCGGCGATCTCCACAGCCCTTGCCATGTCCACGCAGTCAACCACGTAGTAGCCGGCCACGATTTCCTTCGTCTCGATGAACGGGCCGTCCGTCACCGTAGGCCCGCTGCCGTTGTTTCTCACGAACTTCGCTTCTTCACCGAGTTCATGAGCCTCCACAAATTCTCCGGAGGCCCTGAGTTCCTGCTGCAAGGAGGTGTGCGCCTCCATGATCGCGTCGATCTCGGACTCTGGAAGGGCGTTCCAGGCGTCGAAATTGTTTTGAATCAGCAAGAGATGTTTCATCTTTTCTCCTTGACGGCGGATGTCGCATTGCTATTCGGCGTGGATTCAGATGAGGACGAGGACGCAGAACCAGTCTCCGCCAGGCGTTTGCCAAGGTAGCGGCGTTCCGCCTCGGATGGTGCGAGTTCGCGGGCCCGCTGGTATTCGTCCCTCGCCTCCGACCTTCGGCCGAGCCGCCTCAGGAGGTCCGCTTTCGCGGCGGGCAGAAGGTAGTACCCCTCGAGCGAGCGGGATCGGTCCAGTTGCTCGATGAGGGCCAGCCCGGCCTCCGGACCTTGGGACATTGCGACGGCGACAGCGCGGTTGAGTTCGACAACCGGCGACGGCGCAATCTGCGCAAGGGAGTCGTACAGCAAGGCCACCCGGGCGAAGTCTGTACTTCCTGGGGTGCGGGCGGTCATATGGCATGCCGCAATAGCGGCCTGGACACGGTAGCTCCCTGGCCGGGATCGGTGTGAAATGCCAAGCCGTTCGGCAGCGGCAAGGAGCGCAACGGCCTCGGCAACCTCAGCCTGGTCCCACGATTCGCGGTCTTGCTCCTCCAACGTCACCAAGTCCCCCGCCGCGTCCGTTCGAGAGCTTCGCCGGGCATGGTGGAACAGCATGAGCGCGAGGAGGCCCATGGCCTCCGGTTCCTGCTGTGAACCGGCAAGCAACGAAACGAGCAAGCGGTTGAGGCGAATCGCTTCCCGCGCAAGGGACTCCCGGATCAAGGAATCGCCGCCCGTGGCGGAATAGCCTTCGTTGAACATGAGATAGAGCACCGCCAGGACCCCGGACGTGCGTTCGGCTCTCAGCTCCGGGGGCGGTACCCGATACGGGATTCCTGCGTCACGTATCTGGGCCCGTGCGCGGACCAGCCGCTTTGACATGGTTGCCTCCGAGACGAGGAACGCACGCGCAATCTCACCCGTCGTCAGCCCTGCGACGGTGCGCAGCGTCAACGCAACCCTTGCGTCGAGCGGGAGGGCAGGGTGGCAACAGGTGAAGATCAGCCGCAGCCGGTCGTCTTCCGCACCCGGATCATTGCTGCCCCCATCCCCCAGGCCTTCGAGTTGGGCGATGATCGCGAGTTCACGGACAGCCCTCTTTTCACTGGCCGCACTCCGCATGCGATCGATCGCCCTGTTCCTCGCCACTGTGGTCAGCCAAGCCCCGGGGTTCCGCGGAACGCCGTGCTCCGGCCAGTCGACCAATGCCTTTGCGAACGCGTCCTGGACGCAATCCTCCGCCAGGCTCCAGTCTCCCGTCACCCGGATGAGGGTTGCGGTGATCCGGGCGTTCTCCTCGGCGGAGGCAGCCTCGACGGCGGTCCGGGCATCCGTCAGTTCTCTCGCCATTTCATCTCCCCGCTCAAGACGCCGGACGCCGGGCGAGCCGCTACAGCCCGAGCGTCCACACTGGCCTGATCTCGATCTTGCCGAATCGTGCCATGGGATGCTTGGACGCCACCTCGATGGCCTCATCGAGATCGGCACACGCGATGACGTCGTAGCCCGCGATCCACTCTTTCGTCTCCGCAAACGGCCCGTCCGAGACAACCACTTCGCCCGCCCGCACCGTGACGGTGGTGGCGTCCTCGACGGGACGCAGCCGGTCGCCGTGACGGGTTACGCCGCGGGCTTCCATCTCGGCCACCCATTCAACGATATTGTCCTCGGCGGCGACATATTCCGGCGCTGCCGGGTCGTTGCAAATGAAAAGCATGTACTCCACGATGACTCCTTCTTCTCGGTTGATACACCATGACGACGGGCGGGACGTCGCGAAAAGGACACTGCCTGGGAAATTCTTTTTCGGGTCAAAATGGCTGTGATCTTGCCCCTTGACTATGTTGACACCCACAATGACGCGGGCAAGACTGATCATAGGTCCGCGTCCTACGAGGTGCAGGACGTCTGGCCCCTAAGGGGTGGACAATGCAGATTCCGGCTCCATTTGATTATGAGCGCGCGAGCGACGTCGCAAACGCGCTGTCCCTCCTCGAACGCCACGGTCCCGAGTCGCGCATCATCGCCGGCGGGCACAGCTTGCTGCCGATGATGAAGCTCCGCCTGGCGCGGCCGGAGTGGCTGATCGACATCAACGACCTGACGGAACTGGAATTCATCCGCAGGGAAGGCGAGCAGTTGCGTGTGGGCGCGTTAACCCGCCACACGGCGCTCCTCGAGTCAGCCGAAGTCGCCGAGCTCTTTCCGATAATCCGCGACGCCGAGCAGGTGATCGCGGACCCTGTGGTCCGCAACCGTGGAACGATCGGCGGCTCGCTCTGCCAAGCGGATCCGGCCGAAGACCTGTCTACCGTTTGCGATGTCCTGCGCGCCCAGGCCGTGATCCGCGGGCCCGACGGCGAACGGATCGTCGCGATGTCGGATTTCCACCGCGGCCCTTACGAAACCGCCGTGGCGCAAAACGAACTGTTGTACGAAGTCCGCTTCACGATCCGCCCGCGCTCGGGCAGCGCCTATGAAAAAGTGGAGCGCCGGGTGGGTGACTGGGCAGTCGTCGCGGCCGGGGCCGCCGTCGGGCTTTCCGCAGACGGCACGGTGGAGGAGGCCGCCATCGGGCTGACGGCGGTCGGGCTGGACGGCACTATCCCCGAGGCCGAAGCCGTGCTCCGCGGACAGCAGCCGCAGGAAGACCTGTTCGCCGAGGCTGCCCGCATCGCAGCAGCCGCTTGCCACCCGGTGGACGACCAGCGCGGGCCGGTCGACTACAAACGGCACTTGGCCGATGAACTCACCCGCAGGGTCCTGCGCCGTGCTTGTGCACGCGCGGCAGGCGCACAGGAAGGCTGAAAGCAATGCAGGTCAGCATGACGGTCAACGGGGACAAGGTGACCCGGGAGATCGAACCCCGCGTGTTGCTGGTCCACTTCATCCGCGAAAACCTTGGATTGACCGGCACGCACTGGGGATGCGACACGAGCAACTGCGGAACCTGCGTGGTCCTGATGGACGGACAACCGGTGAAATCATGCACCGTGCTGGCAGCCATGGCCGACGGGCACGACATCCGGACCGTCGAGGGACTGGCCGTCAATGGCACGCTCGATCCGGTGCAGCAGGGGTTCATGGAGGAGCACGGCCTGCAATGCGGATTCTGCACTCCAGGCATGATGCTCACGGCCAGGGCCCTGCTGGACCGCAACCCGCATCCCGACGACGGCGAGATCCGCCAAGCCATTTCCGGCCAGATTTGCCGGTGCACAGGTTACGCGACGATCGTCCGCTCGGTGAAGTGGGCCGCAGCCCACCCGCCCGGTTGGGACGCTGAGACAGACGCCCAGGCGGACGACGGCGGTGCCGGAGGGACCATCGAAGAAGAGGTGACGGCATGACCACCGTCCAGGAGCATGCACCCAACCCGGCGGCCGGAGACCCGGGCCGCCCGATCGGGTTCGGCCGCCTCCAGCGCAAGGAGGACCCGCGGTTCGTCCGCGGCAAGGGCAATTACCTCGACGACATTGTGCTGCCCGGCATGCTGCATGGGGCCATTCTGCGCGCTCCCGTTGCGCATGCCCGACTGGTTTCCATAGACACGTCCGAAGCATTGGCGCATCCCGGGGTCCTCGCCGTTATCACCGGCAAGGACCTGCAGGCCCTCAACCTCGCGTGGGCGCCCACCCTGTCCGCGGACGTCCAGGCAGTCCTCGTCACGGACAAGGTCCGCTTCCAGGGCCAGGAAGTCGCCTTCGTGGTCGCGGAGGACCGCTACGCCGCCCGGGACGCCTTGGAGCTGATCGACGTCGAATACGACATGTTGCCTCCGGTGATTGATGCCCGCCGCGCCCTCGATCCCGGCGCGCCGGTCATCCGCGACGATATCGAGGGCCGGACGGACAACCGGATCTTCGACTGGGAGATCGGCGATGCGGCCGAAACCGAGGCGGTGTTCGCCGCTGCCGACGTCGTCGTCGCCCAGGAGGTCGTGTATCCGCGCGTGCACCCGGCGCCCATGGAAACCTGCGGCGCCGTGGCGGACTTCGATCCGATCGACGGCAGGCTGACCCTCTACGAAACGACCCAGGCCCCGCATGCCCACCGGACGCTGTATGCGATAGTCGCCGGCATTCCGGAGCACAAGATCCGGATCGTCTCCCCCGATATCGGCGGGGGCTTCGGCAACAAGGTGGGCATCTATCCCGGCTATGTCCTGGCCGTCGTCGGTTCGATCGTCACCGGGAAGCCGGTGAAGTGGGTGGAGGACCGCTCGGAAAACCTGATGTCCACGTCGTTCGCCCGAGACTACATCATGCAGGGCGAGATCGCGGCCACCAACGACGGCAAGATCCTGGCAGTCCGGACCAGCGTGCTGGCAGACCACGGCGCCTTCAACGCGACCGCACAGCCCACCAAGACCCCGGCCGGCTTCTTCTCCATCTTTACCGGGAGCTACGACCTGAAGGCGGCCTACTGCAAGGTCACTGGTGTCTACACCAACAAGGCCCCCGGTGGCGTCGCCTATGCCTGTTCCTTCCGCGTGACGGAAGCGGTCTACCTCGTGGAGCGCATGGTGGACATCCTGGCCCGGAAACTCGAGATGGATCCGGCAGAGCTCCGGCTCAAGAATTTCATCAAACCCGAGCAGTTCCCCTACGCCAACAAGACCGGCTGGATCTACGACTCCGGCAACTACGAGCCTGCCATGCGGCTGTCCATGCAAATGGCCGGGTACGAGGATCTCCGGCGCGAGCAACTCGAAAAGCGGGAGCGCGGCGAGCTGATGGGCATCGGCGTGTCCTTCTTCACTGAGACCGTCGGCGCCGGGCCCCGTAAGCATTTTGACATCGTGGGACTCGGCATGGCCGACGGCGCGGAACTCCGCGTCCATCCCACCGGCAAGGCCGTCGTCAGGATCTCGGTGCAAAGCCAGGGGCAGGGCCACGAAACCACGTTCGCCCAGATCGTGGCGGAGGAACTCGGCATCCCGCCTGAGAGCATCGACGTCGTCCACGGCGACACTGACCAGACCCCCTTCGGCCTGGGCACCTACGGGAGCCGCTCGACGCCGGTCAGCGGCGGCGCGGTAGCGCTGGTGGCGCGGAAGGTACGGGACAAGGCGAGGTTCATTGCCGCTGCGATGCTTGAGACCCGGCCCGAGGACCTCGAGTGGGAAAAGGGCCGCTGGTTCGTCAAGGGCGATCCAAGCGCCGGCAAGACGATCGCCGAGATCGCCTTCGGCGCCCACGGCACGGTGGCCCTCCCGGAGGGCATCGACGGTAACCTCGACGCGGAGGTGACGTATGACCCTCCCAACCTGACGTTCCCGTTCGGCGCCTATATCTGCGTGGTGGACGTCGACGCCGGTACCGGCCACGTCAAGGTCCGTCGCTTCATCGCGGTGGACGATTGCGGGACCCGGATCAACCCGATGATCATCGAAGGCCAGGTCCACGGCGGGCTGACCGACGGCGTCGGGATGGCGCTCATGGAAATCATCGCGTTCGACGAGGAGGGCAACTGCCTCAGCGGCTCGTTCATGGACTACCTCATCCCGACGGCGATGGAAGTCCCCGACTGGGAGACCGGGTTCACCGTCACGCCATCGCCGCACCACCCCATCGGCGCCAAAGGCATCGGTGAATCCGCCACGGTCGGGTCCCCGCCGGCCATCGTCAATGCGATCGTGGATGCCTTGACGCCATATGGAGTGACCCACATGGATATGCCGTGCACGCCGGCCCGGGTGTGGGAGGCCATGCAGGGCCGGGCCAGGCCACCGGTGTGACATGCCGCTGCACGGAGAAGCCTTGGCCGCTAAGGTGCAGGAACTTGTGGAGCGCCGGGAACCGTTTGTGCGTGCCACGGTGGTCCGCGCGCAGCACCCCACCAGCGCCCACGCCGGGGACACCGCCCTGGTGCTGGCCAACGGGGACATCGACGGGTTCCTGGGTGGCACGTGCGTCGAGGCGTCCGTGCGCGAATACGGCCTGCAGACGCTTTCCAAGCACGAACCCCTGTTGCTGCGCGTCGTCCCCGGTGAACCGTCCCGCACCCGCGAGGAGGGCGCCGTCGAGGTTTCAAACCCCTGCCTCAGCGGCGGCGCCGTGGAGATCTTCCTCGAGCCGCAAATGCCCGCTCCCCGGGTGGTGGTGGTCGGCGGGACCCCCGTGGCACAAGCGTTGGGTGCCTTGGGTGCCATCCTCGACCTGGACATGGAACTCAGCGACGGAGCCACGGCGGAACCGCGGGCCGACGACGCCGCCCTCATCGTCGCGTCGCAGGGCCGGGACGAGGAA
Organism: Arthrobacter sp. efr-133-TYG-120; assembly: GCF_030209785.1. Classification (NCBI taxonomy): domain Bacteria; kingdom Bacillati; phylum Actinomycetota; class Actinomycetes; order Micrococcales; family Micrococcaceae; genus Arthrobacter; species Arthrobacter sp. efr-133-TYG-120. The sequence continues at coordinate 157,587 of NZ_JARVRI010000010.1, forward strand.
CCCGCATTGGAGGCCGCGCTCCGGCTAGGGGTGCCGTACGTCGCCCTTGTCGCAAGCCGCACGCGCGGCGCCGCCGTCCTGGCCTCGCTCGACGTCGACGACGGCCAGCGTGCGCGCGTGCACAGCCCGGCGGGGCTGCTGCTGGGCGGCCGGACTCCTGCCGAGATCGCGCTGTCGATCTTGGCCGAGCTAGTGTCCGTGCGCCACCTCGGCCGGACTGCGGACACGACGACTCCGGAGGCTGCGACGGCGGATCCGGTGCCGGCGAGCGCCGAACCTGCGAGCGCCGTGGATCCCGTCTGCGGCATGAGCGTCGCGGCCGTGGAGTCCACGCTGCACGCCGAATATGCCGGAACGACGTACTACTTCTGTTCCCCTGGATGCAGGAGGGCCTTCCTCGCCGATCCGGAACGATATGCCGCGTCCTGAGCCCCGGACCTCCGGGCCGGTGCGGGCAGGCGCGGAAGACGAGGTGCGGCGTCTTGTCCCGGACGTTTCCGCGCTCACGTCCGCGCTCGACGACGGCGACTATCTTGCCGACGTCGGACTGGCGACCGCACTGTTCCTGTCCGTCCGCTTGCCGCAACCCATCCTGCTGGAGGGTGAGGCCGGCGTCGGGAAGACCGAGGCGGCGAAGGCACTGGCGAAGGTGCTCGACACTCCCCTGTATCGCTTGCAGTGCTACGAGGGCATCGACGTGGGCGAGGCGCTCTACGAGTGGAACCATCAACGCCAGCTCCTGGGCATCCGATTGGCGGAAGTCCGGGACGTCCGTATGGAGGAGGCCGACCTCTTCGGGGAACAGTACCTGCTGCGTCGCCCGCTACTGAAGGCGATCGAGCATCCGGGCCCGCGTCCGGCGGTCCTGCTACTGGATGAGATCGACCGGGCCGACGCGGAGTTCGAGGCCTTCACCTTCGAGCTGCTGGCCGAAGCCGCCGTGACTATTCCCGAGCTGGGCACTATCCGCGCCACGCACCCGCCCGTCGTCGTCCTGACCTCCAACCGGACCAGGGACCTGCACGACGCATTGACCCGGCGCTGCCTGTACCACTGGATTGACTACCCCCGGCCGGAGCGGATCGCCGCGATTGTTCGCCGTAGGGTGCCTGGGAGCGCCGAGCCACTCGCCCTGGATGCCGCAGCTGCCATCACCAGGCTGCGATCCTTGGACTTGGCCAAACCTCCGGGGATCGCGGAGGCAATCGACTGGGTGTCCGCCCTCACTGTGCTTGGCGTCGACCGGCTGGATCCGGTTGCGGTGAATCAGACCTGGGGTTCGGTCCTGAAGAATCGCGATGACCTGGACCTTGCGTGGGCCCGCGGCCCGGGATGGGTGGCGGGCGGCAATGCCTGAGTACGCGCCGAGTGATGGCCTGGCGGGCGTCGATGCGGCGGCTTTGGCGGTGGGGTTCAGCATGGCCCTGCGCCGTGCAGGGCTGCCGAGTTCCCCGGACCGTGCGGGCTGGCTGGCCCAGGCGCTCCGGATCGTTCCTCCTACTGCGCGTGAGCCGCTGTACTGGACCTGCCGGGTGGCGCTCGTCTCCTCGCATGAGCAACTGCCGGCATTCGATGCCGTCTTTTCGGCGGCATTTGACGGGATGCTCGATCCGGCAGACACCCGCGGTGATGCCAACAGTCCTCCAGCAATCGGCGCGGCGGAGCACGCCCGGGCCGCTGTAAGCGAGCGACGCCTGGCACATGCCGACGGCCACGTCCCGGCGTCGCGGGCACCCCTCGCCGTCGCCGGCGAAGGGAACGACGACGAATCCAACGCACCCGGGTTCGAGGCCATCCTGGCCATGGCCTCCGCTGACGAGCACCTGCATGCGAAGTCGTTCGCCGAGCTCACCCCCGAAGAAAGTGCCCAGGTGCGCCAGCTGGTGCGGCGCATCGTGCTGGCAACCCCGGAGCGCCGCAGCCGTCGGACACGCCAATGGGCGCACAACGGTGCGAAGCTCGACCTCCGGCGCACCATCCGCGCGGCCCGGCGCACCGGCGGCGACGCAAGCTCCTTGGTCTACTCCCGCCGTCGCGCGCGTCCGCGCCGCTTGGTGTTCCTGTGCGATATATCCGGGTCCATGGAACCGTATACACAGGTCTTCCTGTCCCTGTTGCAGGGAGCGGTGGCCGGTGCCCAGGCCGAGGCGTTTGTGTTTTCCACCCGGCTGACCAGGCTGACCCGGCAGCTTTCGAACCGGAATGCCGACGAGGCCCTGGCCCTCGGAGCCGCAGCCGCCCCGGACTGGGCGGGTGGCACCAGGCTGGCGGAGAGCCTCCGGCATTTCATCGACGGCCATGGACGCCGCGGGCTGGCACGGGGCGCGGTGGTTGTGGTGCTCTCCGACGGTTGGGCCCAGGACGCGCCGGAATTGGTGGAAGCCCAGATGGCGCGGTTGCGACGCCTTGCGTACCGGATCGTCTGGGTTAATCCGAGGAAGGCTGGCACCGGCTACCAACCTTTGGCAGGCGGGATGGCCGCTGCGCTGCCCTATTGTGACGCCTTCGTGAGCGGGCACAACTACGCCGCTTTGACGGAAGCGGCCGCCGCGATTCGCGCCGAGGGGCCGCGCCCGTCGCGCCCGTCGCGAGTGGCGGCCAGTGCAACCCGCCAGCACGGGCAGGATAAGGCATGACTGAAACGGCCATCGAGCTCGTAGGTGTGACCAAGCGTTTCGGTTCCCTCACCGCCGTCGACGATCTCAGCCTGCAGGTGGAGCGCGGGGAGATTTTCGGCCTTCTGGGGCCCAACGGCTCAGGCAAAACGACCATCATCAACATGATCAGCGGCCTCAGCCGCCCAAGTTCCGGCCATGTCAAGGTGCTGGGCATCGATCTGCTGAAGGATCCACGCGAGATCCGGCGCTCGCTCGGGACCGTACCGCAGGAGAACGCCCTGTACGAGGAACTCACGGCCGAGGCCAACCTGCGGTTCCACGCCGATCTCTTCGACGTGCCCAGGCATGGTCTCGAGCGGAAGATCACCGCGCTCCTCGAGTTGGCGCAATTGGAGGAGCGCCGGAAGAGCCGCGTCGCCACGTTCTCCGGCGGCATGAAGCGAAGGCTGGCATTGGTCCGGGCCATGCTCCACGAACCGGAGCTGCTCTACTTCGACGAACCGACCCTCGGCGTCGATGTGCAGAGCAGGCATGCCCTCTGGGACCGGATCCTCGAACTTAAGGACCGCGGTACCACGGTCCTCATCACCAGCAACTACCTTGAGGAAGCGAACGCCCTGTGCGATCGCCTGGCCATCATCGACCGCGGACGGCTCGTGGCGCTCGATTCGCCGTCGAAGCTGCGGCGCAGCTTCGGTGACACGGTGGTCGAAATGCGCACCCATCCGGCGCCTGGGGAAGACATCGTTCAAAAGGTCCTCGCGCTCCCCGGCGTCGTCTCGGCAGTTACATCCGACGGCTCGCTGAAGGTCACTGTGGAAGGCGGTTCCGATGTCACCGGCAGGGTGGTGACCGCCGTCGTCGATTCCACGAGCCTTGAGGAGATCCAGAGCCGCGAGCCGAGCCTCGACGAGGTTTTCCTCAGCCTGACAGGCAAGGAGCTCCGGGAATGAGCCTCCGCCATGACCTCCGCGTGATACGGGCCGTGGCGGCGACGGACATCCGCCTCACCCTCCGGGAGCCGCTCTTCGCGATCATCGGCGTCCTCATCCCGATCAACTTCCTGCTGCTCTTCCTCCTCTTTGCGATCAGCGGGGGCCAGGCACCGATCGCCGTCGTGATGAACGACCACGGACCGCTCGCGCAACGCTTCGTCCAGGCCATGGACGGCTCGCATTCGTTCATCATCCACACCGCAACCCCGACCGAAGCGGAGAGCGAGATCCACTCCGGCAGCATCGTCGCCGTCGTCACCGTGCCGCAAGAGTTCGACGCCGCACTTGCCGCCCGAGCGCGGATCGAGATTCCCGTGGAAGTCAACAACTTGAACGTCGACTTCACCAACGACATCCGCCGGGCCGTGCCGCTGTCCATCACGTCCTTCTACGCGGACGCCTTCCCGGACCAAGTAGTAGTGACCGCCCGCGAATCCGACGTCCACGCCCAGGACACCGGCTACATTCCGTACCTCGCCGTGAGCATCATGGTTGCCGGCCTGATGCTCGCGTCCCAACTACAAGGCAGCGTCAATACCGCGAGGGACTACGAGCTCGGGACCATCAAGGAACTCGCACTGGCGCCTGTGAGCCGTTTGACCATCGGGGTAGGCAAGGTACTGGGAGCCGCGGTCCTCGCGGCGGCGTCCGCGCTGCTGCTACTCGCCGTCGTGGTCCTGTTTATCGGAGTCCATCCGCTCCATCCCCTCGAAGTATTGGGCTTCGGACTCCTGATACTGGCGGCGTTCCTCGCCCTCGGCGTCCTCGTCGGGACGCTGGTCCGCCGGAGGCAGCAGGCAATCCCCTTGTCCATCGCGGCCGTTCTTCCCCTGTTTTTCTTGAGTGGACCGTTCGGGCCGGCGAACTGGCTGGGTGCCATCCCGGGCGGGATCGCCGCGATATCGCCCCTCACGTATGCCATCGCCGCTTTCCAGCACGCCTTCCACGGCTACCAGACGGCTCCGCAGGGCCTGACTGTGGACGCGATCGTGCTGGCGGGCTTCACCGTGGTGGCCGTAGGGTTCGCGGCCTTCGTGTTCAGCCGGCGGGGGGCGAGGCACTGATGGCGTCCGGGCGTGCCGTGCTCGCTATCGCGGCGAAAGACATCCTGACCTGGTTCCGCACGCCGTCGGCGATTCTGGCCAGCCTGCTGCCGCCCGTCGCGTTCCTGCTGATCATCTTCGTAGTTGCCGGCGCGGTCGGCCGGAACCCGGTCGCCCTGGTGGTCGAGGATAACGGGCCGCAAGCGCAGAGACTCGTCTCGATCCTTGAGAACTCGGACGCCTTCCGCGTCCAGCGGGCAACTCCCTCTGAGGCCACCGAGCTGCTGGACACCCTTCAGGTTGCGGCGGTCATTACCGTGCCCGCCACGTTCGACGACGACTACCGGGCCCGGCGGCCCGACCCCGTCAGCGTGCAGATCAACAACCTGAACCTCGACTTCACCAACGATCTGCGCCGTTCAGTGCCAGCCGCTATTACGAATTTTTATGCCGTCCAGCCGGACACTCCGATCATGGTCGGCGTGTCCGAATCGGACCTGAGGCCGCACGACGTCGACCTGGTCCAGTTCCAGCTCGTGCCGATCCTCGTGCTCCTTCTCACGATCATGGGGATCGTCAACGGCGGGTTGGCCGCGGCCCGCGAATTCGAAGACCTGACCATCAAGGCGCTGTTGCTCTCGCCGATTGGCCGCGGGACACTGATTGCCGGCAAAATCCTGGCGTGCTGGGTGACGACAATGCTCGCGGCGGCGGTGGTGCTGGCCTTGTCGTTCGCCTTTGGGGTGCTCCGGCCTGCCGGCTGGTATTGGTTGCCGGCTCTGGCCGCGATCGGATTGATCGCGCTGGCGGCCGCGGGGCTTGGGACCGCTTTGGGAGGCGCGCTGCGACGCTTTTCAGCCGTTGCCGGGGCAGGCATCAACCTCTCCATCTACCTGTTTTTCCTCAGCGGAGGAATCAGTGTTGCAGCCTTCCTGCCGGATTGGATCCAGGCCATAGCGCATTTCACACCAACGTTCTATGGCGTGGATGCCTTGGAGGCCGCGATCTTCTACCAATCGACCGACAACCTCGGCCGCGACCTCGCGGTACTGCTGGCTACGGCCGCCGTCGGACTCGTCTTGGGGACGGTGTCCCTCCGGCGGCGGCTCGTCGATTACTAGGCTCCGATGGCTGCCTCAGTTCCCTTGACCTAGGTGTGCGAAACGTTTCACGCTTGCTTTTCAGTGGTTGGGGGCCAGTGGGTTTCGGTCGGGGGGATTCGCCACCCAGCCGCCGATGCACCGTCGATCAACGTTCGGATCGCGCCCGTGACGATAGGCCGTGTGTCATCCGCGCGATGCAGCAGATCCCATGCCCACAGCGGTACCGGGGACGTGACGGGCCGGCGGGTCAAGGTGGGTGGCATCGGCGCCGCATGGCGTTTAGGCGATTGCAGCACTGGCCGCCTCAAGCGGGCCACATGTTCGAAGAATGCCGGTCCGGTAATGCCACCGTCGTCGATGTGTGTGACGGACGCCCCGCTGGCCTTCGCGAAGGCCAACGCATAGCGGTTCCACGAGTCCCAGGACGCTTCGTCAACATCGACGAGAACCGTGAGCTCGGCTGCTGGCACGCTGTCGTGACGGGTCGCGTGGTGGGCGCCTGGCATGACCGCCTGCAGTCGCTCGTACATTAGGAGCTCGGCCACCAGGTTCTGCCGCACGACGTCGGCATTCTCAATCCACGCGATGGCGAGGTCGAGGCTGCCTTCGGCCACCCGCGCCGCTTGGGTATGGGATGGCAGGACCCACTCGTCGATACGGATCCGAAGGGTGGGCATTGTCGCGATCCCCGGGGGAAGCCAACTGACATAGCCCAGCCGCAGCGGCAACTGTCGGTCTCCGTTGCGAGCCCGATCGAACGCTCGCGTGGCAGCGGCCAACACCTCGCGGGCGTCAGTCAGGAACTCGCTGCCGGCGGGCGTCAACTCGACATGCCTGCGATCACGGATGAGGAGCTGAGTCCCGAGCTCGCGCTCAAGGTTGATGATCTGCTGGGACAGCGACGGGCCGGCAATGTGGAGCCGCTCTGCGGCTCGACCGAAATGCAGCTCCTCGGCGACAGCGACAAAGTAGGTGAGCTGCCGGAGTTCCACGGGTTGATTGTACGCCGGAATGACCGCTGGGAGGCGGGGCCTACCAGTGCTCGGATACAAGTCGTGGACCGCAGACGTGTACTCGGGTTGACTCAGAGAAAGGGCACCCGCCCGCAGGCCAACAATCACACAACAAAAAAGAAATCAGTCCGATGGAATTCCTCACCACCCTCACCACGAACGTCCCGCATGGAACGCCGGAATCGACGGTCGACTCCACCAAGGATCGCGAGGCTATCCGCGCTGCCGAACTCGCGCAGATGGGCCACCTCCTGCGATTGTGGCGGCCGCCCACAGAGCCGGGCGAGTGGCGCACTGTCGGCCTCTGGAGCGCCGACACTGAAGCCGATCTCAAGGAAATCCTTGCCTCGCTCCCGTTGCACGTGTGGATGACCGTAGAGATCACGCCACTGAATCCACACCCGAACGATCCTGTGCCGGCGAAGGCCTGCCCATCTGCGGGCCATCCACGTCTAGACCCTGCTTCGACGTCCTCTGAATAGGCCGAAGATCAGCAGCACGATGACGGCCCCGCGCCCTCCTATCCCAGGGTGGAGAGGGCCGCCGGTGCGCACTCAATCCTGACCGGCAGGTCCGCGTCAACGGATTTCACTTCACCGTCGATCTGGTAGCTCAGGGGCTTGAGGGTGGTGAACGAGTAGCTGCTCACGCTGGGCTGGTCCCCCAGCCCCTTGGTAGCCGCCCGCAGCGCCGTCAAGAGGACCCGCCACTTTGGCTTGTGGGCAAAGAGGACCACTTCGAATTTTCCGTCAGCGAGCTTGTCGTCGGCGTCGCTGAGCGTGGCATACTTGGCCATCTCAGGAATGTTGGCGAGCACGAGGCTGTCCAAACGGCGGCGCTTGCCGTCGGCCAGGCGTATTTCGAAAGGCTCGAACTTCGAGAAGGTCCGGATCACGGAGACCATTTCCTTCAGGGCGCCCTTGCCGCCCTTTTCCAGGTCAATCGCCATTACCGGGGTCAGCCCGAAGCCGACATACGAGTGCGCGTACTCCCCCGGCGAGCCCGACCCCTTTCCCGTGTGCACGCGCAGCAAATCGATGCTCCGCACCCTGCCCGCGGCGATCGCCTCCCCGAGCGGCTGGGTGCCCGTGCTCCGCCTGTGATCATTGGCATTGCCCGCCCCCAGCACCGCGCACACCGCCTTGGGGTTGCCTCCTTGCATTACGCCGTTGACAACCTCGTTGTAGCCGCCGTCACCACTGACGGAAACCACCAACACATCCCCGCCACCGCTCACAGCGTCGCGCGCCAGCTCGACGGCATGGCCAGCATGGGCGGTTGGCTGGAGCCTGATGTCCGCGGTGTAGCTGAGAAGATTCTCCAGCTCGTTGTGGAGACCCTCAGCCAGCCTGCGTGCATCCCCCGTGCTGTTGGGATTAAAAATAATGACGATCGATTCAAAGGTCCGTGCAGACGTCATTGCCGCTCCGATATTCGCTCGTGATGACTTCGGTAAGTGTACTTACAATCTTCTCCTGCACGCTAAGGACCGGGTTCCGGCCAACTTAGCTGGACGGAACAATCAGCAAGGCCCGGTAGACTCTCGTGCCATCCTCTCCCCCCTTCCAGGGGTAACCGCGCGGGACGAGAAGCAAAGGCAGACCGATGGACACTCCAACACCACCGACCCCGCCTCGGCGTCCGCAGCCAGGAAGACCTCCTTCAGCGGGCCGCCCTTATTCTGCCCGGGCCAAAGTCATCACCTCCCCGGTGCCTGTCCCGCTGGAGCCGCAAGAGCCGGATCGGGCCCAGCCGCCCGTACCCCCGGATGGCAAGAAGGCCAAACGATCCAAAGGGAAGTGGCGCCGCAAGCTCCTCTTGGCGCTGATCGCCCCGCTTGTTCTGGTCCAAATCGTCGCTTTCATGTTCAGCATGGGCGTGACCCCACCGCGCACCGCCTACATGCTGGAAGCGGGTGAACCCAACGTCTACCAGTTCGTCTCGATCAACCACATGAGCCGGCACTTGCTGGCGGCGACCATCGCCCATGAGGACGAACAGCTCGGCACGCGCAGCGGAGCCTTCGACGTCGGAGACCTCCAGGCGAGGGCGCAGGCGTACTTCCAGGGAAAGCCGGACCCCAGCGGTTCCACCATCCCCCAGCAGTTGGTCAAGAACATTTTCCTTTGGGACGACCAGAATGCCGTCCGCAAGGGAATTGAAGCCGTCCTGGCAACTCAGTTCAGCTACACGTTGAGCCCTCAGCGCACCTTGGAGCTCTACCTGAACTATGCCCAGTTCGGTCCCCATCTGTACGGGGTCTGCGCCGCAAGCTGGTACTACTTCGGAACACCACCGTGGAACATGTCCGATTACCAGTCGGCCCAGCTGATGGGCGTCCTTCCGCTGCCGGATCTGGTCAGGCGGGATCCCAACGGAGGCATCTACCTTGGCACAGGCGTCAACCCTGCCGTGTGGAACCTTGTGAACGGCGCCGCGAACGTCTGGGTCCCCCGGCAACTCGATGGCCTGGGCGGATGGCAAGCGGCCGTTGGAACGATCGGCATCACAGACACTGCCGACAGCCATGCCGGCCAGCGCTCCGACAACGACGCGTGCTCAACCATGCCCCAAAGCGTGAAGGACCGGATCCAAAGCGAAGCCGGCTAGGAACGCGGCCGGCGCCGTACCCGGGTTCAGCCGCGCGGCGCTGGCAAGTCCAGGTTCCAGTGGCGCGAGACCATCAGCAGCCAGTCGACGTCGTCGTCGTGGCCCGCTCCGCCGGGTCCGGGCGTGATGAAGAAGCGGGACACAACGCGCTGCGAGCCTTCGGCGTCTCCGTAGAGGACATCGACCGTGAAGCCTTCTCCGGCTGCTCCCGCGGTGGCGTTGCGGAAGTCGGCCGACTCAGGGTCCCGGATCGCAACCTGGCAGAATCCGGCGTCGTTGGCAGGCACGTAGATGTCCCGGGTCAGCCGGTGGAACTCTTCGACAGGCGCCAGCGGAGCCCTGGCGTCCGGTGGCAGGTGCCAACCATGCAGGACCGCCACTCCTGCACCGGCATTGCGCACAGACATCAACAGGTACGCGGCGTTGCTGCTGATCTCCAGCGTGGCGTGGCCACCGCGCACCACCATCCACTTGCCTTCCATGAACCGCACTTTCTGCGGCGCGTCAGACCAGTTGGAGGGCAGCAGGATCGGGCGCAATCCGTTCAGCAGGGCACGCTCGGCCAGCCGCGCGGATCGGTTGGCCGATCTCGTGGAGATGAACGTCGCGACGGCGAGAACCGTCGTACCGAGGGCGGTGCCGAGGTTGGAGATCAGAACCCAATCGACCATAAGGCACATTCAACGCCTGTCCTGCCTCGCGGGCAATCGGCTGCGAGGCCGGACAGGCGTCGAACCCGGGCTCGGCGTTACCGGCCGCCCTCGATCTTCCGGCTGCGCTGGTTCTGCGCCATCGGACCGTACGGATAGACGCCGACGCGCGGTTGGCTGGCCTCCGTGAGCCGGCTGGTTTCCTCAGGGCTGAGTTCCAGGTCAGCCGCCGCCAGGTTGTCCGCCAACTGTTCCGTGGTTCGGGCGCCGAGGATCACGGAGGTCACGGCAGGCCGGTCCGCCAACCATGCCAGTGCAACTTGGGAATCACTGACGCCATGATCTGCCGCGATCTTTTCCACTGTCCCGATGACGTCCCAGGTGCGGGGGTCATCGTTGCGTGCCTGCCATGCTTCCATGCCGCGTTCCGGGTTTTCACCGAGGCGGGTGGCTCCGGTAGGCGGCACGTCGCGCTTGTACTTGCCGGAGAGCCAGCCTCCGCCCAAGGGAGACCACGGCAACAGCCCGATGCCGGCATCCAGGGAAGCCGGAACGATTTCCGATTCGATTTCACGGACCAGCAGGCTGTACTGGGGCTGCAACGTCACCGGCGCGCTCCAGCCAAAGGCTTTGGCCACGTGCACGGCCTTGGTCAACTGCCACCCCAGGAAGTTGGAAAAACCGTAGTAGGCGATCTTGCCGCTGCTGACGGAGTCGTGCAGGAAGCGCAGCGTCTCCTCCAATGGCGTAATCGGGTCCCATGCGTGCATTTGGTAGAGGTCGATCTGCTCCACGCCCAGACGGCGCAGCGAGTCGTCCAACGCCCGCGTGAGGTGGCGTCGGGAGGTGCCGACGTCGTTCGGGGCCGTCCCCATGGGGAAGCGGCCCTTGGTGGCCAGCACCACGCGGTCCCGCGCATCGGGCCGTTCGGCCAGCCAGCGGCCGATGATCTCCTCCGATACTCCGGCGCTGTAGACGTCTGCGGTGTCGATGAAGTTGCCACCGGCCGCAACGTAGCTATCCAGGATGTCGCGGGACGTTTCCTCGGTGGCCTCGGCCCCGAATGTCATGGTTCCCAGCGCGTAGTTCGACACCACGGCGCCGCTGTTGCCCAAAGTGCGGTATTGCATCATGTTCCTCAATCCTCGACGGGGGTGGTGCGGTTCGAATGGTAGGTGCGCCAGGTGTGTTCGGGCTCGAAGCCCAGCAGTCGCCTGGCCTTGTCGATGGACAGCATGGTCTCGTGCTCTCCCAGTTCCTTGATCACCTTGACGCCGGGGAATACCTCCGCAGCCAGGCTCGCACTCGACCGGCGCATGACGGTGTCCGCGTTGGCGATGATGAATGCTTCGAACCCCGGCTTGCCGTTCTCAAGGGCCCGCGCCACGGCCTGCGCGCCGTCCCGGCCGTCGATGTAACCCCACAGGTTCCACTTACGCAGCGTGGCGTCGGAGTCGAAGGATGGAAACCGTTCGTAGTCTTCCACGTCCATGACATTGGAGAACCGGAGTCCCACGATGCTGAGCTCAGGGTCCCAGCGAGTCAACTCGATGGCCATCTGCTCTTCCAAATGCTTCACCAGCGAATAGGTGCTTTCGGGCCGCGCCGGGTATTCCTCATCCACCGGAATGTAGGGAGGGTCGACGTCGAACGGCAGGCCCAGCACCGTCTCACTTGAGGCGTAGACGACCTTCTTGATGCCGGCCCGGCGGGCCGCCTGGAACACGTTGTACGTGGAGAGCATGTTGTTCTCGAACGTCGCAGCATCCGGGATAATGCCGGGTGCTGGAATGGCCCCGAGATGCACCACGGCATCGAAGCCGCTGTGCCGGTCGTCCAGCCCCAGGAACACATCCAGCACTTGGCCATAGTCACGCAGGTCGACGATCGCCAGACCCGGGCTCCTTTCGCCCGCACGGTCCAGGTTCAACACCTGATGCCCGTCCCCGCTAAGCCGGCGCACCACGTGCCGGCCCAGTTTTCCGCTTCCACCCGTCACTGCAATTCTCATCAGTACTCCCTCGATACGGCTTGGTGGTCTCACATCGACACTAGGGCAGAAGCCTGCTCCTGCGCATGGCCCTCCTGATCCTAGGAACGTCAGGCACCCGCTGACACGTGAGGTGGTCCACCGATGGTGCGACCACGGGATTTTGCCGACACGCCAGACTTTTCGGCATTTCACCTTGTGCCCGGGCCGCCGATCATCCACACTGGCTACAGATCCGCAGGAAGATGCTTCCGCCGATCAAGCCCGCCGGACTCTACGGCCGTCAACCGCCCCATCACAGAATGCCGGGCAACCCCTCTCGAACCACCGCTTTCCGCCTCGCCGGGTGCGCCCGGCCCTGGAAGCCCGCGAGCGCCGAGAGCCCCGGTACTTCCGCCGAGAAAGAGACCACAATGATCAAACGCCACTCGGACGTCGTCCTGGAAGTCACCGCCCACGACCCCGACACCATCGAAAACGACCTGAACACCGCCGTCGAAATCGCCCGCGAACATGCCGTCAAGGAGAGCCGTCACGGCATCCTCGTCACGCAGCATGGGTTCACCAGGTACACCGTCGCCATCAGCCGGGACGTTCCCTTCGGGCAGACACTCGAACGACGCGAATTGCCGGCGAGCCCGCTGGCAAAGACCGAACCGGGCTCGTGAGCACGCCACCATGACGCGATTCGAAGCAGGTGGGAGGATGGGCGCATGGAACTGCACATTACTGGCGACCCCGCCGCCGACCAATTGCTCAGCGATGACGCGTTCGCACTTCTCATCGGCATGTTGCTGGACCAACAGGTGACCATGGAGTCGGCGTTCGCCGGACCCGAAAAGATCCGGACGCGCATCGGATCCGTGTCCCCTGCCACAATCGCCGAATATGACCCGGATGGCTTCGTCGACGTCTTCAAGGAACGGCCGTCCGTCCACCGTTTCCCAGGCTCGATGGCCAGCCGCGTCCAGGATCTAGCCGCAGTTGTTCAGCGCGATTGGAACGGAGACGCAACCGCCATCTGGACCCGGGACGAGCCTGACGGCCAGGAAGTGCTCAGCAGGTTGAAAGGGTTGCCCGGCTTCGGAGAGCAAAAGGCAAAGATCTTTCTGGCACTGCTCGGCAAGCAGCGCGGACTCCAAGCGCCAGGTTGGCGTGAGGCTGCGGGCGCCTACGGCCAGAAGAACGCATTTCTTTCTGTCGCCGACATCGTGGATCCGGAGTCGCTGAGAAGAGTCCGCGCCAACAAACAGGCTGCCAAGGCCGCGATCAAAGCAGCGAAGGCATCCGGGAGCTGAGAGATACGCGGCGGGGATTTGTTCCCGCCAATATCGTGAAACGCTTACGGCATGGATCTCGAAGTGTCGCCCGCGCTCACGATTCCGACGTCGGAGCTTGGCTGGCGGTTCTCACGCTCGTCAGGGCCAGGCGGTCAACACGTCAACACCTCGGACAGCCGCGTCGAACTGTCATGGGATGTCGCCGGCTCCGCGGCGCTTTCCGATGACCAACGGCAGCAGCTCGTCACGCGTCTTGGACCACGCCTCATCGCCGGGGTGATCACCGTGACCGCCTCCGAGCAGCGGTCGCAATTGCGCAATCGTGAGATTGCCCTGGCCAAGCTCTCCCGCCTCGTGGCGGAGGGGCTTGCTCCCGAGCCTGCTGCCCGCCGGGCGAGCAAACCCACCCGGAGCTCGAAGCGCCGGCACCGGGTCACAAAGGAACACCGGGCGGCGACGAAACAACAACGAAAACGACCGTCCGCCGATTAACTGGCTTAGCGAATCCCGCTGTCAACAACCAGTGTGATGTGAACGGGGGTCTCCGAGATGACTACCGGCTCGGTCGCAGTCGAAACGTAACCGCCGACGTTGCTCGCTTTGATGACGTAACTGCCGTCAGGCAGTGTGAGATGGAAGGCTCCGGTTCCATCGGTCCGCGTCGAGCCCCGGACAGCTTCTCCGTCCAGGGCGACAACCGCGGCCCCGGCCACGGGGCGCGGCGGACACTCGTGACCGACGCGCTCAACGGGGCACACCGGGGCCGTCAGCACAACACCGGTGACAACTCCGGTGTGGCCCGCGTCCGGACCGCCCGGGCCGGCGCACCCGGACGACCAGAGGACCGTGGCCAGCAGGGCCACGACACATCGCTTCACGTCGCTCACCTTAAGAACAGGTTCTCAGAAAGCCCGTGGCACCAGCACGTTCGTGGAAGGTCACCGTATGGCCGCCGTCGTCATGGAAGACCGCCCTTTGTCCCTCGACAGTCATGATGCCCGGCTGGTAGGGGTTGCCCCAGCCTGCCGGAGGATTGCCGTGACCGTCGTCCAGCGGTTCGTCTGCAATAAAGAATGAGCCCTGCACCTGCGCCTCGTAGATACCACAGTGCGTGAACAGAGCGAAAGGTATACCCGGGGCAGCGGATGTTGTCGGACTTCCCGGAACGTTGGTTTGCGGCGTTGCAGGCGACGCACATCCGCCCAGCACCGCCAGCGTGGCCGCCGCGGCGGTGATTCCTAGGCCTAATCGAGTTGCCATGCGCAAAGCCTCCCGCTCATAGGGACTGCCGCTGCTGAGGCAGCCTTCAGATGTAGCTGCAGATCCGCTCGGCGTCGCACGCCTCCGGGTCCGCGGCAGCCGCGATAGCGTGGTAGTCGGCGACGGCGGCTCTCAGCGCGACGAGTTCTGCGATCTGCGCGTCGAGGTCTGCCAATTGACCGGCCAGAAGGTCGCGCACATGGGTGCAAGGGGCGCGGCCCGCATCGCGAAGGGCCAGGATTTCGCGGATCTGTGCAAGGGCCAGTCCAGCGGCGCGCCCGCGGCGAATGAAGTCGAGCCTGCTGATGGTTTCACTTGTGTAATCGCGATATCCGTTGGCGTTCCGTTTTGCAGCCGGCAGCAGCCCATGCTCTTCATAGAACCTCAAGGCCTTGCTCGTCATCCCCGCCGCCTGGGCGGCTTCACCGATTCGCACCTTGTACCCCGTCTTCCCCGATTGACTCCCACTGTAGGGGAAGGCGCTCATGGGGTGAAGCAGGACTAGCGCAAGTATTCAGCGAATTCCACTTCGAAGTACCGCTTCGCGCCGACGCCGATCACGGAGATTCTCCGTTCGCCGTCCTTGAACAAGAACACGGACGGAATAGAGCTGATCCTGAAGGCAGCAGCGGTTTCCGGATTCTTATCGACGTTGACTTTCACAACGTCGATTTTGTCGGCGTATTCGACCGCGAGCTGTTCCAGAACCGGGGCAAGCCTGGTGCAGGGTCCAGACCAATCCGCCCAGAATTCCACGACGACGGGTTTGGCTGACTTCAGCACCTCAGCGTCGAAGGACGCGTCAGTGACCTCCTTGTTTGTTACCATGCTTTCCCCTTCTTGAATGGCCCGAATTGTGATGCCGGGTTACTCCCCATCCCCTTCATTCCGATGGCAACGCGACTGGCAGCGCCCCCTGCTTCCCACCTTCGCACCTTCCCCTAAGGGAAAAGTCAAGGACGGAATCGTGTGACGAGCTACGGTAGCCGGACTGGCGACTTCCGTGAAAAGCCATCAAGCTAGGTACGGGGGGAACTGAGGGAAGGACCACTCCCTCCGCAGAGGAAGGCCCCGCAATTCCTAGCCCAAAACGACCACTCTCTCCATGGATCCGCACGTACCTGAAGGGTGGGGACGCGGTCCGCGCAGATGCCAAAGGCCTCGGCGCCCTCAAACCTGTCGAGCCGGCCGCGCGGCGCGAGGGTAAGCCCCTCCTCGGCGAAGACCAGGTCTACGTGATGAAGAACGGCAAGGAGTACCACCCGGCATGGTGCCACGTTGTGGCCGACAAGTGGAGCAAGGCCCCTAGGGGACTTCTTGTGACCCTTCTGGCCGACGTGGGAACGCGCACCAAGTGCCGGGAATGCGATCGCTCGTTGAAGACGGTCACTGAACCCTTAACCGGGGAACACGAAAGGCACCCCAGGCCCACCCGGCAGCCCGACACAGTAATCCCGTTGCGAGTCGTCGGCTTCTCCCACGGCATTCTGTTCCTGGCGGCTGGACCGAAATATCAGCATCTCCTCAAGCAGACCGCGGTTGAGCCGGCCACCCCGCTGCTCGTCGATGGACTCCGGCACGGAATGCTGCTGCGGGTGGACGCCTCACGGCAAGAGCCGCTCCTGGTTATCCAGATGGATCCGCGCGCCAAGTTCCGGAGCGGCGCTTATCAGGTGCGCTTGCGTCTTCCCCTGCAGCGCTCGGCCACCAAACCCTATGCCGTGGACTCCATTGAGCCGGCGGCGCGGGCCAGGCATGCCGCCCTGCACCCGCCGGCCGTGGACGGCATGGAAAGTTGAGCTCACCCCGGCCGCGTCACCTCCGGACAGCTCTGGACACATGCTCGGTGAGAAACTCCTCCCAGGTCCTCCGGCCGACTGACCTGTCCTCGGAAAGGTTTGCACCCTCCCGGATTGCCTTGGCGGCACTCCCCGGCATATGAAGCGGGACGAGAAGGCGTCTCTGACCGGCCGCGGCGAGGTAGGAGCGGATGAGGCCACCCATCGGGTAGCACGCCGGCCCGGCGAAATCGGGTACCAGACCTGCAGGCTCACCGAGCGCGAGCTCAACGAGCTGGTCCGCGACCTCGCGGGAAGCCACGGCGACCAGGCGGCCGGCCTTGTCGCCGTCGCCCTTTTGCGCGCCTGCGCAATGCACCACCGTCCGGACACCGCTCAAGGCGGCTTCGACTCCCTCGCCGGTGTCGAGGTCACACTTAACGAATTCGATGTCCTGCTCCGGTGGAGGGGCATGACGGCCTGCCACGCGTGCGGCATGGCCCCGGTCCCGAAGCCGCGAAACCACGAGCCGCCCGAGGGTGCCGGTGCCGCCCGTTACCAACATCGTCGAGTTCATGACCGATTCCCTTCGGATTGGCTCACGCCGGACCGCTGCCCGGCGGACCGCTGAGGACGGTGGGGACGTATTCGAGCAGCTGGAGCCGGCCATCGAAGGTCCTGCTTTCCACCATCTCGAGCTTGACGTCGGGATAGCCGTCGTAGATCCGTTCCCGACCGGTGCTGCCCGTGATCACCGGGAAAACGACCACCCGGAACCTGTCCACGAGTCCGGCGGTCAGCAAGGACCGGCACAGGCTCAGGCTTCCGAGGGTGCTTAAGGGCGCGGTCCGGGTCCGTTTCATCTCCGCCACGGCCTGGACCGCGTCCCCGGTGACGAGTTCCGAGTTCGGCCACGTGAGGGGAGCGTGGAGCGTGGAGGAGAAAACGACCTTCGGTACCGCAGCAAGGCCGGTCAGGGCGGCCCCCTCATCCTCCGAGAATCCCGGGCCTTGGGCCTCGGCCTCCTCCGACATCCTGGACATCAGCCGGTAGGTGTTCGCCCCGAGAAGGAAGGTGTGGCCCTTCTCCCCCTCTTCAGCGAGCCATGCCAGATATTCCGGCCCCTCCAGACCCCACCAGCCGGGCCATCCCTCGGCAGATGCATATCCGTCCAGGGATATGATCAGGTCGACCATAAGGTCCGCTGATGACGCGTCCGCAGTTGTCCCGCCCATGACCGTCTCCCCGAAGTCGACCGATGTCAGTGTCCGCCCGGCCTCTCGGCCAAGGACAGCCGGGTCCGGTGGCCGCAATGCTAGCCCTCGAGCGACCGGACGTTCAAGGGTCCGCGGGCACGAGCAACTTCAGATGAACGTCCAAGCGGCCCACCGCCCGCGGGAATCATGCGGGGTTCCCGTCCGTTCTCTCCGTTGATGACCTGCTTTCACAGGCGGGAACAGACACGACAGGAAGTTTGGGGACAGACCATGACGTTGAACGAAACGATTGCCCGTCTCCGGGCCGGGCACCTCATGGTCCGCGACGCCCGGGAATGGGACGAGCTTTCCATGGACCTGGGGCGCGCTTACGAAAGCAACGACGACGAACTCATTGAACAGTTGCAGCCACAGTTCCTCCAGTCATGGAGGACAGTCACACGATACGTCCTCCGCGACACCTTCGACGCGGCGGGAATCGCAGTGACGGACCCCAGCCATCCTTGGGGAATCGCACGGCTGACCGCGAAGGGAACCAGTTGCGAACCCCTCCTCTGCCACACCGACGAAGCAGGCAACGAAAGGGCAGAGCCCGGCACTGAAGGCGGACCCAGGCTTCTCACTTTCGCGGACGCAATGACCAACTATGTCGACTGCCTGTCGCGCCTGTTCGACGAGCTGGACACGGCGAATAGCTAGCTTTTACACAGGCTCTTGCCAACTCGGCCGCGCCCGCCGAAAAATGGGCGTGTGGGAATCATCGTGGTCGACCTGTTCAGCACCCTTGACGGGGTTTACCAGGCGCCCGGCGGGCCCGACGAGGATCGCGAGGGCGGCTTCGAGTTCGGCGGCTGGCAGGCACCATACTTCGACAAGGAATCCGGTGAGGCGATCACCGCGGGAATCGAACGCCTCGACGCGCTTCTCCTCGGCCGGAAGACGTACGACATTTTCGCCGGTTTCTGGCCCACCGCACCGGCCGATGACCCGATTGCTGCCCGGTTCAACGCTGTGCCGAAATATGTCGCATCACATACCCTGAGCGACCCCGCTTGGGCCGGGACCACGGTGCTGACGGATGTCGCCTCCGAGGCCCGCGAAATCCGCGAACGGCACGCCGAGACCCACGTCATCGGCAGCGGCGACCTCTTCCAGTCCCTCCTCACCGAGAACCTCGTTGACCGGCTGAATCTCTGGCTGTACCCGGTGACTTTCGGTACAGGCAAGAAGATCTTCCGGGACGGTACCGTTCCAGCCGCCTTCACGGTCACGCAGCCGCCTCAGGCCTTCCCGAAGGGCGCAATCTGGCTCGTCTACGAGCGCGCCGGAGATGTGGTGACGGGCATCGACATCGAGGCGGAGCGCACGCAGCCATGACAGCTGGTGGCGTGGGCGGAATCCCGTGGGTGCTGCACGTTGATCTCGACCAGTTCATCGCAGCGGTCGAAGTGCTCCGACGGCCGGAACTTGCGGGCAAGCCGATCATTGTCGGCGGTCGGGGCGACCCCACGGAACGGGCCGTTGTGTCGACCGCGTCCTACGAGGCCAGGGCGTTTGGCGTGGGTTCCGGCATGCCCTTGCGCATTGCGGCCCGGAAAGTGCCCGACGCCGTGATCCTGCCCGTCGATCAGGAGGCCTATCTCGCGGCGTCCGAAACGGTGATGGCTACCCTCCGCGCGCAGCCCGGGGCCACGGTGCAGGTGCTGGGTTGGGATGAAGCCTTTGTGGGCGTCGAGACGGAGGATCCTGAAGCCTACGCCCGGCAGGTGCAGGCCGCCGTCCTGGAGCGCACACGGCTGCATTGCAGCGTGGGCATCGGCGATACCCTGGTCCGGGCCAAGGTCGCCACCGGTTTCGGCAAGCCAGCCGGCGTCTTCCGGCTCACCGCCGGGAACTGGCTCGATGTCATGGGCCGCCGGCCCACCAAGGAACTGTGGGGCGTCGGGACCAGGGTGTCTGCCCGGCTGGCCAAGCTCGGCATCGACACAGTGGCCGAACTCGCCGCGTCCAATCCCCAGGACCTGGTCCCGGAGTTCGGCCCCAGGATGGGTCCGTGGTACGCGGAACTCGGACGCGGCGACGGCACGAGCGTCGTGGACGACACCCCGTGGGTTGCCCGCGGACATAGCCGCGAGACCACCTTCCAGCACGACCTGACCGATCCGGCCGAGGTGGAGGACGCGGTGCGGGAGCTGGCAGCGCATGTCCTTGAGGATGTTGTGGCCGAAGGACGGCCCGTCATCGGGCTGACCCTGAAGGTCCGGTATGCGCCGTTCTTGACCACGACCCAGGGGAGGAAGATTCCGGAGACCTTCGACCGGGACGAAATCCTCGCGCGGGCGTTGGATCTCGCGGCTGGAATCGAGGCGGGCCGTCCGATCCGGCTCCTTGGCCTGCGGGCCGAGATGGCAATGCCCGGCGATGCCCGGAAGGGACATACGCCCACGCGCGGCGGTTGGTGACGGCGTCGTTCACTTCCTTAAGCGGTGCGCACCTACCAGCCCGGCCCGATCCATTCGAGGCAGGCCGCGGCTGTCCAGGACTGGTTCAGGCTTCCCAGCGGTCCTCTGCGCCGCGAGCAACGACTCTTCGCCTCCGGACACCAGCGGCGCAAATCCGGAGACAGTGTCAGTAGAGATCCACTCGTTGGCCAGGACATCGCTGGAAGCGGCCATGATCGCGGAAAAGAATACGTCCCGCACCCGGAAGCCGACGACGCTCCGCACGTCGCCGTCGTCGTACCCTACGGAAGCCATCTGCTGAACGAGCCACAGATACTTCGTGTATTCGCTGTCATCGGGCCGCTCGCTGGAGTCTGCGACGCGGAGGGTGTCACGCCGGGTGAAGGCCGGGACGGTGCCGGGCTGGACGCGGGCGTAGGGCCCGTCCCACCGCGGAGAGTTATCGAACCCGGATTCCCGACCATGGTGGATTTCAATCAGCCCGGTAGCGTCCGGGTCGCGCACGGTGGCAAGCCAGCGGTGCCACGCCAGCCAGCCGTCGAACGATTCGTCGAGGAAGGACTCTGCCGCTTCCCGGTCGGCGCCGCCGTTCTCCCTCCCCCGGTCAAGGATGTGCCGCAAGGCAATCGAGTGGACGGGAGGCTGGCAAATGCCGCTGCTCTCGATGCCCGAAGGGCGTGCCTTCGCGGACCCGGTGCCCCAGCGATCAAAACCGGGAAAGTAGTCTGTGCTGTTCTCGCTGAAGACAATGTGCGGGATCATTCCCGTGGACCATTGGGCGGACAGCAGGGTCCGGAGCTCCGTGATGGCGAGCATGACACCTACCAAGCTACTGCAGCGGGCGTCACCCGGTCAGGCTTTGCCTAGTGTCTAGACCATGCCCGGCCGTTGCCCTATCGTGGGGGGAACCGGGCACAGCCGGCTTGAGTCTCCGCATCGGAGGTACATGGTGGGCATTATCTCTTCTGGATTTCATGGAAGACGGCAGAGCGGCAATCCCGCTTTGCCACCGGGCCAGTACGAGACCGGCAGCTTCCCGGTCCTAACCGCCGGCCCCGCTCCCCGGATCCGCAGAGACGACTGGGAATTCTTTATTACCACTGAGGCAGGGCAGCGCCATGCGTGGTCATGGGACGCCTTCATGGGATTGCCCCAAGTGGACATCCATACGGATATCCACTGCGTGACCAGCTGGTCCAAGCTGGGCACCTCGTGGCGGGGAGTGTCACTGGATTCTCTTTTTGAGAACGTGGAAACAAGCTGCAGGTTCACCACGGCCCACTCCTACGGCGGATACACGACCAACGTCCCGCTCCAGGACCTTCTTGGCGGCCGGGCGTGGGTGGCCTGGGAATTCGACGGTGAGCCCCTTGAACGCACCCACGGCGGACCTGCCCGTCTCCTGGTGCCGCATTTGTACTTCTGGAAGAGCGCAAAGTGGATCAACGGCATCGAGTTGACGCAGGATGATGTTCCTGGTTTCTGGGAATCCAACGGCTACCACCTCCACGGCGACCCATGGCGCGAGGAGCGCTACTCATGAGGTGCATCCGATGAGTACGCTATGGCGCGTGGCCGACGTCGTCAGCAGCATGCCCGAAACGGAAACCGCGCGAACCATCGGGCTGCGGGTGAACGGCTTGAACGGCAACCTCGCCGGACAGCACATCGACATCCGCCTCACCGCGGACGACGGTTACACGGCCGTCCGCTCATATTCCGTGGCCAGGGCAGGCCTGGACGAAACCTTGGAGATTACCGTTGACGAATTGGCCAACGGAGAAGTCTCCCCCTATCTGGTCCGGGAGCTGGCGGTCGGGGACCAGTTGGAGATCCGCGGACCAGTGGGCGGCTGGTTCGTCTGGAAGCCAACGGACACGAACCCCGTTCAGCTGATTGCCGGAGGATCCGGGGTCGTACCGCTCATGTCCATGATCCGTGCGCACCATGTTTCGGAGAATCCTGCGCAGTTCCGGCTGCTCTATTCGCTCAAGTCACCGGAATCGGGCTTCTATCGGGAAGAGCTCCAAGCCTTGACCCGGGAATCCCGCAAGCTCATCATCGACTACGTCTACACACGCAAGGCGCCCGCGGATTGGCCGACTCCTCCGCAACGGCTCACGGCGGAAACCCTGCTGGCCAACATCTTGCCAACGGACCCTGCCCCGGACGTCTTCATCTGTGGCCAGACGGTCTTCGTGGAAACTGTCGCGGAATGGCTCGTGCAGGCGGGATATCCCGCCGGATCGATCAAGACCGAGCGCTTCGGCGGAACAGGAGGAACCCGGTGAGTGGCAACAACGGCCCTGATTCTTCCGGTGCCAAAGATCCGGGCTTCGAGGATCAGGACATCGCTGGAATCGCAGGCAATGCCATAGCCCATCTCGACGGAAACGCGGTGGCAGGACCGCTGTGGGAACTGTTCCGCTTCGATATCGTCGCAGCGATCGGACGATGCAAGCACTGCGGCGCGGTCCGGGTCTTCGGGGAGACGATGGTCTACGTTGACGCTCCGGGAATCGTTGTGCGCTGCGCTTCCTGCGAGGGCGTGCTCCTGCGCCTCGTGGAGACGCCCACACGGTACTGGCTCGATGTGAGCGGACTCAGTTATTTGCAAATCGACCGCGAGGGCTAAGTCAATCCAGTCCAGGCGTCCCGGCGCGCGTTCTGAACCCGTAAGGATTCCACCCGCGACGGCGCGGGCCGGCGTTGGCATGATGGGGTCATGTCATCGCTCCCGGAACACCAAGCAGAACACCGCGCACGGATTGCAATCATAGGCGGGACCGGCCTCTACAAGCTGCCCGAGGCCGTCGTGCTCAGCAGGCTCGACATCCCGACGCCGTTCGGGCCTCCCTCCAGTCCGGTCACGATTGCCCGGCTCACCGCGCCGGCCGGCACCAGCGGCGACGACGGCGGCACCGGCGCAGACGGTGACCGCGACGGCGGCCCGGTGGTCGCGTTCTTGAGCCGGCACGGCCGCGGGCACAGCGTTGCCCCGCAGCAGATCAACTACCGCGCCAACCTCTGGGCCCTCAAGAGCCTCGGGGTAGAAGCCGTCATCTCCTCCGCGGCCGTGGGCGGACTGGTCTCAAGCCACGGAACCGGTACTTTTGCCGTACCCGATCAAGTCCTGGACAAGACCTGGGGACGGGCGGACACCTTCTACGACGGCTCGCTGCCCACCGGGGTGCAGCACCTGCCTGCCGCCGAGCCCTACAGCGCCCCGCTGCGGGCGGCACTCATCGCCGCCTTGGAGCACCGGAGCGAAGACTTCGCTGGGGCGGGCACCGTGGCCGTCATCAATGGTCCGCGATTCTCCACCAAGGCCGAGTCCGCGGCCTTGGTTAAGTCCGGGGCACAGCTGATCAGCATGACCCAGTACCCGGAACCGATGCTCGCGGCGGAATTGAACATGCACTTCGCCGCATTGGCATTCATCACTGATGCCGATACGGGGCACGATGGCTCCGAGCCGGTGACGGCGGAACTGGTCCTGGGACGCCTGGCGGCGGCGCAACCGCGGATCCTCGCGGTGTTGTCAGACGCGGTGCGGACTGTGTCCGCGGGGCTTGGCGGCGCAGAACCAGCGGATGACGGCGGAACGTGGCGGATGGTGCCCATGCCGCCCGGCGCTGTGGCCACCGTGATGGGAGCCGCCGGCCCTGTCCTCCCCGGCCCTCTCCTCCCCGGCACGGGACGAACAGCGCCGTGAGGATTCTGGTCACCGGCGGAGCCGGTTTCATCGGCGGCCATATAGTCGAAGCCGCTATGGCACGCGGCTGGGAAGTCCGGATCCTGGATTCATTGGATCCGGCAGTCCACCCGGATCCACCGCCGGGAATTCCTGGCGTGTCCGTGCTGGTGGGCGACGCCGGAGACCCGGACGCGGTGGCGCAGGCGCTCGCCGGAGTCGACGTCGTCATGCACCAGAGCGCCAAAGTGGGACTCGGCGTGGACTTCTTCGACGCACCGGACTACATCCGCAACAATGATTTGGCCACGGCCGTGCTCCTGGCAGGCATGGCAGCCGCCGGCGTCGACAAACTGGTCCTCGCTTCCTCCATGGTGGTTTACGGTGAGGGGGCCTACACCGATTCGGCAGGCAGGCCGGTGCACCCCGCCCCGCGCCGGGTGGAGGATCTGGAGCACGGAATCTTTGACCCCCGGGACCCCGCCACCGGCGAGTTGTTGCTCCCGGCACTGGTCACCGAAGACGCGGCCATGGATCCGCGGAACGTCTATGCCGCCTCCAAATTGGCCCAGGAGCACCTCGCTGCCGCGTGGGCGCGCTCAACCGGAAGCACTGCGATCGCCCTCCGGTACCACAACGTCTATGGCCCTCGGATGCCCAAGAACACCCCGTACGCGGGCGTGGCCAGCGTGTTCCGCTCTGCGCTGGCCCGTGGGGAGGCAGTGCGGGTATTCGAGGATGGCGGCCAGCGCCGCAGCTTCGTCCATGTCCGGGATGTTGCGGAGGCAAATCTGTTGTCCGTTGACGCGTTGGTTGGCGGCCGGGTTGCCTCGGGCTGCGCGAGGGCATACAATATCGGCGCGTCGGAGGTCCACACCGTAGGGCAGGTGGCGGAGGTCCTGAGTTCTGTTGCCGGGGCGCCCGCGCCGGTGGTCACAGGAGAATTCCGGCTGGGCGACGTCCGTCATATCACCGCCAGCTCGGCCCGGGCCTGGGCCGAGCTCGGTTGGATCCCCAAGCGTGGTTTCGAGGACGGAATGCGGGAGTTCGCCATTGCACCGCTGCGCGGGGATCAGGCCTAGGCCGTAGGAGGCAAACGTCCCGGTTCCGTAAGGAAATCCGCCTGTCGCACCGGGCCTGCGGATTCTACGGTCAAAGGGTGGAGAAAGAGCAAAGCGGTTCGCGCGATCGAAGAGGAATGGCCGGCCTCCCCAACGGACCGGCCGACGATGGGGGCCCACCCGCCGCACTCGTGGACGTCGTCTTACCGTGCCTCAACGAACGTTCGGCCCTTCCCAAGGTGCTGGGAGCTTTGCCGCCTGGATACCGCGCGATCGTCGTGGACAACGGATCAACCGACGGCTCCGGCGCCCTGGCCGCGAGCCTGGGGGCCACCGTCGTCGACGAACCGAGGCGCGGTTTTGGCGCAGCGGCGCATGCCGGACTGCTGGCGGCCACGGCGGAGTTTGTGGGCTTTTGCGATTGCGATGGTTCGCTGGACCCCGCCCAATTGGCCCCGATGCTCGAGCTCGTGCGCACAGCCCGTGCCGATCTGGTGTTGGGTGCCAGGCGTCCGGCCCGCGGTGCTTGGCCGATCCACGCCCGCTTGGCCAATATGGTCCTGAGCCGGCAGTTGCGCAGGCTCACGGGGATCCCTCTAACTGACCTCGGCCCCCTTCGCCTTGCCCGGCGCAGCGCACTCCTCGGCCTGGACCTCAAGGACCGACGCAGCGGCTACCCGTTGGAAATGTTCCTCAAAGCGCACCGCGACGGTTGGCGTGTGGCCGAAGTTCCGGTCGACTATGCTCCCCGGCTGGGAAAGTCCAAAGTAACGGGCACACTCCGCGGAACCGTCACTGCGCTCAAAGACATGGGGACCCAGTTGGCCGCCGCATCGCAGCGGACTCAGGCGACGAAGGGCGACGGGCCGGCCGATCGAGCACCGGCTGATCCCCATGGAGCGACGCCGTGAACCTCACCATCGCCGTCATTGCCAAAGAATGCAGCCCGGGCAAGGTCAAGACGCGCCTCACTCCCCCGCTCACCCCGGAGCAGGCCGCAGCCTTGGCCCAGACCAGCCTGAGCCAGACCCTGGAAACAGTGCGATCCCTTCCGGCGGATAGGCGTTTGCTCGTCTTTGACGGCACGCCGCACGAAAGAGATGCAGCCGGTTTTGAAGTATCCGCCCAGTGCTCCGGTGGCCTGGACGAGCGGCTGGCGGCCATCTGTTCGCTCACGGCCGGACCCCTGCTGATTCTGGGCATGGACACGCCCCAAATACGCGGGGAGCAATTGGCCCCGCTCCTGGCGGACTGGGCAGCCCCCGCTCCGGTACCGCATCGCGGCGCGTGGTTCGGCCCGGCGTCGGACGGTGGCTTCTGGGCGTTGGGCCTGTACCGGCCCGACGGCGGCTTGCTCCGCGGGGTGGACATGTCCACTCCGCGGACCGGGGCGCAGCAATTGGCCCGGCTTGCCGGCGCTGGCCTGGAGGTCGGACTGCTTCCCGTCGTGCGGGACGTGGACTACTTCGCCGATGCTCTGGCTGCCGCGCGGGAATGCAGCGGAACCCGGTTTGCCCTCGCAGTGGAGCGGTTTGGCGTCGGACTGCCCGAGGCGGGCATGCCGCTTGGGGTGCCGGCCGGCGTCGTGCCCACGTGGGGTTCCTCGCGATGAGCATCCAGACAGCTCGCGGAGGCCCTGGTGCCCGGTCCGATTCCTTTGCGCCTGACTCCCGCCCGCTCGCCTTGTTTGGACCGGCTCTCTTTGGACAGGGCGGCCACGAGCCTTATGCCCGCAGCCTGCCCCTCGGCCTGGGGCGACTGACGCTGCGTCCGGAGTCGGCATTGCCGGAGTCCATCGGGCCCGTCCACTTCAACATGCTCGGCTGGTCCGGCCCGGCCACGGCAGGTGAGCGCGAGTTGCTTCGCGCCCTCCGCGGGCCCGTTCTTGATGTGGGCTGCGGCCCAGGGCGGATGCTGGAGGCCGCCCGGGAACTGGGGCTGGCCTCCATGGGTGTCGATTCGAGCCCAGCCGCCGTGAAGCTGGCCACCGCCCGGGGCGGTGCGGCTATCCTGGGCTCCATCTTTGACCCCGTCCCACACGAGCGAGGTTGGGGTTCGGCCCTGTTATTGGATGGCAACATCGGCATCGGTGGAAACATCCGGGTGCTCCTGGAGCGTGTTGCCTCCTTGCTCGCCTCGGACGGGCAAGTGCTTGCGGAGGCCGAAGCACGCGATTTTCTCGATGTGGCCTATCTGGCGGTGCTGGAGGATTCAGACGGACGTGCCAGCGCGGCCTTTCCCTGGGCCCGTGCCGGCGCGAAAGCGCTCGCTGTCCACGCGGCCCGCGCGGGATTGGATACCGTGGCAACCCGGACGGTTCAGGGCCGGGTCTTCCTGACCTTGGAACGGCGGCCGTAGAGTCCGACGGCGGCCACAGCAGTCGCTGCGGCCACCACCAGGACCATCCAGAAAACGCCCAAGGCCAGCACATAGTCTCCCTGCAGGACGGTGCTGTTGGCGCCGCTGCCCGGCCCGGTTGGCTGGAGCACCTGCTGGGCGCGGATGAGCGGGGCCGCCACCAACGTCATCAATGCCCCCACCAGAAGGGCCCCGCGCACGATCCCCCGTTGAACGGGGCCCAGCCCATACGTCAACCTCGACAAGCCGCCGCCGGCCAACGTCGTCAACGGAACCAGCACGCCGTCGTGCACCAACAACGCCACAGCAAGCCAGGCAGCCACACCGATCAGCTGGGCAGGCGGCACATTGGCAAGGAATCCGAAGAGGGCGTATCCGAGGGCTGCCAGTCCTAGGATGCCCAGGGCTGCACGCACCCACCAGACGGTCCCGCGCCTACCGGGCGCCGACGGAATCCCCAAGGAGAGCCGCATCAGATCACCTCCACTTTGTGCACCCATTTGGTCTGCAAGACGCCCGGGCGTCCGGGTGCGATGATCCGTGCAGGATAGCCGTGGTCGAGGTCCAGGGGTTCGCCGTTGAGCTCGAGCGCCAGCAAGGTCTGCTCGTCCTGGCTGTACGCAGCGGGCATGAAGGACCGCCCGTACACGCCGCCTTTCTCCATGCTGGAAATCTGCAACTCGGCATCAGCCGGTGCGCCCACCGTTGCCATCAGGTCCCTGACTCGGACACCGCGCCACTGGGCTCCTTGGCTCCAGCCTTCCACGCAGGCGATGGGCAATCCGTAGCTGTACTGCGGCAAGGCCGCGAGCTGCGCCAGTGTGAACGTCTTCTGCACCGATCCCGAGGACACGGTCAGCACCCAGTCGGGGCCCAGCGCAGCGTCAGCCACACCGGCCTGGGCGGCCGTCCTGTTGATGGGGACGGCCTGGGGGCCGGTATCCATTCGGCGCGGCGCGAAGAGGTTCAGGCCCGACAGCCAGGCGAAGGACTGGCCCCCAGTCGTCA
This sequence comes from Arthrobacter sp. efr-133-TYG-120, assembly GCF_030209785.1. NCBI lineage: Bacteria > Bacillati > Actinomycetota > Actinomycetes > Micrococcales > Micrococcaceae > Arthrobacter > Arthrobacter sp. efr-133-TYG-120. The sequence goes on from NZ_JARVRI010000010.1 coordinate 185,727, forward strand.
AGACGACGACGCCGGTGCCAGCAGTGATTGCCGCCAGGAACCCCCTGCGGCTCCAGCCGTGCCCGGTTCGAGCCTTCGCGGCTGCAGGAAGAGTTTTGCTGTCCGGCACTCCCCCTTCAGTCGCCGCAGCGATGGTGGCCGCGTCCGACCGACGGCTCCAATGGGCCAGGATCAGGGGCATCTTGACAGCGATGTGAAGCGCCAAAGATCCGATGATGACCCAGGCCAGCCAATAGTGGACATCCCTGAAGGAAAACGGCCAGGGGTACCACTGGAAAGTATTAAGCAGGCCGATGGTGACTTCCACCAGCGAAGCGGCCACGAAGAGCGCAATGGAGGCCCGTTCCAGGCCGTGCACCACGGACTTCAGCGGGGGCCAACGCAAGAGTTCGGGATACACGGACCAGAGCTTGGCGACGAGGAGCGGGATGGAAGCTATCCCGGTGGTGACGTGGATGCCCTGCGTAGCCACGTACAGCCATACGGGGCGCGTAAGGAAAAGCATCCACGCTGGCGGATCCTGCAGAAGGTGGCTGAACAGTCCGGTCAAGAAGCACACAGTGAAGGCAAGGCCGAGCCAACGGCCCAGCACCACCGTCAGCCGCCTGCTGCGCAAGGGCGAGGAGAACCGTCCGTTCACCGCTTCCATCCGCTGTTGGAGGAAAGTGGTCAATCTGTCCATGCCTTGATCACACCACCAAGACCCTCCCGCCGTCCCGATGCAGACCTTACGAAAGGCATACGGTGCCGCGGATCAATGGCCCACCAGCCTGCACGTGGTGCACGATCGAAGGGTGAGCGAACCAACAACCCGGCGCGCGTCCGGCATTTCGGCTGCGGTGATGGCGCTGGCATTGGTGGCCCTGCTCGCCGCCGTCGTCTGGTGGACCGTCACCACCGATCCGTCCGCGGAGTGGGTGTCTCCCCTTGGCACGCTGGCCGCCTGGATTGTCTTCTTCCCGGCGGTACTAGTGGCGCGCCGGATCCCGGCGCGGCACGCGGCCTCCGTCGTCCTTCTAGGCTCGCTCTTGGTGGGAGCCGCGGCCATCGCCGCACCGCCGGCCACCAGCAACGACTCCGCACGCTATGCGTGGGACGGCATCGTCCAGAAGGCCGGAATCTCCCCATATGCCCACGTTCCGGCGGACGAAGCGCTGCGGCCGCTGCGGCCGCCGTGGCTGTTCCAAGACGCCGGGCCGGATGGAACATGCCATAGCAATCCCTTCCCCACAGGTACGGAGACCACCACCAACATTCCCGGCGGCAGTACCCTGTGCACGGCCATCAACAGGCCCGCCGTGCCCACCGTCTACCCGGCGGTGGCAGAACTCTATTTCCTGGCCGTGCGGCTCGTCCCGGGTCCCGAGGTTGGATTCATCGCCTTCCAACTGGCAGGGCTCCTGCTTAGCCTCGCCATCACGGTGGCATTGCTGGCGTTCCTGCGCCGCACCGGAAGGCCCGCGCACCAAGCCGTCTGGTGGGCCTGGTCTCCGCTGGTGGCTTTTGAAGCCATCAACGGGGCGCATGTGGATGCGTTGGGCACCGCCCTGGCCTTGGCGGCGGCGCTACTGCTGGTGGGCGGGCGCACACTGGGTTCCGGAATCGCCTTCGGCGCGGCCGTGGCCACCAAGCTGATCCCGGTCATCAGCGCCCCGGCACTGCTGTACCGGCGGCCGTTCCGCTTCGGCGCGGCCGCCGTGGCCACGTTCGCCGTGGTGTACGTACCATACGTCCTCGCCAGCGGTTGGGCCGTCCTGGGCTATCTTCCCGAATACCTTCGTTCGGAGGGGTACGACGGGCAGGACAGCCCGCGGTTCGCTTTGTTGAAGCTGGTGCTCCCGGCCAGTTGGGCAGCGCCGGCAGCCCTCGTGCTCCTGCTCGGCCTCGCGGGTTACGTATGGCGGACAACCGACGCCACCCGGCCATGGGACGGACAAGTCTTGATGATCGGAGGGATGCTGCTGGTCGTTTCGCCCAGCTATCCGTGGTACGCACTGCTGCTTCTGCCGTTCGTCGTGTTGAGCCGTCGCTACGAGTTCACCGCCATCGCCCCCGTGCTGGCCTTGATGTATTTCACCGGCGCCGAACCCAACGGCCCATTGGCGGCGCGACTCGGCCTGGGGACCGTCGTCGTGCTCCTGGTGGTTGCAACGGTAGTGAGACGACGGCGGCAGCACGCAGTGGCGTAATCGGGCGGCCATGCTGCTGGTGCGCTAGCTCTGCTCAGGCAGATCCTTGCTGGTTGCCGTTGACTCGTTCTCGGGCATTTCTTCGCCCCAGCGCGCAGAACCGAGCCAGCGGATAACGGCCACTAGCTTACCGCGCAGTTCCTCCACGCCGACTTCGACGCCGGGAGTCAGATTCCGGTCAAGCGCCCGGGCCTGGACAAGGGCCGTCCGGCCCGACTCGGAAACAGCCACCCGCTGCGAGCGCCCGTCCAGGCGGCTACGTTCCCGGGTAATGTGCCCATGCGCCTCCAACCTCGAAAGCGTCTGTCCCATGGTCTGCGCCCGCACCTGGACTTTGGTGGAAAGCCGGGCCTGCACCATGGCCCCTTCCGCGTCGAGAACCTCCAACGCTATGACACCCGCATGGGTCAGGCCCAAGACAGCAAGCTTTTCATTCCAGGCATGCTCGACCAGTCGCGCTGCAGTTGAGAGCAACCGTGGAGTCGTCCAGTCGTTTAAGTCCGGCATACATCCACCATAGTAAGCCTGCTTCCTAAGTGCGGGATGCCAGTGTGAAACGACCCGCGCCAGGAGCATCGTTGGCGTGATCGCCACACCGTGTTGGAACCCGCTGGAATTCAGGGAAACCGGCCGGCCCATTATGCTCGGCATATGTCGCCGGATCGCCTTCTTACTGAGCTGGCCAACAGCCTTGACCGCCTGAGCGTCCTCGCTCGCCAACCCGAGGACATTCTGACCCGTCCTGTCCCTGCGTGCCCTGGCTGGACACTGAGGGATCTCTTCGGGCATCTGGGGTCGATCGAACGTTGGGCAGCCCAAATAGTCCTTTCGGGCAAGTTCGTCGAGGAACCTGAACCACCGGTCACCGGAGCCGAAATGTGGTTCCTCCAAGGCGCGGACGCCTTCCTCGCGACAATGTCGGCACTCGAACCCGAGGAGCCGTGCTGGAACTTCGGCCCGCCTCCGCGCAAAGCCGGGTTCTGGCGCCGGCGCCAGGCACATGAACACGCCGTCCACCTCATCGACGCCTGCCAAACAACAGGGTTGGCAGACCCTGTTTTCGCAGAAGATTTCCTGCTCGACGGAATCGACGAAATCCTGACAATGTTCACTCCGCGACAGCTTCGCCTGGGACGGATGCCCCAGCCGAAAGGGGCAGTGATCTTCCACGTACCCGGAGCCCGGAGCTGGAAACTCGGCCAAGGGGTAGCCGAGGCCTCCATTGCCGCCCCGCTGCACGGGATGTACCTGGGGCTCTGGGGCCGCTCCAACCTCGCAGAAACTGCTCTCATCGAAGGTGACAAAGCGCTTGCCGTCCAGGTTCTGCAAGGCCCCCTCACCCCCTGACCACCTGGTTTTTCGGCCTATATGCATAGCGGCGCGCAGCCATCCCCCCGCCATGTTCCGCGAACTCGGCAAAGGCGCCCCGGCCGGCCAGCTACTTCAGCAAGTGCACGATCGTGGTTTCAGTGTCCGCCGGATCTGGTGTCGGATCTCCGTAGATCTCCCACGAATGCCCGGCAGACTCCCTATCATTCGCCGCCATCCACTCCTCGATCGTCTTGTATGCCTCGTCCATGCGGTGGTACGGCCCACGGTGGACTGCCACGGCAGCCTGGCCCGCGGGGGTTTCGGTTGCATGAACCTCGCCCGCCGGTTCAAAGGTGCGCGTGACTTCGACGCCGAAGTCGCACACAAGGGGTGCGTCAGGCGTGTTCGGGTGGTGGTAGACGAAGACATTGTGGCCGTCCGTCCACAGACCCGGCTGACTGCGAATGAAGTCCCAGACCAGCGCCACAGCAGGGCCCCACGCCGAGCCGACTTCGCCCGGAACGACCTCACGCCGGACGGCGGCCAGCATGCGCGGGCGAACAGTCTGTACGTTGACGGGGACCGACATGCGCGAGTCGGCTAGTACTTGTCCGCAGAGTCGACCGATTCCCCGACGGTGACTTCAGGGGCCACGTTCGGGTCGCCGCCGACCGAGCCGATGAACGCCTGGATCTCGGGGTCACCGAAGAATTTCTGGAATGCTTCTGTCGATTCCCATTCATCGACTACGAGGACAAACCCGTCGCCGACCGCGAACTGATGGTGGATGGCCCCAGCAGCCCGGCCGCGCTCCCCCCATTGGCGATACTCGTCAGCGCGCTCCTCCAGCGACTTGGCGAAAACGCTCGTGTCACCGGATACCTTGGTTGCAATGATGACGGACATGATGTGACCTCCTATGGCCTGGACTCAGCTCGTGGCAGCCAGCCACGCGACGATCCGCCTGAAAGGTCTGACACGAGAAAGACCATACTCATTCCGCCCTGTAACCGCCCGAGTGGCCACTACTTGTCATTCGCGGCGACCTGCCGACGGGTTCTCTAGTTACTGAACCCGGATAGGATCTCCGGGTACCCAGCTTCCGGAACGTCCTGAAGGAACCGCATCGCATGCCGCACCTTGACCCCGCCCTCCCTCTCAACACCTTGCCGCAGATGCTCCTGGACGTTGCCGCCGTCGAGCGCAATATCGGCATCAAAGAGGCCTGGACACGCGAACGCGGCATGGTGCTGGCCCCGCACATCAAGACCACCATGACGGGCGAGATTGTCCGCCGGCAGTTGCCCCGTTCCTGGGGTGTGACCGTGGCGACCACCGCGCAGGCCGCGCAGGCCATCGAGTGGGGTGCCACCCGGATCCTCATCGCGAACGAGGTGCTGTTCCGCGGCCACCTCGAGGAGCTCCGCGCCCGGCTGACAGCCTCGCCGGAGCTGGAGATCTACTGCCTGGCCGATTCGACGGCGGGCGTCCAAGCCATGGCCGAAGTGTTCGAACACTCGCCACAGCCGCTCAACGTACTGATCGACGTCGGGACCGCCGGCGGCCGCACCGGGATCCGCAGCGAAGCCGAAGCCGGGCCTCTCGCTGCTGAGGTTCGTGCCGCCCAGGGATTATTGTTGGCCGGCGTCAGCGCCTACGAGGGCGTGGCACCGAACACCAGGACCGATGCAAACCTGGCCGGGATCGATTCGCATTGCCGCCTGGCCCGCGACATTTTCGACGAACTGCACGCCACTTTCGAGGTGGATCTGCCGGTCTTCAGCAACGGCGGCTCGGCGTTCCAGGACCGTGCCGCCGCGTTCCTGCCGCACAGCACCTCCGTCAACGTGCTCCGGTCAGGCTGCTACGTCGTGCACGACCACGGCACCTACCAGAGCGTCTCGCCAATCCCGGGTCTCACCGCCGCCGTCGTGGTTCGGGCACTGGTCATCTCCGCCCCTGAACCCGGGCGCGTTGTCCTGAACGCGGGCAAGCGGGAGTTGGCGTACGACGCCGGCCTGCCGGTGATCGTCTCCCGATTCCGTAACGGGGCCCTCCTGCCGGACGGCGAAGGCGCCACGCTGACGCGCCTCTTCGACCACCACGCCATCGTGGACGACGCAGAAGGCCTGCAGGTCGGCGATATCGTGGATCTGGGCATCTCCCACCCTTGCTCAGTGTTCGACCGCTGGCGTGAGATCGTTGCTGTCGGCGATGACGCCGTCGAGACCTGGCGTCCGGTGTTCTAGATGGTCTTACTCTTTGGTTTCCCAAGGGAAGGAGTCAACACGCTGCAGTGCCTTCTGAATATCCTTGACGCGCGATTCAAGCCCCAGATCCACAAGGTGTCCCAAGCCGTACGTCAGCCACGTCCGCCCGAATTCCCTTTGCTTCAGAGATAGGACAGGCTCACTCGAGAGATCCAAAGCCCTTAAGACACGCTGGCGAGGCGTCGGCCGCCAATCGAACCATCCCTCGATAAGGTCTGCCACCACTTGGACAATGATGTCCGCAACCATTTCATCGTCTCCCGGGTCGGGACCGCCAAGGTTCGCTTAGGACCATTATCTGCCCTGCCTTGCCTCGTGGGAGAGCGTTTCCAGCCACGTACGGCCCCGGCGCCGCCGGCCCAGTGACACGAACGGTCCTTGATAGCGCCCCCATTCCGGCATTGCCCAATCTGGCCGGCCGGTCCCGGGAATTCGGTTTCGCCGTCGATCAGGGCGTCGACGGCACCTACATGTACCTGATGGACGTCCGCAATGCCCCCGAGTTTGATCCGTCCGTGCACAGTTCCGGCACGAACCAAACCTTCATGCCCAACGGAATGATGGTCGCCCGGGTCATCTTCGGCACCCCGGCTTTCATCTCCCCAGACGCAGCCAGGTCCTGGGTGGCTACCGAACAATACAAGCAGCTCAAGGCACTTCTGCTCAGCCTGAAGTACGCGTAGCCGGGATCTGCGGGCCGGCAACCACACGGGGCGAACGGCGAGTTTCGCGCCCAGGTTTTTTGGACGCGAGCGTACCTTTTCCGTGGACACAAACGATTAAAAGAGTGCGGACAAAACCGATCCAACCCTCGCAAAGGCCGCATGACAACGGCGCGCCGCACAACCCGGGAAAGAACACATCGATGACACTCACTGCCGAGGCCATTCACACGCTAGAAGAGATCGCCGTTCGCTTCAGCCCCGACGGCGCCCCGTTGGCCGTCCGATATGACGGCCGCATCTGGGCCGTGGATCCCGACGCCGGCGCCGCGCATTGGTTCGGGCGCGACGGCGGGCGTCACCGCAGCGCGTCGGCCGCCTCCGACGGCGAAGACCCCGCAGCCGTTGAACACTGGCGGCTACAGGTCCGCCTCAGTTCAGACTCCGCATTGAGCACATTCCATCTGCAGCGGAGTCCGCAATCCCCGGATTGGTTTCTTGCCGACATTAGCGATGCATCGTAGAAGCCAGCCACGCATCACAGCCCACAGAGATAATGAGGGAGTCCCCGTCGAGAGGGTACTGGCAGTGACCCCGGGGGCATGCAGGGTTAGCCATCTGGCCTCCAAACTCGTCTATCGCGGATGTCGCCGCGTTGGCTGCGCACGAATGAGGTTTCGTGGTTGGTGGGGAATGGCTAAGGCGTGCCCTGATGGGCTTTGTGTGTATCTCCCGAAGCTGTGCGATGGAGCAGGTTCCACGCCCGCGCAAGCGATAGATCCACACGGGCGACGAGGAGCGCTGTCAGCAACGCTGCGGCAACGTGGGTGTCCAGCATCAAATCCGGAGAGTGCCCGGCAGGGGATGGCGTCGCGGTCAGCTGCCCAGGCTGCAATCCCGTCGCTGCATGCTGATGTTGGGCGGGCGCGCCAACCGAGAAGGTTCCAGAAAGTCGGTCGAAGGCCAGATGCAGAACCTGCTGGGCTACGCCGCAGAGAACGAGCAATAGCCAACTCGGTAGGTTGATCCGGGCGAGCAGCGAAGCGCACATGCTCAGCAGGGCCGTCAGCGCGATCAGCACAGGCACCCCGGGACGCACGCCACCCGAGACCAGGTGGGCGACCAAGCCCAGTCCCACCGCCGCCGGTCCGACTTCCCAGCCCGGAAACCTCGGACGTCGACGGGATCTTCGCTCATCCATGCTGCTCTCCCTTCCATCGTTGGACGGGTTCTGCTCTACTTCATGGTGCCGCCGTTTCGCACCTGAAGGAAGACTTTCGAGCCGTTCCACGCCTGGGCGGGAGGTCAAAGGACCCCTACCTGTGGCGCTAGGAGATTAGGAATCCGGGCTTCTTCTCACGGGACGGCGTACGGTTGCCACAACCGAGCTGCTCAACCAGCGCTCACCACTGAAATCTGCGGGACCGATCCCGCCGCACGAGGAGGAATTATGAGTGACTTCAAAGGCAAGACCGCGATCGTCACCGGCGGAGGCTCCGGACTTGGGGAAGCAATCAGCAAAGACCTCGCGAAGAACGGTGTCAACGTCGTCGTCGTCGACATCAACCGAGACGCTGCAACGCGTGTGAGCAACGAGATCACCGCCGCTGGCGGCACCGCGGTTCCCTTCCAGGGCAACACTGCCGTCGCCGAGGACAGTAAGAAGGCCGTCGACTTCGCGGTCTCGCGCTATGGTGCCCTCAACTATGCCGTTAACAACGCAGGCATCGGCGGCGCAAATGCTCCTGTCGGAGACCTCGACGTTGAGGACTGGGACCGGGTCATCGCCATCAACCTGAGCGGGGTCCTCTACGGAATGCGCTACCAGGTCCCGGCCATCCTTGCCGCAGGTGCCTCCGAAGGTGCCATCGTGAACATGGCGTCGATCCACGGCGCCGTCGCTGCTCCCGGCAACGCCGCTTACACCGCGGCCAAGCACGGCGTCGTGGGCCTGACCAAGAATGCTGCGGCTGAATACGGAGCCCAGGGATTGCGCGTCAACGCGATCGGCCCCGGCTATATCGATACGCCGCTCCTGGCCGCCGCGCCGAAAGAAGTCCTCAGTGGGCTCGAGGCGAAGCATCCGCTCGGCCGCCTGGGACAGCCCGAAGAGATCGCGAACGTCACCACGTTCCTACTTTCCGACAAGGCCAGTTTCATGACCGGCTCTTACGTACTCGTCGATGGCGGCTACACCGCCGTCTGAGCTACCGCCATCCGTCGGCTCGTGGATCGGGGCGCGGCCGGGGAGTGCGATGCGCTCAGTGAGGGTAACCCGATACTTCCGCACACGCATCGGCGCATCCCCTCAAAGTAAGGAGGGTGAGCAACAGAGTCAGTGGTGCGCACAGCAGGGCGCGTGATCGATGACGCCGTTCTCGGCTCGCTCGAGTAGGCGATCTCGGTGCTCCATGTGCCCCTGATCGTGGTCCTTGGACACGACAATTGCGGCGCCGTCACCGCCGCGAAAGAGGCCGTGGAAACCGGGGAGGCTCCCCCAGGCCACATCCGCGATCTGGTCGAACGGATCACACCGTCGGTCCTGAAGTCGATGCGCGACGACAAGACGGAAGTAAACGATAGGGTCTTCGAACACGTCAAAGAGACCGTGCGCCGCCTCATGGACAGTTCACGGGTGATTTTCGACGCCGTTGACAACTACTCCACCGCAGTGGTGGGCCTCGCGTACCAACTCGAAGAGGGCCGGGCGCAGCTCGTCTCCCAGCCGGCGTCATCTAGAGCCGGCGACGGGTGCACATTACGCACCGGGCACCAGGAACGAGGGAACGCGGCAAAATGTGACACCATGTGCTCCATGGTTCGTAAAGTTGCATACCAAGGAGAGCCCGGCGCTAACTCCAACATCGCTTGCCTTCAGATGTTCCCGGCCATGGAGCCAGTACCGTGCCCCAGCTTCGAAGATGCTTTCGAACTAGTGAAATCCGGCGATGCGGACCTCGCCATGATTCCGATTGAGAACTCCATCGCCGGACGGGTTGCCGATATCCATGTCCTCCTCCCCGAATCCGGATTGCAGATTGTGGGCGAGCATTTTCTCAGGATCCGGTTCCACTTGCTGGGCATACCCGGAAGCACTCTCGAACAGGCGCAAGAAGTGCACAGCCACATTCATGCCCTTGGCCAGTGTAGAAAACTGATCCGGTCAATGGGGCTGAAACCGGTTGTTGCCGGAGACACCGCCGGCTCGGCACGGGAGGTCCGCGACTGGAATGACCCTTCCAAGGTCTCGCTGGCGCCTCCGCTCGCCGCCCAGATGTACGGGTTGGATGTCTTGGCGGAAGACGTCGAGGACGACGCCACCAACACGACGCGCTTTGTCGCCCTGTCCAGGGAACGACGGCAGCAAACCCGCGACGAGTTGCCCGGGCCCGTGATCACCAGCTTCGTCTTCCGGGTCAGGAATGTACCCTCGGCGCTGTACAAAGCCCTGGGTGGTTTCGCGACGAACGGCGTGAACATGACGCGCCTGGAAAGCTACATGGTGGGCAACGAGTTTGCTGCGACCACCTTCATGGCAGACGTTGAAGGTCACCCATCCGACACCCCCGTGCGCCTCGCGCTCGAGGAGCTGGAGTTCTTCACCGATGAGGTCAGGGTTCTCGGCGTATATGCTGCTGCTCCATACCGAAGCCAGGGGTTCACCAATTCCGGCAATCCAGGCACAACGCCTGCCGGCACTCCAAAGACCACTTTGTCGCTTTAGTGGCTACCCGTGCACGAGCATCGGAACGAACCACGCAATGATCACCGGAAGTTTGAGAACGGCGACTACGAAGTAGGCCGCGACTGCAAGCGCCCATGCCGCCCGCCGTCGTCGGGCCCCCACGACTTCCGTCCTGACAGCGTCGAAGGCCCGCTGAAGAGCGACGGCGTCCCTGGACGCCGCAGGCTGGCGGTGCCAGGTTCCCGGCAATGCGGCAACGGCGACAACGAGGGGGAGCTGCTCTGGAGTGAGGACGGGTTTGCGCCGGTTCAGCCAGCGCAGCAGCTGACCGTCTGTGAGCACAGGTGTTCACTGTGTACACCCCTGCCGGCCCGATCAACACATGATCAATGTCCGACGTGCCGGCCCCGACCGGAACCGCATGAAGGACTGTCCATTCGGGTCCCAGCCGCGCCAGAACCCGAGCCACCGCCAATTCCCCGACGGCGCCCGTGTACCACGGGCGGCTGTCTGCAGTTAAGGGTGTCGGCAATCCATAATTTCCACTCGTTCACCCATCCCTCGGCGACGGGCCACCACCCGCTACACGCACTCCGGGCGATACCCCGGATCTGCGGGGCCGCTCTGGAGAAGCGCGTTGGAGACGAGAGACCACACGTTCGGGTCGTTGGGAGATTGATCGTGTTCGAATGTGTCGAGCGGGCAGTAGTCCTGCAGAACAAGGTTGGACATTTGCTTGAGCGGCCCAACAAGAGCCTGGCTCGTATAGGGCGTCACGACCTCGTCGTAGCGGGTCGAGATCACTGTGTACGACGGCCCCGGCACGGCGTCGCCGATCGAATTGAGCTCGGTCATGAATGCCGAGCCGGCATGCTGGTCCGCGCAGGCCTGGCACAGGGTGCTCGTTGCGGTCGTGTCGAGAATCATCCCTGCGGGCGACGGCGCGATCAGGCCTTGGGTGCCATGGTTCGACGGCGCAATGCCAACCAAATGGTGCACATACTTGGCGCCGTCGAGGAAGCCGATGTAATAGCGCGGCATCATCCCACCTTGGCTGTGGCCGACGAGATCTACCTGCTTCGCACCCGTTGCGCCGAGAACTGAGCGAACGAACGTCGCAAGCTCAGCAGCGGAGTCCCGAATTGGCCCGCTGGCGGGGACACCGTTGACTACTCCGTAGTTGAGCGAGAAGACGCAGTACCCCTGATTCTTAAGTACGGGCGAGAACAGCGCCCAGTTCTTGTACATCGTCTCGAACGTCCCTGGGACGAGGACTACCGGGTACGGATGCACGCTCGACGGCTTGCACGTCCAGTCATTGGCTCCGGGCGGGTCCGGCGAGATCGAGTCGGCCTGAGCCGCGGGTGCGGCGAAGAGTCCAATCGTGAGCGCCGCAGCGGCGAGGACGGCGGTGAGTCGGAATCGGCGCATGGCCTTGCCTTTCTCCTGGCCGCGAACCCCTATGTCCGCGGCATCCCTAGCTACTTTGGGGTAACTTACCGCCGGGTTGCAATACCGTGCTGCAAACTTGAGAAAACGTGCACCCCGCTGGTCAACCCCGGACCGTATCGAATGCCAGACCAATCACCGACTGATCGTCCCGCCCTGATCCCAATCCTCTGGACGGGTAGGGCCAGCGGCGCCTAGGCTGGTTGTGTTGCCCCGGACCCCGGCAGCGCGTCTTCAGCGCATCCGAGGAGGCAACCACTTGCCCTTGACCAACCAGCCTTCACCGTCCGTGCCCGCGCTGACGATGCCGCCACGACCCGCTCCGCCAAGGGCACGGATCAACAAGGTCACGAGCAGCTATGCGGACCTCCTGAAATCCGTCCGGGAAGCGGGTCTGCTCCGGCGGTGCCGACGCTACTACCTCCTCCTGCTGACGACCCTGGCCGTGGTGGGGACAGGGATCTGGGTGGTGTTCTTCATCTTGGGAGACTCCTGGCTTCAGCTGGCCGTGGCAGGCGCCTCCGGCGTCGTCTTCACGCAGTTCGCCTTCCTCGGCCATGAAGCAGCCCATCAGCAAGTGTTTGCGTCCCGTTCCTCGAACGAGTGGACTGCACGCCTCATTGCCACCCTGGTGGTAGGCATGAGTTTCGCGTATTGGACCGACAAGCACTCGCGGCACCATGCCCGCCCGAACATGGTCAATCATGACCCGGACATCGCACAGGGTGTGGTTATCTTCCACAACGAAGTGCCAAGCAGCCGCGGAAGACTCGGCCGTGCCCTCGGCAAGCACCAAGGCTATTTGCTCTTCCCTTTGCTCTTGTTCCTCGGATGGACGCTGCATATTGACTCGTTGAAGTATTTGCTTCGGCGAGGGCCAGTGAAGTACCGGTGGCTTGAGATCGCCCTGCTGGGTCTGCACTTCGGTGCCTACGTCGGCCTGCTTTTCCTCGTCCTGTCCCCCGCGATCGCCGTCACATTCATCGTGGTACAGGTCGCCGTGTTCGGTCTCTACATGGGAGGAAGCTTCGCGCCGAATCATAAGGGGATGCCGATCCTGTCCGAAAACAGCCGGGTGGACTTCCTGACACGGCAGGTGGTCACGTCCCGCAACATCGCCGGAGGACGATTCGTGACCTTGCTCATGGGCGGGCTTAATCACCAAATAGAACACCACTTGTTCCCCGATATGCCCCGCCCGCACCTGCGAGAGGTCCGTCAGCTGGTCAAGGCGCACTGCGATGCCGAGGGGATCGCCTACACCGAAACGGGGCTGCTGCACTCGTACGCAATCGTGGTTCGCTACCTTAATACGGTAGGACTCGCGGCAGCGGATCCGTTCACCTGTCCAGTGGCCGGCGAATACCGGCGATAACCAGCGGCCGGCGGCACAGACCCGTCAGGAAGACCACGATGCTTGCCGCCGTTTCCGGTCCCAGACAGTCCACGCGATGAGTGCCGCAAAGACGATCACTTCCAGGCGGCGGCTGGGTCGAAGGTCAAGGGATGCCCCAGACCATCACGCACCAGCACGGCGATGCTAGGTCCGGGCAAGAAGCCTGGTCAACAGGAACCGCCAACGGCGCAGCGGCCGGGGTTCCAGCAAAAGAGATTGCCTCTCGCCGCGAAAGGCGGCGGGACCTACTGTGGAGCTATGGACGCCACAGCAGCTCACGCTTTTGCGATTCCGCCGGTATCAGTCCACCGCCCCACGACTGCCGTTGAAGACGTCATTACCCTCGTGGCCGGCGTTTGGCTCCTCACCGGAACCTATGTTGACGGCTGGGCGCACAACAACCTCCGCGACCTCGAGACGTTCTTCACTCCGTGGCACGCGATCCTCTACTCGGGCTTCGCGGCGTGCGCCCTCTGGATCGCCGCCCTGACCTGGCGCCGCCACGCACCCGGCACACGGTGGACCGAAGCCATCCCCGCCGGGTATGGGGCCGCGGCAGCCGGGGTCGTCCTCTTCCTCATCTCCGGGATGGCGGACTTCGCCTGGCATTCGGTGTTCGGCATCGAGCAGGGCCTCAAGGCGCTATTCAGCCCGTCCCATCTGGGGCTCGCCACGGGAGGCTTCCTCATCCTCGGCGCGCCGTTCTCCTCGGCATGGCACTCACCCGAACGGTCATGGCCGCGGCTGATACCAGCCGTCGCGAGCGCCATGCTCTCCGGCATGGTCGCGGCATTCATCCTGCAGGAATTCACGGTCTTCGCCCGTCACGGGCTCATCCAGACGTACATCTCCGCTCCCGGGGCGGAGCCCGCGGTGACGGTGCCGACGTCGTCGTCCATCATCGTGTCCTTGGGATCGTTCTTTGTCTCAACGGCTGTGCTTTTCGTGCCCGTCCTTTTGCTTTCGCTACGATGGCGCCTGCACGCCGCCGTGCCCGCGGCCATGGTGCTGCTGCCCTCGGTGGCCCTGCAGATCATGGTCGCGCTGCGTGACGCCTGGCTCGTTCCGGCGGCCGTCGCTGGAGCCGTCCTCGTTGGATTGCTGTGGGCCATGGTACGACCCCGCCCGACCAGCCACGCGCGGCTAATGATCGCGACAGGCCTCTCCCCCGTCGTGTTCTGGGCCCCGTACTTCGCCGGTGTGGCGGTCCACGACGGGGCACTGAGCTTCTCCCCTGAAATCTGGGGCGGGACGCTCGCCTGGACCGGACTGGAAATGCTCGCCCTCGCCGCGCTTACCCTCAAGATAGAAGCCACAGCGAGAACCATCCAGGCGTCACCGACTCACTGATTTGTCAGCTGTGCCGATCATTGCGCAGGGCTGATGTCCCTCACTGCCTGAGGTCGAGGGCTTCGAGCAATCGCTTCACCGAGCCGCCGAGGTTCCAGTCCGTTGCGACACGCTCGAGTTCAATGCGCGAGTCCCCGACGACGGGGCGCAGCAGCGCTCCCGCCTCGTCGAGCGTGGGCAGTGCGAGGTCGCGCACGACGTTCACAACAACGGGCGCAACAGCCAGATAATCGGCGGAAGCGGTGAGTTTCGTCCTTACAGGCGCGGACAGCCCGCTGCCTGGATCCCTCGCTGCAGCGAGCAACTGGTCGAGCGTGCCGTACGTCGCGAGCAACGACGCGGCCGCCTTTTCACCGATCCCGCCCACACCCGGCAGCCCGTCCGATGCGTCGCCGCGTAGCGTCGCGAAATCGGCGTACTGCTCGGGCAGCACTCGATATTTGCCCACGACGACGGCATCCGTCACGACCTCAAGGTTCTTCATGCCCCTCGCCGTGTAGATGACGCGCACCTGGCGGGCATCATCGACCACCTGGAACAGATCCCGGTCGCCCGTCACGACGTCGACGGGAACCCCGGCGTGGCTCGCGTAGCTGCCGATGACGTCGTCGGCTTCATGGGAGGCAGCCCCGACGACGGCGATCCCCGCAAGGCGGAGGACCTGCCGGATCATGGGAACCTGCAGCTGGAGCGCATCCGGTACCACTTCGACGTCGGGCGCACCCTCGACCGCCTCCGCCACCCGATGCGACTTGTACGTCGGGATGAGATCCACGCGCCACTTCGGGCGCCAGTCTTCGTCCCAGCACGCAACCAGATGTGTCGCCCCATAGTCGGTGGCGAGCCGCGCGATCATGTCCAGCAGACCGCGAACGGCGTTTACCGAGGTGCCATCGGCGCGGCGGATCGAATCGGGCACGCCGAAGAAGGCGCGAAAGTAGAGCGAGGCCGTATCAAGGAGCATCAGGCGGTGAGGCATAACCGATCCTTACATCCACTAGCGGCAAAGGGCAGGTGCTTTCCAGTTTCCCGGAGAAGCACCTGCCCTTGTGGGACGTGTTACTTCTTGGCGCGGCGGCGAATCACCGCTGTGGATGCCGCGCTCGCGGCCAAAGCGCCTGCGCCGACCAGCGACCATAGGATCAGGTTGGACTCTGCAACAGTGTTGGCCTCGCCGTTTGCTGTGCCAGCGGCGGTAACGCTGGAAACAGAAGCAAGTCCGGAATTGCCCTTGCCGTTGCTGCCGCCATGGTTGCCGCCCCCGTTATTGTTGCC
The DNA here is from genome assembly GCF_030209785.1 of Arthrobacter sp. efr-133-TYG-120. Classification (NCBI taxonomy): domain Bacteria; kingdom Bacillati; phylum Actinomycetota; class Actinomycetes; order Micrococcales; family Micrococcaceae; genus Arthrobacter; species Arthrobacter sp. efr-133-TYG-120. The sequence continues at coordinate 201,314 of NZ_JARVRI010000010.1, forward strand.
TCCGCCGTTGCCGGAATTCACAACCACGGCTGCCCAGCGCCTGTTGCCGGACGTGGCGCCGACAGCGCCGATCATGTAGTTGCCGCCGTCGGTGAAGGTAATGGGCGTTGAGAAAGCGCCGGTGCCGTCAGCGATCACGTTGAAGTTGGACGGAGCGGGCCTCCCGCCGTCCGAAGCCTTCTTGCCGCCGGTTCGCTCGAACGTGATGTTGACTGTTTCGCCGGCGATGTAGCCGCTACCGGAGAAAGTGATGGATTCGCCGCGAGATATGGTTCCGTCAGAAACGGTTCCGTACTCATTGCCCGGCGCCGGGTAGGTTGTGGATGCTACGGCCGGCGCGGTGCCGGCCAGTACGATTGTTCCTGCAAGTGCAAGCGCTGCAATAGACTTCTTCATTTGTCCCCCCTGAGACGAATTACGGAATTCACGTGAATAGTGGGGAATATAGATCCCCTGCGATTGCGTGCTGAAATCCCAAATGTCTAGCCAGCGACGACGGTATCATCCACAGCTGCTCAGGTCGACAACGTAGTGCGGCAGCCCTTCATTTCTTTCCCTGAGCCGCTATTTGTGACGTGTCGCGCTGGGTGGCGGCCCAGCTGGCGAGGACTTTCAGTGCGTCCTCGGAGGGGGTCCCGGGGTCAGCCGTGTAGACGTTGATGCGCAGTCCCGGGTCTGCGGGAAGTTCCAGCGCTTCGAAGCTCAGGTCAAGGTCGCCGACGATCGGGTGGTGGAGGTGTTTGCGGCCGGCGCGGTGGTACTTCACGTCGTGACGGGCCCACCGCGTGCGGAACTCTTCGCTGCGGGTGGAGAGTTCACCGATCAGGTCCGTGAGGTCCCTGTCGTACGGGTTTTTTCCGGCGGTGGAGCGAAGGACCGCGACGATGTCGTCCGCTGCGCGTTCCCAATCGGCGAAGAACTCCCGCGCTTTGGGGTTCAGGAAAGTGAAGCGCGCGCTGTTCGGCGGAGTGGCCACCTCTGCCATCATGTCCAGATACAGGGCACGGCCCAGCTCGTTGGCGGCGAGGACATCCCCGCGATCGTTGCGAACCCAAGCCGGCGCTGCTGTAATCGCATCGATGACGCGTTGGACGCTCGGCCGCACTGTCTGCGGGCTGTGCTTGCGCCTCACCCTTGGGGACGCGGTGGCGGCACGGGCCAGGTCAAAAAGGTGGGCCGTTTCGGCGTCGTCGAGCTTCAACGCACGCGCGAGGGCTTCGAGGACACTGTCCGAGGCGCCGGAGAGGTTTCCGCGCTCAAGCCGTATGTAGTAGTCGATGCTCATCCCGGCGAGCATCGCGACTTCTTCGCGGCGCAGTCCGGTGACCCGCCGGTTGCCGCCGTATACGGGAAGCCCTGCCTCGTCCGGGGTGATCCTTGCCCGGCGGGAGGTCAGGAACCTCCGCACGTCCTCGCTGTGTGTCATGGCATCCACGCTACGCCGGGTCGATCGGCCAAGGGAGGCACTGGCGTTACCCGGAACGGCCGGGACTCCCAGCCGGTAAGGAATCACGGTTGCATGGAGAGCATGAAACCTGAACCCGCAACAGCCTCCCATCCGGGAGCGATCCTGGCGATCATCCTCCTCAGCTACTTCATGATCCTGCTGGACAACTCGGTCATCTTCACTGCCCTGCCGAGCCTGCAGGCGGAGCTGCGGCTCCCTGCTCACCGCGAGCTTCCCGGAAGGCCGTGAACGCACCCGGGCCGTTGCCTTGTACGGCGCTACCGCAGGCATCGGCGCCAGCCTGGGGCTGGTCATCGGCGGGGCGCTGGCACACTGGATCTCCTGGCGGGCTGGATTCTTCGTCAATGTACCCATCGGCGCGGCGATGATCGCACTCGCGCCGCGGTTCATCCCGGAATCAGGCCGGTCCCGCGGCCGCTTCGACGCCTTCGGCGCGCTCAGCGCCACCCTCGGTGTCGGCGCACTTGTATTCGGCATCATCAACACGGTCGACGCCGGCTGGAGCTCGCCGGTCACGGTCACCGCCGTCAGCGCCGGCGTCGTGCTCCTGGTCGTGTTCGTGCTGATCGAGCGTAGGGCGGCCCAGCCGGTCATGCCGCTGCGGCTGTTCGCGAGCCGCCGCCGAACCGGCGCCTATGTGGCCCGCTTCCTGTACTTGGGCGCGATGATCGGGTTCTTCTTCTTCACCACGCAGTTCCTGCAGGAAGTGCTCGGCTTCGACCCGCTGCAGGCCGGCCTCGGATTCCTCCCCATGACCGCGGTGAACTTCGCCGTAGCGATGGGCATCCCGCGGCTCATGGGCAAGTTGCCGGGTTCCATCCCGCTGGCGGCAGGGATTCTGATCACTCTTGCCGGGATGTTCTGGCTCAGCCGGGTCGGTGTCGACTCCGCGTACCTGACCGGGGTTGCCCTGCCGATGGTCCTCATCGGCGCGGGACAGGGTCTCGCGTTTGCGCCCCTGACCTCGTTCGGCATCATCGGAGCCCCCGCGTTCGACGCCGGCGCGGCATCCGGCCTGGTGAACACCTTCCACCAGGTCGGCACTTGCCTGGGGCTTGGCATCGCAGTCGCTGCCGCGGCGACGGTACCGACCACGAGTTCCGCCGTGGCGCACCTGGCCGCCCAGGTCGGCGCCGCCCTCACGACAGGCAGCATTCTCCTGCTCCTCGCCCTGGCCGTTACAGCGGCCCTCATCCTTCCCGCGGACCTGGCCGCCCGCCGCGCCGGGGCCCGCCGGGAAGTTGCGCCGGCGCCGCAACTCGAAACCGCGCGCTGAATTTCCGGACCACCCGTTTCAAAGGGGGTACTGACGTGCCCTCCCACATCCGCGCACACCTGAATACCGTGAAAGGCATGGACATGGAACTTACTCTCAACAACGGCGTCACAATGCCAGCCCTGGGCCTGGGCGTCTTTCAAAGCGCCCCGGAGCAAACGACGGCGGCAGTCGAGGCCGCGCTGGCCACCGGCTACCGGCACATCGACACCGCCGCCGCGTATGGCAACGAACGGGAAGTCGGCGAAGGCATCCGCCGCTCGGGCCTGGATGCGGCAGAGGTCTTCATCGAGACCAAGGTCTGGGTCAGTGACTATGGCTACGACCAGACCCTGCATGCCTGGGACAAAGCGACGGGCAAGCTCGGCGTCGACTACGTGGACCTGCTCATCCTGCACCAGCCCGCACCCGACCGGTTCGAGAAAACCATCGCCGCATACAAAGCACTGGAAACCCTGCTCGCCGACGGGCGCGTGCGGGCGATCGGCGTCAGCAACTTCATGCCCCACCACCTGACGCAACTGCTCGACTCGACCGGCGTCGTCCCGGCCGTGAACCAGATCGAACTCCACCCGTACTTCACCCAGCCGGACGTCCAAGCCGCCGACGCCGAACATGGTGTCATCACCCAGGCCTGGTCGCCCATCGGAGGGATCACCTTCTACCCAGGATGGGGAGGCCAGGAGCGGCGGAACGTCATGCAAGACCCGGCAATCGCCACCATCGCACGGACGCACGGCAAGAGTCCGGCCCAGGTCATGCTCCGGTGGCACCTCCAGCAAGGCCGCTCAGCGATCCCGAAATCGACCAACCCGGCACGCATCGCCGAAAACTTCGATGTCTTTGACTTCGAACTTAGTGCCGCCGAACTCGCCGCCATCGACGCGCTCGACACCGGCAACCGCAGCGGCCCGGACCCGGACGAAGCCCGCGAGGAACGCTTCTCCATGGTCATCCCCGAAGCCTAAAACAGAGACAAGGACCCACAGCTACGGAGCCCACGAAGTGACGCCCGGGGCCAGGCGAAGGTGATCGATGTGACCCAGCACAGTGGTAGATACGGCCGCTTCCGAGGCCGCCGAGAAGGGGCCGAACCGCCCCTCAACGGCCCACCGGGTTTCCTCTTCTATCAAATCGGCGTTGATCCGTGCGCCGGTCATCACGCCCTCGGACGCCGCGGTGATCACTTGGGCCATCACATTGGAGACATTGCCCGCTGCATACACGCCCTGGACGGCCGTCGCACCAGTAGCATCGGTCTCGATAAACCGCCCCACCCCCATGGGGTGCACCTGGGTACTTAGTCCGAGTGATTCCAGCAGCGCGGACCTGGCCTCCATCCGTGTACCGACAGCCACGGCCTGTATGTCGAATGAGGAACCCTGGCGGAGCGTGAGACCCGTGAGGACCCCGTTGACAGCGTCCACTGAGGCCACGGCGCCGTCGACGACTGTTACGGACCGGGCACTGAGCTTGTCCCACTCTTCCTCGGTGGGTTCCACGGTGTCATTGAGGAAAAGGGTGATATCAGGGGACCACTGCCTGAACAACAGTGCCTGATGGACGGACATTGCTCCGGTACCCAGCACGCCGATCCTTTTCCCGCGGATTTCCCAGCCATGGCAATAGGGGCAGTGCACAACGCCCTTCCCCCATTGCTCCCGCAGGCCGTCGATGGGAGGCAGCCCGTCCGTCAGGCCAGTGGTGACCAGAAGGCGCCTGCACGAAAACCGGCGGGTATCACTGAGCGTCACCTCGAATCCGTCGGTAGTGCGCCGTGCCGAAACGGCCTCGGCGTCAATGACAGTTCCTCCGTAGGAGAGCACTTCGTTGCGTCCGATCGACAGGAGTTCCCGGGGGTTCATGCCGTCCCGTGAAAGATAGCCATGCACACCCGCCGCAGGTGCATTGCGTGGTGTTCCGGAATCGATCACCAGCACCGAGCGAAGCGCGCGGCTCAGCGTCGTGGCCGCGCTGAGTCCCGCAATGCCGCCCCCGATAATTACGACGTCATGCCGTGTGGTGTCCATACTGATTCGCCCTTCATGGTGTCCTGAAAGTCCGCAGCCAGCGTCCTTGGGTGCTTAGACAAGCTTTCATCTCGCGTGGGAAATCTGGCAAACTCTTTTGCTGTTATGGCAAACTATGGGTATGGCAAATGAGCTTGATGATGTTCTCGGGGCTGTCGGGCCCCGGCTTAGGGCACTCCGCACGGAACGGGATCTCACCCTCGGAGAGGTGTCCTCTGCATCCGGAGTGTCGGTGAGCACCTTGTCCCGGCTCGAATCCGGCCAACGCAGGCCAAACCTCGAAATCCTGCTGCCCCTTGCGAGGTTGTACGGTGTTCCCCTTGATGATCTGGTCGGCGCCCCGCCCACCGGAGATCCGAGAATTCACCTGCGGCCCATCGCCCATGGCGGCATGACGGCTGTTCCCCTCACGCGCCGGCCGGGCGGTTTGCAGGCCTTCAAGATGGTGCTCGCAGGTGATGCCCGTGGGTCCGAGCCCGATCCGCGAGTTCACGAAGGCTACGAATGGCTTTACATCCTCAACGGACGGCTGCGCCTGGTGCTGGGCGACAACGACTTTGAACTCCGCGCAGGAGAAGCCGCGGAATTCGACACCCGCACGCCGCACTGGTTCGCCAGCGCCGACGGGAAACCCGTCGAATTCATCAGCTTGTTTGGACAGCAGGGCGAGCGGATGCACGTACGCGCCCGCCCCAAGCCGTCATAGCGACCAAGCAACGGCCCTTCTGAACGCCTAAGGTCGGTGGCTGGTATCCGGGCCGGTTTGGGGGTGTCTGGTGGACACTGCCACCGGCCGCCGCGGCTGCGTAGCGTGGTGGATGTGGACAGAAAAGACGAAATCCGTGAATTCCTGATCTCGCGTCGAGCGAAGATCAGCCCGGAAGAGGCCGGCATCCCCACCTACAGGGAACTGCGCCGGGTGCCGGGACTGCGCCGTGAGGAAGTGGCGCATCTGGCGGGGGTGAGCACGGACTATTACACCCGCCTGGAACGCGGCAGCGTCCGCGGCGTCTCGAACGCCGTGCTCGAGGCCGTGGCATCTGCCCTTCAGTTGGACGAGGCCGAGCGGGCACACCTGATGGACCTGGCAAGGACGGCCAACGCATCGTCGCCGCGGGCGGCACGCCGGCCACCGCAGCAGAGAGTCCGCCCCGGAGTGCTGCGTCTACTGGACGGGATGACCGGAGCGGTCGCGATCGTCCAGAACGGCCGCTCGGACGTGCTGGCCGCGAACCTTCTGGGCCGGGCGCTGTACGGGCCCGTGTTCAGCTCCGCGGCGCAGTTCAACCCGGCAGGACAGTCCAACCCAGCCGCACAGTCCAATCCCGCCGGACGGTCGGGACCGGACACTTCGGCCCGCTTGCCGAACCAGGCGCGCTATCTCTTCCTCGATCCGGGCGCGGGTGACTTCTACCCTGACTGGCGCGCGGTCGCGGCGACCACAGTCGCGATGTTGCGCCTGGAATCGGGGCGGAACCCCGATGACCGGGCGCTGAACGAGCTGGTCGGGGAGCTGACGACGCGCAGCGGGCTGTTCGCGGCCCTGTGGGCCGGGCACGACGTGCGGATCCACACCGCGGGCACCAAGCGTTTCCACCACCCGCTCGCCGGGGACATGTCCCTGCAGTTCGAGACGCTGGACCTTCCCGGCGACGAGGGTCAGACCCTGTTCACCTTCACCGCGGAGCCTGGCTCCGCGTCCGAGAACGCGCTGGCGTTCCTCGCCAGCTGGGCGGCGTCGCCTCCCGAAACCACCACCGGCGGCCCCGCCGGTGGATCCGCCACTCCTGGCCAGCGCTCCCCCGCGCGGCCGGGAACACCCACCCCAGGAAAGACAGAACCATGAGTCAGCAGAATGACCAGACAGGACAGAAGGAAGACATGACCGGGAAAAAAGTCTGGTTCATCACCGGAGCCGGCCGCGGCATGGGCACCGACATCGCGAAAGCGGCCCTCGCCGCCGGCCACGCGGTCGTCGCCACCGGCCGCAACCCCGAAAAAGTCGCCCACGCCATCGGCGAAAACGAAGCCCTGCTGGCCGTGAAGCTGGACGTCACCGACCCCGCCGCCGCGGAAGCGGCCATCCAGGCCGCCGTCGACCGCTTCGGCCGGATCGACGTGCTCGTCAACAACGCCGGCAACTTCTACGCCGGGTTCTTCGAAGAAATCACCCCCGAAGACTTCCGGGCACAGATCGAAACCACCATGTTCGGGCCCATGAACGTCACCCGAGCGGCACTGCCGGTCCTGCGCGCCCAACGCTCGGGCCTGGTCATCACGATCTCCTCAACCGCCGGCATCGCCGGCGGGGAATTCCTGACCGCCTACGCCGCGTCCAAGTTCGGTATCGAAGGCTGGGCCGAGTCCCTCGCCCCCGAAATCGCACCGTTCGGGATCCGCACCATGCTCGTCGAGCCCGGATTCTTCCGCACCGAACTGCTCACCCCCGAATCCACACGCTACGCCGAATCCACCATCGGCGACTACGCCCAACGCACCGAACAAACCGTCACCTCATGGAAGAGCATGAACGGCCTGCAGGGCGGAGACCCCGCCAAACTCGCCGACGCCCTCATCCGACTCGCCGAACTGGAGCAGCCACCACTGCGCTTCGCCGCCGGAGCCGACGCGGTCGGACTATTCGACTCCCGCGCCAAGGAACTCCAGGACCAAGCCAACGCCCACCGCGAACTCTCCAGCAACCTCGCCCATGACGCCTAACATCATCAACTGGCATGAGTCTTACGTCGGCGTTGAACTTTAGACCCGCCGCGTCCTGCAACGCGATGAGTCCCGCGGCCGGGTTGGCCGCGGGACTCATTCCGTGGAGTTCGTGGGTGGCTCCTCAGGCTGTGCGCACTTGCCCGGTGGTGATAGGCGAAGGCCGGAAGCCCTTGACCGCCATCCAGATGCCCAGCGACAACTCCCAAACGAAGATCGGCAAGGTTGCGAGTCCCGACCACACCGAGATCCCTTGGTTGATACCGAACATCGTTGAGATCGTCGACGAAAGCAGCAGCGGGCCGCCGATCAGTCCAAGGAGGGGAATGATGCGCGGAACGAGCCCCGAACGGTACATCAAGTACCCAAGCAGCAGCCCGCTCACGCCCGGAACCAGGCTCGGTCCGAGAATGAACGTCCAGTCACGCACCGCCACGAGCGCTTGGCCCACGGGAACCAAGGCAGGGTCCGCTCCCCCGTTCTGGCGCAAAGTGACCACAGCCAGGAGACTGACGACGCCGATCACGATGACCGCGGCTTCAAACATCCGGGCGGTGACGAAGCCCAGCGCGATGCCCTCGTTCTGCCGTTTGACGACGGGAAACAGTGCGACGGCGGTGCCCACCGCCGACAGCGCGTTGACGAGATCGAGGAAGCAGCCGAAGATGACGGTCGAGTCGGCGCCGGGGCCCGTGATGTAATGCGGGTCGTTCAGGACAGGGGAAATCAGGAACAGCGCCGGGATCGAACTAGCGAAGGTCACAAGGTACAGGATGCCTGCGACCATCGCGGTCTTCCGCAGCGGGTCCATCCGGACATGGCCAGTTGTTGGTGTCGGGGTTTGGGTGATGGTTTTCATGGTGTGGTCCTTCTTTGAGTCGAAGATGCGAGAGGTCGACGCCGGCTGGCTGGGTTGCGTGGTTCCGGCTTGGTTGACTGCCAAGAGCGGTAGCGCCAAGTCGCGGAGCTTTTGCAGCAGACCGTGGAGCGCGGCTTGGTCGACGTTCCGGGTGCGGATGACGGTGGTCCCGTCGCGTTCGTTGATGAGGCTCAGTCCTTCGAACCAAGCGGCCCAGCGGGAATCAAGATGGCCTTTGACGCGGACTTCGTACTCGACGGACGTGTCTTCCCGGCCCACCGATCTCGCGTTCATCGCCCCTCCTTCTGCCTTAGTGGATTTCAGCCGCCTCTGCGGATGACTTCCTTTAGCTTTGAAGGTAGAAGGAGATGTGGTGAGCAGGGATCACCACATCTGGTGATTGATGTGGTGATCTTTTCGCGACAAGAGATCCAGCTCCTCGGCCCGGCGCACGGCCGAGCGGCGGTTGTTCGCGCCAAGCTTGGCGTAGATGTTTTTTGTGTGTGTCCGGAGGGTGTTGAGGGAGATAGTCAACTCGCGCGCGATGTCCGGGCCGTCGAGCTCCGAGGAAAGAAGCCGAAGCACTTGCAGCTCGCGTTCACTTAAGGGCTCGAGTAAGCGCTGCCGTGCCGGGGTGCTGCCCGATTTGGCCCCGAACGACTCCAATAGCCGGCCCGCGTAGTCTGGGGCACTCCCCTGTTTCAGGACCGCATCCAGCAAGTTGGCCATAGCCTCACCCTCGTTGACGAACACCGAAACGTAGCCCTCTTGTTCGGCGAGCGTTACCGCGCGTCGCAGCGTTGCCACCGCCCCGCCGTCGTCCGCTTCCTTTTGGTGTGCAAGTGCCATAAGAACCAGAAGTTCGACGACGGTCCCCGTCCTGCCACCTTCTTCCGCCGCCCGCAGGAGACGGTCAAGCAGCCCGATCGCCCGGCCGGCAGAGTCCTCGGACCGCCCTGTCCCGTGCTGGGCGACGAGTGCCCTCACCAAGGTGATGTGCTCGAACTCTTTCAAGTAGGAGAGCTCATCTTTGGCGGAAATGCCGCGCTCACGCGCCCAGCGGAGAGCGTCGGATGTCCTTCCCTGCGAGATCCACATCCGCGCCCGCGCGGCCGCGACCGGATGCACCTCGGGAAAGAAGTCGCCGACGTAGAGGCGCTCCGCGTCGTCGAGTTGCTCAAGCGCGCCGTCCACGTCCCCTCCCGCTTGGAGGACCAGGGCCATCGCGACCCGCGAGCGGTACGGGTTTTGGGGCAGCCCGGCATCCTCGCCGAGCTTCTGGCTGGTCAGCAGGTGCTGCCTTGCGACGTCGGGTTCGCCGCGTTCAAGAAAGAGCATGCTCATTCCTACGTGCATGTCGGCCATTCCCCGGAGCGTTTGCTCCGGGTGCCTTCCGGCGAGCTCAAGACCTCGCTGATAGATGGCCATTGCGTCGCGGAGCCGGCCTTGGGTAATCCGGATGTCGGCCAAAGCGATGGAGCAACCGAGCATGTCCGAGTGGTGCCCGGCCCTTTCAAGGTTGGAATAGGAATCGGACCAGAGGCGGTGCGCTACCTCCAGTTCGCCATTCGTCCAGTGACCGATCGCCAAGAGCCCGGATGCTGCTCCGCGCTCAAGATGATCGTCCTTCCCGACAAGGCCGAGCGCGGTAGCCGCGTGCGTCATTGCCCCGGTGGTGTCCCCGCTTGCAAGCGCCTGCGCGGCACGGTAGATCGCGATCGAACTGGTGAGGTTGCCGCCGTCGCGGCCTTCCGCCGTCGTACCTACCCAATGCTCTGCCTCCTCGAGGCGGGCGTCGACACCGGTGAGCTCGCCGCTCGCGAGGAGCGCCCCCGCGTAGGCGACGCCCAGCCCGGGCCGCGCGTGTATGAGTTCGCCGGGGAGCGCTTCGAGCCAACGGCTCAGCGTGGCTTCCTGGCGGTCCTTGCGCAGGGCAGGGATCGCGAGCTCTATCAGGTCCGCGGCCCGCTCGAAGTCCTGGGCGGCCAGTGCGTGGCGGATAGCTTCCGGAATGTCGCCGTTTTGTTCGTGCCAGAGGCTCGCGCGCTCGTGCAGTTCGTGAATGCGGCCTGGCTGCTCGTCCATGAGACGCGCCCGCAGCACGTCGGCGAAGAGGTGGTGATAGCGGTACCACCAGCGTCGGTCGTCGAGCGGAACCACGAACAGGTTCCCCCGATCGAGCGCCTCGAGCATTGCTTTTCCGGTGTTTTGGCCGGTCACAGCGTCGCAAAGTTGACCGTTGAGCCGGTTCAGGATGGAGGTCTGCAGCAAGAAATTCCGGACATCGTCGGGCTGGCGCTGGAGTACCTCTTCCGCGAGGTAATCGACGACGTACCGGTCATCACCTGCGAAACCCGCGATGAAGCCGGCAACGTCGCCCCTTCCCTGCATCGAGAGCGCCGCCAATTGGAGCGCGGCGATCCAGCCCTCCGCCCGCCCTTCGAGGGCGGCGATATCCTGCGCGGTGAGACCCAGTCCCATCACGGCGTTGAAGTAGGTGCCAGCTTCCTCCAGGGTGAAGCGGAGATCGGCGGCACGGATCTCGAGGAGCCTGCCGCGTGCCCTGAGTCGCGGGAGCGGCAAGGCTGGATCGGCACGGCTCGCGATGACCAGTTGCAGCTGCGCGGGCAGGTTCTCTACGAGAAAGGCCAGAGCCTCCTGCACGCCCTGATTGTCGATGACATGGTAATCGTCGAGCACCAACGTAAACCTGTCCTGACCACCCTGTAACTCGTTGATCAGGGTGGTCAGGAAGTCTTCAGTGCTCGATTGCGTGGACCGGAGTGCAGCGAGTGCTCTAGCGCCGATTCCGGGAGACGCCTTGTCCAGGGCAGCCACAAGGTAGGTCCAGAAGAGCACGGGATCGTTGTCCCGTTGGTCGAGTGAGAGCCAGGCGTGCGATCGGCCAGTGGCGGGCGAATCTGCCAGCCACTCGGCCAGCACCGTTGTTTTCCCGAAGCCGGCGGGAGCTGAAATGAGGATCAGCGTTTGCTCATCGGCCTGGCCCAGACGGCTGATCAGCCTGGGGCGGGCCACGAGGGCGCTCCGTGGCCCGGGAACGTGAAGTTTGGTCTCGAGCAATGGACCTGCCATCACGGACCTCCCTCGAGAGCCGGTCACTTTGCCTCGGCCCGGTGATCCCAGTGTAGTGCCGGTGAGTTTGCGCCTACCAGGTGTCGGGTGCCGCACCAAACGGCACAACGTCCGGCCTGTCGACCGTGCTGTCGACGTCAATGACCCGATGCTCCCGGCTCGCGCGTGTGATGGCATCCATAACCTCGAGGATGTGGAACGCTACCCGCCCGGAGGCGCGATGTGGGCGGTTTGTCTCGATCGCCCTGGCCATGTCTGCGAGACCATAACCTCGCCCGGCATCCTCATAGCCAGCAGAGGTTGGCGCCTCGCGCCGTTCCGGTTCTTCCCGGGTCATTAATTCGACGGGGTCTGAGAATCGGTTCGGGTCGGGGACGGCGATGGTGCCATCGGTGCCGTAGATCTCGAAGAGCGGAGTCCGGGTGGCCCAGACTTCGAAGCTGACCGTGATTGTGGTGATCACCCCGTTCGCATGTTCGAGGATCGCGCTGACATGGGTGTCGATCTCGACGGGAATCGGCGTGCCGGCCAGCGGTCCGGTCTCGACGGTTCGCGCACGGTTGGACCGAGTGGCCACTCCCGATACGCGGACAACCGGTCCGAAGAACATGACGAGGCTGGTCAGGTAGTAGGGACCCATATCGAATAGCGGGCCGCCTCCGGGTTCGTAGTAGAACAGTGGTGACGGGTGCCAGCGTTCGTGTCCGGGTGCGGACCAGTGAACCTGCGCCGCGACCGGCGTGCCGATGGCACCTTCGTTGAGCAACTGCAGGGCCGTTTGGACGCCGGTGCCGAGGACGGTATCGGGCGCGCTCCCGACTCGAAGCCCCAAAGAGTCGGCGAGCTCCAGCATAGGGAGGGCGTCTTCCGGGGACAACGCAAGGGGCTTCTCGGCAAAGACGTGCTTGCCGGCGCGGAGCGCCCGGGTTCCGACTTCGACGTGCGCTGCGGGGATAGTCAGGTTGATGATTGAGTCGATTCGGTCGTCGGCGAGGAGTTCTTCGACACTCAGGGCTTCGACGCCCTGTTCGGCGGCGACGGAGTGCGCACGTTCTTCGTTGATGTCTGCGACAGCGACGAGCTTGAGACCGGGCAGCTTCGGAAGGCTTTCAAAGTACTGCTCGCTGATCTTTCCGACGCCGACAATTCCGACGGTTAGCGGGACGCCCACAGCAGTCCCCTTTCGATGATGGTTTTGACGTTCGGGTTCTCGAGGATGTCTACACGGTGACCGGGCGTAGAGACGAAGATGCGGCCCTCGCCCCACTGCCTGGTCCAGATGGCGGGTGAGGTGATTTCGCGGTTCCACGGATCCCAGGGCCGGACGGCTTGGGTGGTGGTCGCGAGCACGTCGTTGTAGTCGTCGTGGAGCACCCAGTACTGCTCAGTGGTCAGCTCGAAGTCGACGATGCCTTCGGTGATGGGGTGCGAGGCTGCAGCTTCGCTCATGTTGATGGTGTGAAGGCGGTAGTTGTCGGCCTGTTCACCGGTCAGTTCTTCGGGGGCTTTGCCGGGGTGCGCAGCGAACTGGCCTCCTATCAACTGCAGATAGTCGGAGTTGTTGCGGTAAGAGTCGGCGATGCCGCCATGCCAGCCTGCGAGTCCCGTTCCCGCTTCGACGGCGGATCTGAGACCTTCGAATTCTTCCTTCTCGATCGAGGTCATCGTGTTCGACTGCACGATGAGGTCGACCGAGGGCATGTAGGAGCTGTCGGCATAGACGGCGGGTGATTCCTCCACGCGCACCGTGTAGCCGCGCGCCTCGAGGAACGGGATGAAGAGGTTCGTGGCCTCGACGGGTTGGTGCCCGTCCCAACCGCCGCGCACGACGAGTGCGGTTTTGGTCGTGAATCGTGGATCAGGGGTACTCATGTTTTCCTTGCTGCCGCCATGCGGCACGGTTCGTTGATGCGTTCTTGCGGGCGTCTCTCAGCGGCTGGAAAGCGACCCGCCGATTCCGCCCACCGAAAAGTGCTTGTTGAGGAACGCGAACAGGATGATGGGCGGGAGCATCATCACGACGGCGACCGCCATGACGAGGCCCCAGTTGGTGGCGTTCTGCTGGAAGAAGGATTCCAAGCCGACCGGAAGGGTGTAGTTCGGGTCGGACCGGAGGAACACGACGGCGATGAGGTAGTCGTTCCAGGCCAGGAGAAACGAGAAGATCGCAGTTGAGAGGATACCCGGCAGGGAGTTCCGGAGGACGATCCGGGTGAACGAACCGAAAATCGAGGCACCGTCTATCCAGGCGGCTTCTTCGAGGGCGATGGGGATGGAGTCGTAGTAGGCGGCCATCATCCAGATGGCGACCGACATCGTGGCACCGACGTAGATGATCACGACGCCAAAGAGGCTGTCCACCAACCCGAGGTTCGCGAACAAGATGAAGAGCGGGATCGCCGAGGTGACGACAGGCAGGGACTGCACGACGAACAGGATGAGCGAATATCCCGACACGAGCCGGTTGCGGGCCCTGGACAGAACGTAACCGGCGGGAGCCGCGACCGCGACGGCGACAACGACCGTGAAGGCGGTGATGACAAGGCTGTTGCCGAGCCAGGTCAGGACGGCCGTCTGCGTGAAGATGTTCCCGAAGTTCTCGAAGGTGAGACCTTCTGCGTTGGAGCCGAGTGACGGTGTCAGCGACAGTCCGAAGACGGCGACAATCGGGACCAGCACGACGGCGGTCATGAGAAGGATCAAGATGAAGCGGGGCCACTTGCCTCTCTGGCGGATGTCCTGTGAGGTCTGGCGGCCGGCCGGAGTCCCGCTCCTGTCCCGGGGTCCCGTCCGGACGTCTTCTTGGGGAGCACTGGTCGTTATCATTCGACGTTGACCTTTCGGATCTGGCGGTAAAGAACAACCGAGATCCCCACGAGGACGAACGTCATCAGGAACGCGATGGCGACGCCGGGCCCGGTCTGGAAGTTCTGGAAGACGGTGAGGTAGGCGAGGAGGACGAGCGACGTCGTCGCATGTGCCGGACCCCCGCCGGTGAGCAGGAAGATCGTCGGGAAGTCGTTGACGCAGAAGATCGTCATCAGAATCCACGACACAAACGTCGTACGCGCAATCAGCGGGAGTGTTATCAGCCGGAACGACTGCCACCCTGTCGCCCCGTCGACCTTCGCCGCTTCGTAGACGTTCGTGTCGACTGAGGCGAGCGCCGAGGACATCATCATCATCATGAACGGGAACGAAATCCACACTTTGAAGAGGCAGACGACCACCTGCGCAAGCACCGGGTCTGCCAGGAAGAGCACGTTTCCGAAGCCTAGACGCTCAGCGATCACCGGAAGCGGGCTCTGGGGTGTTGCAACCAGCCAGTTCCACGACGTCGCGGAGACCACGGTGGGAACGATCCACGGCAGGAGAAGCAGTACCTTGAACAGCCCGCCGGCAGGGATGTGGGTGCGAAGCAGCAGGCTCAGCGCGAGTCCAACGAGCCAGGAGCCGAACACGCCAACAATCGTGAAGACGACGGTGAAGGACGTCGCCGACCAGAACGAGGGCTGGGCGAGGACATCGCCGAAATTCTTCAATCCGACGAAGGGCCCGGTGTCGAGAAGGGTGCCGTCATGGAGTGCTTGAATCGAGGCATAGACGAGCGGGTAGACGTTGAGGAGCAGGAGGAGGATGAGCGATGGTGCTGCGAATGCTATGAGAGTCCAGGTACGCGGTGTAAACCGTTTCCTGGCCCGACCGGCGGGCGCCGGACCGGGCTTGCGTCCCGCCCCGGCCGGTCCGACCCCACGGCGTGCACGTTTGACGCTCTCGGCGATGCTCGTGGATGTCATGGATCAGTCCTTGATGAGCGACGTCAACGTGGCCTGGAATGTGGTCAGGGCGTCCTTCGGAGCCTTGCCTGAGAGAACGTTCTGGCCGAAGTCGGAGATGGCGGGCGTGCTGTCGACGTAAGAAATGTTCGAGAAAAGCGCGGTTCCGCCGGGCGCTGCCCAGGTCTTGGCGATGGGCTGCCACATCTTGACGATCTTGACTGCGTTTGGGTCCGACTGGAATTCCGGGGTCGCCGCGATTGATTTCAGAACCGGAAGGCCGATACCGGTGTTCTGGGTCCACAGGGCCTTCATGTTCTGGTAGTAGTAGGTCATGAACGCCTCCGAGCCCTTCTGGCTGGGCGTGTTCTTGTACATCATGATGTTGTTCGGGAAATACAGCGCGCCCTTTTTGCCGCTGGCGCTAGTGAGCGGATCGCTGACAAGCAACTTGGATGCTGCCGCTCCCCCGACGTTTGCCGCGAGGTTGGGGACGTCGAAGCCCATGCCGAACTTCTCGGCCTTCCATTGCGAGTTCGCGTTCGTGGCCGTGTAGCTGATGGCTGCCGGGTCCATGTAGCCCTTGCTGATGTTCTCGCGCACGAACTCGAGAGCTTCGATGTTCGCGGCGGTCACCAGGTTCGGCTTGTGCTCTTCGTCGAAGATGCCGCCACCGTTGTTGATCATCAGGCCCACGATCATCTGGAAGGCGTTACCGCCGCTGGCGTTGCCGTTGGCCGCGAACCCGTACACGTCGATCTTCTTGAGAGCGGCTGCGGCGTCGAGGTAGGACTGCCAGTCGGTGGGAGGAGTCGCGCCCGCCTTTTCGAGTAGCTCCTTGTTGTACCAATTCACCCGCATGTCAAGGTTGTACGGAACGGCGACGTATCCGGCGTCGGTCTTCATCGTGTCGAGGACTCCAGGGAGGAAGTCATCGTAGATGCCATTGGATTTCCAGCTCTCGATGAGGCCGTCCGCGGGAGCGATGAAGCCTTGTTTAGCGAACTGGAAAGCCTGGGTTCCGCCGCCCGAAGAGATGGCCGGCCCGGTCTTCGATGCGAGGGCAGACGAGAAGGTCTGGTTGAAGTTTGCCCACTGGATCGCCTGATATGTCGCCGCAGGAAGCCCCGACTCCGGTTTGTAGCCAAGGGTGATCTTGCTGTCGAGCGTGTTGAACGCCGGAGTTCCCCAGGGCATGTTCCAGAACTTCAAGCTGGCGCTTGCCCCACCGCCACCGCCCCCGGTCGAGCAAGCCGCAAGAGCGGCGACGGCCGCGCCGCCTCCGACAAGGCCCAAGAAGCCCCGCCTTGATGTAGTAAGACGTGAAGTCTCCATCGACTTTCCTCCTTGACCCGCCACCGGGTCATCGCAATTTGAAAAGTTGCGCAATTTTCGATTATCGTTTTGCGCAGAGTGAGTATACATATCGCCATTCGGAGATCAAAGGATAATTTTTTTGCGCAAAAACAACAGTCCAGCGGCGGATGGCAAGAACCCGACCTTGGCCGACGTGGCAGCCGCGGCCGGCGTCAGCACACCGACAGTGTCAAAGGTTCTCCGCGGAGCAACAGACGTGTCTTTTGTGACGCGCGAGCGCGTGGTCCGGATCGCACAGGAGATGGGTTACGCGAAGACCAAGCGATCACAAGCTGTGGGCCGGCTGCCCGCGAACGCGCCTCGCCTTGTCGACCTTGTGGTGAGCAACATCGGTGGTTCCTGGCCAAATAGCATCCTCACCGGCGTCGAAGAAGCCGCGGCGGTCGCAGACTGCGACGTGGTCCTCACGATCGCCCGCCCGGACCGCGACTGGGTGGGCCGCCTCCTGCGCCGCCCCTCAACCGGAGCCATCGTCGTCCTGGTCGATCCGACGTCGACGCAGCTGAGCGCACTCGACGCGGCTGGCATACCGGTCGTCCTCATCGACCCGATGAGCCCTGCCCCTCGCAGTGCCGCGAGCGTGGGCGTGGCGAACTGGGAAGGTGGACGGATTGCGGCGGAGCACCTTCTAAGCCTGGGACACAAGCATTTCGGCCTCATCGGAGGGGTGAAGAATCACCTCTACAGTCGGGCGCGCCTCGACGGTTTTCGTTCTGCCCTGTCGGCCATGGACCTGCACGTCGAGCCTCGGTTAATCGGTGCTGCTGATTGGAACCGCGACGAGGCACGCGATTTCGCCGTCGACATCCTGGGCCGGGAGGACAGGCCGACCGCCATCTTCGCGGCATCGGACATGATGGCCCTCGGCGTCTACGACGCGGTGCGCTACCTCGGCCTCGACATCCCCGGGGACGTCAGCGTGGTCGGATTCGATGACGTGCCCGAAGCGACTTGGGCGACACCGCAACTGACGACGGTCAGGCAGCCTATTCAGGAAATGGGAGCCACCGCCTTTCGCATGCTCCTGCGCTTGACGAATCAGCGAGAAGGCATCGACCCAAACACGGACGGGCCAAGGATTGAGCTCGCGACCCGGCTCATCACACGGGGTTCGACCAGTTCGCCCGCGTAACTTCATCTGATTGTCGTCCTGAAGGACGCTGAGCTGCGGCTCGATTCCGCCGCGCGGTGGACGTACGGCGGACTCGACCCCAGCCAGCCTCTAGTTGATCGGTGCGGGTGGTTGTTCGCCGCTGAGCACGGCGAGGGCGTTGTCGGCGGCGAGCATCGCCATTGCGGTGCGCGTCTCCACTGTCGCGGAGCCGAGGTGCGGCACGAGCACCGCGTTCTCCAAGTCAAGCAATGCGGGATGGACCTGGGGCTCACGCTCGAAGACGTCCAGCCCGGCACCGGCGATGACGCCCTCGCGGAGCGCGGACGCGAGGGCCGTTTCGTCGACGATCGGTCCGCGTGCGGTGTTGACGAGGAACGCCGAGCTCTTCATCGCCGCGAGTTGTTCGGCGCCGATCAGATGATGCGTGGCGGGCCCGTACGGGCAGTGCAGCGAGACGACGTCGGACACCGTCAGCAACTCCTCGAGGTCGACCCGCCGTGCGCCAAGCTCGGCGGCGATCACCGGATCGAGCTCACTGCGCGACTGGTAGACGATGTCCATGCCGAAGGCCTTGGCCCGGCGCGCGGTCGCCTGCCCGATGCCGCCCATGCCGACGACGCCCAGGGTCTTGCCTTGCAGGCTGGACCCGAGCAGGAAGAACATCCCCCACTTCCAGGCCTGGCGGGAGCGGATAAGCCTCTCCCCCTCACCCAGCCGGCGGGTCGCCATGAGGACGAGGCCCATGGCGATGTCGGCGGTTGCCTCCGTGAGCACCCCTGGCGTGTTGGTGGCCACGATGCCCCGTTCCGTACAGGCGGGGACGTCGATGTTGTCATAGCCCACGGCCACGTTCGCGACGACCTTGAGCTGCGGGCCGGCGGCGTCGAGCAGCTCGGCGTCGATGCGTTCGGTGAGCAGGCTCACCACGGCGTCTGCCCCGGCCACCCGGTGCAGGAGCTCCTCGCGGCCGATCGACTCCGAACCCGTCCATGCATGGACGTCGTGCTCGGCGCGAAGCTTCTCGATTGCGGTTTCGGGTATGCGTCCCGTGACGACGACCCGGCTCATGCCGTCTCGATCCACTCGCGCAGGAGGCCCAGGCCTTCGCTGATATCCGGCACCTCGATGCCCGAGTAGGCGAGTCGGATGTACTGCCGCTGCTCACCGGGCAGGCGGCGGCCGAAGTGCTCACGCGTGCAGAAGGAGACGCCGGTCTTGTACAGGGCATCGGTGGCAAAGTCTCCGACGGCCGTGTATCCTATGCGCTCCATCGCCTCGGTGACATCGGGGAACAGGTAGAACGTCGATTGCGGCACGGCGACGCGCACGCCCGGGATGGAGTTCACGAGCTCGCAGGCAGTGTCCCGACGCTTCTGCAGGACGTCAAGCATCTGCTGCACGGATTCCTGGGGGCCGCGGAGCGCTTCGACGCCGGCCCACTGCACGTAGTGCGTCGTGCACGACTCGTCGTTGGTGTTGAGCGTGCTGAGCACCTTGGCGATCTCGAGCGGTGCGACGGCGCAGCCGAGGCGTGAGCCGGTCATCGCGAACTTTTTGCTGAATGTGTACAGGATGACGGTGCGCTCGGCCATGCCCGGAAGAGATGCGATCGAGCTGGAGACGCCCTCGTAGCGGGTCTCGAAGTACGCCTCGTCGGAGAGCACCCACAGGTCGTGCTCCTGGGCGAGCTGTGCGATGGCCTCCCGCTCGGCCGCCGTCGACTCCGCCGAGATGGGGTTCTGCAGGTCGTTGTAGATGATGGCGACCGTGTTCGGAGTGATTGACGCGCGGATCTGGTCGAGGTCGATCGAGAAGCCCGTGCTCGTGGGCACGTAGCGGTAGGGCACGGCCGTGCCGCCAAGGTACTCGATCTGCGATTCGTAGATCGGGAAGCCGGGGTTGGGGTACAGCACGTCCTGGCCGGGGTTCATGACCGCCTGCAGGAACTTCGTGATGACGGGCTTGCCGCCCGTCATCACGACGACGTTGTCCGGGGAAAAGTCGATGCCACGGCGCGAGCCAATGTCCTCGGCCAGGGCTTCACGCAGCTGCGGGATGCCGGGGCCGGGGCAGTAGCCCGTGTAGCCGTCCGCGATGGCCCGGTTCATTGCTTCCACGATGTTCCCGGCCGTGGGGATGTTGATGTCACCAAGATGGAAGGGGTACACACGGTTCCCCTTCGCCTTCCAGGCGGCCGCGGCCTGGGCGACGCTGAACGCGGTTTCGGTGCCCAGGCGTTCGAGCCGGTGCGCGAGTTGCTGCATGCTGTTCACTCCTCGTTGAGTTGACGATCAATTCTCCGGCGAATTCGGATCAAGTTCAGGACTAATATATCAAAGCATGAATTAAGATATACGAACAGTCCCAAGGGGACCAATGGTTCTTGTTTACGAGGTAAATCGTCTCTGGCGTACGGTCCACGACGGGCGTAGCGTCGGTTACATCCACACGGGAGCAGCAAAGGTCCACCCGCGCCCCGGGCGGCCCAGGAGTGCATTCGTAAGAAGGAGCCGGCAGTGGCTGGATGGAATGCCGACACGGCGGCTGGACCCCTTGGGTCAGGCACAGTGACTTTGGTTGAAGGATCGTCCTTCTGCATTTCATCGGCCAATGGAGACATCCATCCCGAACTCCCACACGGGGTCTTTCACCTGGATACCCGCATCCTTTCCCGCTGGAACCTAACCATCAACGGCCAGCCCCTCGAACCCTTGGCTGCCGAGACGAAGGAACCGTACCGGGCCCTCTTCGCTGGCCGCCTGCAACTCTCGGATGGGTATGCGGACAGTCCATTGATCGTGGAACGGCTGCGTGAGGTGGGGGCAGGGATCCGGGAACGGATCACCATCCGCAACTACTCGACGAAGCCCGTTGAATGCCAGATTGTGCTGGCCGTCGAAGCGGACTTCGCCGACTTGTTCGAAGTGAAAGAGGCACGAATCCACCGTCGCTGGGCGGAAACACGCGGTCACGACGGCGACGCCCTGGAAATCCAGGCCACATGGCACGACGTCCGGAAGGGCGTCGTCGTCAAGGCGGATGGGGCCAAAGCCACACCTGAAGGGCTGATATTTGAGATAGTCGTTCCGCCCTATGGGCAGTGGAGTACTCGATTGAATGTTGTGCCCACGGGCAACAGCGCACGCCCCGAGGCCCCATTTGTCCATCCGGCGCCTGGCGAAATGTCTCCGAGTGACCGGCGCCGTCAAGAGTGGGTGGCGAAGATTCCGGCACTGCAGATGGGCAACCGTTCCATCCAGCGGACTCTGCGGCGAAGCTACGACGACTTGGGAGCGCTGAGAATCGAGGACCCTGGCCATCCTGAACGGGTGGTCGTCGCCGCCGGAGCGCCCTGGTTCATGACCCTGTTCGGTCGCGACTCGCTCTGGGCTTCGGAAATGTCGCTTCCAGTGGATCCTTCCCTTGCATTGGGCACTCTGAAGACCCTGGCTGACCGCCAGGGCACCGTCGTGGACGCGATGAGCGAAGAGGAGCCCGGCAAGATCCTCCACGAGGTGAGGCTCGATGTTTCCACCGGACTGGCGCTGGGCGGCAAATCCGCCTACTACGGAAGCGTCGACGCAACCCCACTGTTCGTGGTGGTCCTGGGATCCGTCAGCCGCTGGGGTTTTGACAGAGAGACCATCGACGCCCTTCTGCCCAACGCTGACCGCGCCTTGGAGTGGATCCGCGAATACGGGGACCGGGATGGGGACGGTTTTGTCGAGTATAAGCGCCTCAACGATCATGGGTTGGTCAATCAGGGATGGAAGGACTCCTGGGACGGCATCAACTTCGCCGATGGAACCCTGGCGGAACCGCCGATCGCCCTTTGCGAGGTCCAGGCTTACGTCCACGGCGCATACGTGGCGCGCTCCTGGATGGCGTACGACGCCGGCGACCTCGCCTTGGCAGCCGAACTTCGGGACCGGGCCGCGACGCTGAAGCGGCGGTTCAACGAACAGTTCTGGCTGCCGGACAAGCGGTACTACGCCGTCGCGCTGGACCGCGATAAGCGGCCGGTGGATGCCTGCGCTTCCAATATGGGCCACTGCCTCTGGTTCGGCCTTGTGGATGAGGACAAGGCGCCACAAATGGTGGAGCATCTGATGTCCCCGGAGATGTTCAGCGGATGGGGAATACGGACCCTCGCCAGCGACATGCGGGCGTATAACCCTGCCAGCTATCACAACGGATCGGTCTGGCCCCACGACAACGCGCTTATTGTGGCAGGGCTGCTCCGGTATGGGTTTGTCGAAGAGGCACAGCGGATAGCCACGGCACTGCTGGAGGCGGCCGAATACTCGGGCGGGCGGCTGCCCGAGCTGTTCTGCGGCTTCGGCCGCGACCAGTTCGCCGAACCGGTACCCTATCCCACGGCTTGTTCCCCACAGGCCTGGGCCGCCACCACACCGATCCTGCTGGTGACCAGCCTGATGCGCTACGACGCACACATTTCCCAAGGGGGGCTTTGGTTGGACCCTGTGCTGCCGGATTCCTACGGCGAACTTCACATCACGAACGCCCCTATGGGCTCCGGCCGGATCACCATCGACATATCCGGTTCAGCAGCCTCCGTTCAGGGCGTACCGGAAGGCCTGGTACTGCACCGCGGGCAACGGCCGTGGATCAGCGATCTCGTGGAGCAAGCCAAACTGCATCCGGACAAATAGCGTTCCCACCACGATCACTCCAGCTTGGACATCGGAGGAGGGCGTTCTTCCTACGCAGCAAACAGCGCTGAACGGACCGCCTTTTCGAAGCCGTCTACGTGAAGTCGCGCCAGTTCCGCAGCCCTGGCCTCGTCGCCGTCGATCACGGCGCCAAGAAGGTCGAGGTGTTCATGCACGTGGCGGGAAAGATCCGGCAGGCGATCGAGCACCATGCACCAGATCCGTGTCGCCAGGTTGTCGTAGCGGATCAGCACATCTTCGAGGTGGGGATTTGCCGCTGCCGCATAGATCCCCTGATGCACACGGGCATCAAGGCGCAGTGTCTCCACCACGGAGGCGCCGTCGACCTCGAATGACTCGACTGCACGCATCACGGAGCGCAAGTTCTCCCTGGCTGCCGGTGTTGCAACCCGAGCCGCCCGCGCGGCCGCCAGCGGTTCGAGCTGGGCGCGAATCTCCGAAATGAACGCCAGATCGGTCACCTCTACGCGCGTGGCGAAAGTTCCCCTGCGTGGATAGCTGATGACCAGACGGTCCAACTCGAGGCGCTTCAACGCTTCCCTCACAGGAGTGCGCCCGATGCCAAGGTCCCTCGCCAGCACGTCGTCGTTCACCAAGTCACCCGGCTTGATGTCCAGCGTCAGGAGCCTGTCGCGTATCCGCTCGTAGGCCACTTCCGCCAGGGATCTCGGACCGGCGGCATCCACCGCTGCCAGCGCTTCAAATACCACGGTACCGACCTTTCGCGTCCAGCCAAGCGGACTATTGACCTCACTCGAACTCCAGTATACGCTATATCCCAATCTGATATATCAGTTATCGAACCGATAATATATCTTAAGGAGGAGACATGACGCTCGTGGAGACCACTCCAATAAAAAGCACACTTCCGCAGGCGAGTGCCTCTGAAGACGACCGTTCGCGGAGGTTCGTGCTCACATTGTCGTGCATTGAACGCGCCGGCATCGTCCAGGCGGTCACGACGTTCCTGTTCGAACGGGGATTCAACATCGAAGAGCACCAGCAGTTCGACGACGGACTCCGCCAGACCCTGCACCTGCGCACGGCGTTTTCCGGATCCCCGGAGTACTCACCGGACGCGCTCGAGGAAGAGTTCCGGGCGATCGCCGACCGTTTTGACATGAAGTTCGGATTCCATGACGAGACTAAGCAGCGCGTCCTGGTCATGGTGTCAAAGTTCGGGCACTGCCTGAACGACCTGATTTTCCGCTGGCGTGGGGGCAGCCTGGGCGGGGACCTGGTGCTGGTAGTTTCCAATCACGAAACCCACCGGGCCATGGCCGAGGCTGCCGGGCTTCCATTCGTACACATTCCGGTGACGCCGGACACCAAGGCGGATGCGGAACGGCGCCTTCTCGAACTGGTTGACGAGTACAACATCGATTTGGTGGTTCTCGCCCGCTACATGCAGGTTTTGTCCGACGAGCTGAGCCGCGCCCTGGAGGGCAGGGCGATCAACATCCACCACTCATTCCTGCCAGGCTTCAAGGGCGCGCGTCCTTACCACCAGGCGTACGACCGCGGCGTCAAGCTGGTGGGTGCCACGGCACACTATGTCACCGCGGATCTTGATGAGGGACCGATCATCGAACAGGAAGTCATCCGCGTAGACCACAGCTATGGGCCGACTGCCCTTTCCACGGTCGGGCAGGACGCCGAAGCACTCGCGCTCTCCCGGGCCGTGCGGTGGCATTGCGAACACCGCGTGCTGTTGAACCAAACCAGCACCGTCGTCTTCCGCTAGCCGACGCCCGACAACAAGCAGCAGCAGTAGCCCAACCACGAGAAATAGCAGGAGAAACCACATGGCATCGACGCCACGCATAGTCATCATCGGAGCTGGGATCGTCGGCACCAACCTGGCAGATGAACTGGTCGCCCGCGGCTGGAACAGCATCACTGTCCTGGACCAGGGACCGTTGAACATGCCCGGGGGCTCCACGTCCCACGCCCCGGGGCTGGTCTTCCAGACCAACGCCTCCAAGACCATGGCAGCTTTCGCCAAGTACACGGTGGAAAAGCTCCTGTCGCTGACCGAGGACGGCGTCAGTTGCTTCAACCAGGTAGGCGGCCTGGAAGTCGCCACCACGGAGACCCGGCTCGCCGACCTCAAACGCAAGCTCGGCTACGCCGCATCCTGGGGAATCGAAGGCAAGATCCTTTCCCGCGACGAGTGCAAGGAGCTCTACCCGCTCATCAACGAGGAAGACATCCTTGGAGGCCTCCATGTACCTAGCGACGGGCTGGCCCGCGCCGCCCGCGCCGTCCAATTGCTGATCAAGCGCACTGAGGCAGCCGGGGTGGAGTACCGTGGCTCCACGACCGTGACCGGGATCGAGCAATCCGGGCGCCGGGTCACCGGAGTCCGTACCTCCGACGGTGTCATCCCTGCGGACATCGTTGTCTCCTGCGCAGGATTCTGGGGCGCCAAGATTGGCGAAATGATCGGCATGTCCGTTCCCCTCCTGCCCTTGGCCCACCAATACGTCACGACAACTCCCGTACCGGCACAGCAGGGCCGGAACGAACTACCCAACGGCGCTTCCTTGCCCATCCTGCGCCACCAGGACCAGGACCTCTACTACCGCGAGCACGGCGACCGCTATGGCATTGGCTCCTACGCCCACCGCCCCATGCCGGTGGACGTCGAGGAACTCGGCAGCTACGCGCCGGACAGCATCAGCGAACACAACATGCCTTCCCGCCTTGACTTCACCCTCGAGGACTTCCTCCCGGCCTGGGAGGCGACCAAGCAGTTGCTTCCGGCGCTGGCGGAAAGCGACATCGAAGATGGCTTCAATGGCATCTTCTCCTTCACCCCCGACGGCGGCCCGCTGGTGGGCGAATCAAAGGAGCTCGATGGTTTCTTCGTCGCCGAAGCCGTGTGGGTCACCCACTCGGCCGGCGTTGCCCGCGCTGTTGCCGAACTGCTGACCACGGGCAAGTCCCAGATCGACCTGGGCGAATGCGACATCCACCGCTTCGAAGACGTCCAGCTCACCCCCGAATACGTCAGCGAAACGTCCCAGCAGAACTTCGTGGAAATCTACGACGTCCTGCACCCGCTCCAGCCCAAGCTCTCCCCCCGCAACCTCCGCGTCAGCCCGTTCCACGCCCGCCACAAGCAACTGGGAGGATTCTTCCTCGAATCCGGCGGCTGGGAACGCCCCTACTGGTTCGAGGCCAACGCCGAACTGCTGAAGGAAATGCCGGCCGAATGGCAGCCCCCGGCCCGCGATGCCTGGTCCGGAATGTTCAGCTCGCCCATCGCCGCCGCCGAAGCGTGGAAGACCCGCACCGCGGTGGCCATGTACGACATGACACCGCTAAAGCGCCTCGAGGTCTCCGGCCCCGGAGCACTCAAGCTGCTCCAAGAGCTCACCACCGCGGACCTGGACAAAAAGCCAGGTGCAGTGACCTACACTCTCCTGCTGGACCACGCAGGCGGTATCCGAAGCGACATCACGGTGGCCCGCCTGAGCGAAGACAGGTTCCAGCTCGGGGCCAACGGAAACATCGACACCGCCTACTTTGACCGGGCCGCGCGCCACCAGACCGAAAGCGGCTCCGCCAGCGACTGGGTCCAGGTACGTGACACGACGGGCGGCACTTGCTGCATCGGTCTCTGGGGCCCCCTCGCCCGGGACCTCATCAGCACCGTCAGCAGCGACGATTTCTCCAACGACGGTCTCCGTTACTTCCGGGCCAAGAATGTCGTCATCGGCGGAGTCAACGTCACCGCCATGCGCCTTTCATACGTCGGCGAGCTCGGCTGGGAGCTTTACACCAGCGCGGACAACGGCCAGCGCCTCTGGGACGCACTGTGGAAGGCAGGGCAGCCCTTCGGTGTCATCGCGGCGGGCCGGGCCGCCTTCAGCTCGCTCCGGCTTGAAAAGGGCTACCGCTCATGGGGCACCGACATGACCACTGAGCACGACCCCCTCGAAGCAGGCCTCGGATTCGCCGTGAAGATGGCCAAGGACAGCTTCGTCGGCAAAGCCGCTCTGGAAGGGCGAACCGAGGAAAACTCCGCCCGCCGCTTGCGCTGCCTGACCGTCGACGACGGACGCAGCGTCGTCCTGGGCAAGGAACCGGTCTTCTATAAGGACCAGGCGGTCGGTTACATCACCAGCGCCGCCTATGGTTACACCGTTGCCAAGCCGATCGCCTACGCGTACCTCCCTTCCGGCGTCTCCTTGGGTGACTCCGTCGAGATCGAGTACTTCGGACGGCGCATCGAGGCAACGGTCACGGCCGATCCGCTGTACGACCCCACGATGACCAGGCTCCGAGGCTAAGACCGGCCCGGCATCCAAAGGCACGCGGCCCGGACTCATCCTCGCAACCAGAGTCCGGGCCGCTGTCTTTCCGACTCTTCTGCCGCCCCTGCCTAGGAAGACACACAACAGGAAGACCCATGATCAGTTCAGAAACAATCAACAATTACCTCACCAGGCTTGCTTCACGTGAGCCGACCCCCGGCGGAGGCGCGGCCGCTGCGCTTCACGCCGCCCAAGGTGCCGCCCTCGTTGCAATGGTCGCCAGGTACACGACGGGCGCCAAATACGAGCAACACGCCGCATTTGTCTCAAGGATCATCGCGGCCGCGGACGAACTTGTAGACGAAGCCCTGCGACTTGCGGAAGCCGACGAACTAGCCTTCCAAGGGGTCATCGATTCCTACAAGCTGCCCTCCGGGACGGAGGCCTCCAACGAAGCGCGGTCGGCCGCCATCCAAGCTGCCCTCATTCACGCAGCGCAGACCCCGGCACAACTGGTCAAGGTCTCAGGAGCCGTCGTCGAACTGGCCACGGAACTGTTCGACGTCGCAAATGCCAACGTGATCAGCGACGTCGCAGCCGCCGCGGATGCCGCCCGCGCAGCTGCCAGCACGGCACGGGTGAACATTGACATCAATATTGTGGCCATCAAGGACGGCGTTACCCGGACCGGGCTTGCCCAGCAGACCGACGGGATCGAAGAGAAGGTCGTCCTGGCGGCAGACGCGCTCGTGAAGCGCGTACGCGAAAGGATCCTCGGTTGAGCGCCACCCTTCTTTCCGGCAAGCCGCTGGCAGCAGTCATCCAGCAGAGAGCCCGGGATGAGGCAATGAAGCTCGAAAACGAAGGAGCGCGCCCGGTCCTCGCAGTGGTGGTGGCAACCGACGACGAGTCCACGCATTGGTACGTCCGCTCCATTGAACGTGCAGCCGACCGCGCGGGCATCGGCTGCCGGATTGTCGACCTTGGCCCTGGCGCCACAGAGCACGTCCTGGCCAGCGTCCTGAAAGACCTCAGCGCGGATCCGTCCGTCAACGGAATCATCCTGCAGACGCCCCTGCCCGCCGGGGTCGGGACGGATTCCCTGGTCAGCCACATCGCACCAGAGAAGGACATCGACGGCGCGAACCCGCTCAGCCTCGGCCGGCTGGCCGTGGGGCAACCCGCCTTCGCACCTGCTACCGCCCGGGCCGTCGTCGAGATCCTCGACCACTACGACATCCCGGTGGCGGGCCGGAACGTCGTCGTCATCGGCCGTTCCGCCGTCGTGGGCAAACCGCTTTCACTGCTCCTCCTGGAACGCGACGCCGCCATCACCGTCTGCCATTCCAAGTCGGGTCCGCTCGAGAGATACACGGAGACTGCCGACGTCGTTGTCGTCGCAGCCGGGCGGACCGGCCTGCTCACGGGCGCCCATGTTTCCTCCCGGTCGATAGTGATCGACGTCGGCACGAACGTCCTTGCCGACGGATCCCTCGTCGGGGACGTGGACGAAGCCAGCGTGCTTGGCGTCGCGGCAGCAGTGACGCCCGTTCCCGGCGGCGTCGGAACGGTGACGACCGCACTGTTGCTTCTACACACCGCCGAGGCCGCCCGTGAACAGTCGCGCGCTCTTTGATCCCTGGACCTGTCGGCTGACACAAAGGGCAAAACCATGCCCGGCCGCCGAAGGGAACGGCGCCGGGCATCCGGGACGCTCAGTCTTGCTAGAGGACCGCCCGGATCAGGTTCTCGAAGTCGGTAACGTGCTTGGCGGTCAGGTCTGCAGCCGCTTCTGCCTCGCCATCCGCAATGTATTCAAGCAGCTCCACGTGCTGGGCAATGTGTTCGGAAACCGGCGGGAGCTTCTCCAGTACGAGACTCCAGATACGGGTCGCCAGGTTGTCACAGCGAATCAGGACATCCTCCAGATGCCGGCTGCCAGTCGCCCGGTAGATGCTGCGGTGCACTCGCATGTCCAAGCGCATGAGGTCCCGCTGTGCCAGGTGGCCGGCCAAGAGCTGCCGAACCTCCCGGGCAAGCTCCCTTAGCTCCTGCCGCGTCCGGTCCGATGCCATTCGAGCGGCACGTGCAGATGCCGCAGGCTCCAAGAGCTGACGAATCTCGGAGATTTCGGCAAGGTCCGTAATATCCACGCCCGCGGCAAAGGTTCCCCTGCGTGGATAGGCCACCACCAGGTGGTCGCTTTCCAGCCTCTTCATGGCTTCCCGGATAGGCGTTCTTCCCACACCAAGCCGACGCGAGATCAGGTCATCATTCAAGGGCTCCCCGGGCTTGATATCAAGGACGATCAGCTCATCACACAGCACCCGGTACGCATACTCGGCATAGGACTCGTCATCCTGCCTCGCAGGCACTTCCGACTCCCCCATGACCGATAACTTGCCGCTGCTCTCCACGTCTGATCCTTCCTGTTCGGTGACGGCGCCCTTGACTCACCGGCTCCGTGAACATAGTATCCCTACAACTGATATATCAATATGCGCGGGATAAGAATGTCACGGACTTCCTCCTCCTCACCGCCAGACCTCTCTATCCGGCCAAGATCTGAAGGAAAAGCCCATGGCCTCAAGAGCCCCCCGTGAAAATATCGACGAGTCGAAGCTGACTGTCACCAAACCCAAGTCGAAGGCCGTGGGCCTCCCGGCCGTCACCAATGCGCTGAAGATCTCCCTCGAGCAGATGGGCCCACTGCGCAGCGTCCAAACATTGCTGGCGGTCAACCAAGTAGACGGGTTCGACTGCATGGGCTGCGCCTGGCCGGAGCACGACAAACGGCATACGGCCGAGTTCTGCGAGAACGGCGCGAAGGCCGTCGCGGAAGAAGCCACACGCCGCCGGGTCACGCCGGAGTTCTTCGCATCGCATTCCGTAGCTGAACTGAAGACACGGGACGACTACTGGCTGGGACAGCAGGGGCGTCTGACGCATCCGATGCTCCTGGACGAGGGCGCGACGCACTACAGGCCCGTCGAGTGGGATGATGCCCTGGAGCTGATCGCACAGGAGATCAGGGACATGGACAGCCCGGACCAGGCGGTGTTTTACACCTCCGGCCGGACGTCAAACGAGGCGGCTTTCGCCTACCAGCTCCTCGTGCGCGGCGTCGGGACCAACAACCTTCCGGACTGTTCCAACATGTGCCACGAATCCTCCGGTTCGGCCCTCGTCGAGACCATCGGCATCGGCAAGGGCTCCGTGAGCCTCAAAGACGTGGAAACAGCGTCGCTGATCTTCGTTGCCGGCCAAAATCCAGGCACGAACCACCCGCGCATGCTCAGCTCGCTGGAGAAGGCCAAGAAAAACGGTGCGGTTATCGTGTCCGTGAACCCACTTCCCGAAGCCGGACTGCTCAAATTCGAAAACCCGCAGAACGTGGTTGGCATGATGGTTGGCACCGAACTGACCGACGACTTCCTGCAAATCAGGGCCGGAGGCGATCAGGCGCTCTTCCAGGGACTGGGCAAATACCTGCTGGAGGCCGAAAGTGCCGGAAGGACCAGCCCGGGCCTGCGCACCGTGTTCGACCATGACTTCATCAGCAAACACACCGTCGGCCTCGATGCCTATGTGAAGCAACTGGAAGACGTGGCATGGGAGGACATCCTCGAAGCGACCGGGCTGACGATGGAACAGATCAAGGCCACCGGTGAGCGTCTCCTGGCTTCGAAAGCAACCATTGTCTGCTGGGCCATGGGCCTCACACAGCACAAGCATTCCGTGCCTACGCTCCGCGACGTCGTCAATGTCCTCCTTCTTCAGGGCAACATCGGCAAGCCGGGGGCCGGAGTCTGCCCCGTCCGCGGGCATTCCAATGTCCAGGGCGACCGCACCATGGGCATTTTCGAGCAAATGCCGGAGAAGTTCCACGACAGGCTGGACCAGGAGTTCCAGTTCCGCTCCCCCCGGGCCCACGGCTACGATACCGTCGCAGCCATCAGGGCGATGCGGGACGGCAAGGTCCGGGTTTTCATCGGGATGGGCGGCAACTTTGTGCGGGCGGCCCCCGACTCTGAGATCACGGAGCAATCGCTGGCCAACACTCGCCTTACGGTCCAGATCTCCACAAAATTGAACCATTCCCACCTGGCAACGGGGCGGCGCGCCCTGATCCTTCCCACGCTCGGACGCACCGAGAGGGACACGCAGCGGACAGGTGATCAAAGGGTAACGGTGGAGGATTCCATGAGTGCCGTTCACGCGTCCCGTGGACGCCTCAAGCCCGCAAGTGAGCACTTGATGTCCGAAGTGGCGATCGTCTGCAACCTGGCCCACCGGCTCTTCACGGACAGCGACGGCCACCCCCTGCCGAACACGCCGAAGGCCGCCTGGCTCGCGCTCAGGGACGACTATTCACTGATCAGGAAACACATCGAAGCGGTACTCGACGGCTTCGAAAATTTTGAGGAGAAGATCCAGAACCCGGGAGGCTTCGTTCTCCCCCACCGGCCCCGGGATGCCCGGGAATTCGACACCGCTTCCGGCAAGGCCCACTTTACGGCGAACCACTTGGAGTACCTCCGCGTCCCGGAGGGCCGCCTCATCCTCCAGACGCTGCGCTCCCACGACCAGTACAACACCACCATCTACGGCAAGGACGACCGCTACCGCGGCATTCACGGCGGCCGCCGGGTGGTCCTCGTGAACGAATCCGATGTGTCCGAACTTGGTTTCGAGGACGGCGACATGGTTCACCTGGTATCCGAATTCCGGGGTACCGAGCGACGGGCGGAGAATTTCCGCATCGTTTCCTATTCGACGCCAAAGGGCTGCGCAGCCGCCTACTACCCGGAGACCAACGTCCTCGTACCGCTGGACTCGGTAGCCGACATCAGCGGAACCCCGACGTCAAAGTCAGTCATTGTCCGCCTCGAGCCGGCAGGCGCAGGCAGCCATGGGTGACAGCCGGGGCGCGGTTGCGGTGTCCCTTCCCAGGGGTTGACCGTCCGCGGGTGGAACGGGCCGTCCGGGAATTCCTCCTGGCCGTTGGCGAAGACCCGGACAGGCCCGGCCTGGTTGAGACCCCCGCGCGCGTCGCCCGCGCAGCGGCGGAAATGTACGGCGGCCCCCACGAAGACCCCCTCGCCGTGCTGGACAAGACGTTTGACCTTGGCCATGAAGAACTCGTCATCGTCAAGGACATACCCTTTTACTCGACCTGCGAGCATCACCTGGTCCCGTTCCACGGCGTAGCCCACGTCGGATACATCCCCTCCCCGGATGGATTCGTCACGGGGCTGAGCAAGCTCGCCCGACTGGTGGACACCTTCGCTCGAAGGCCCCAAGTTCAGGAGCGGCTCACGACGCAGGTGGTTGATGCCCTGGTCACTTCGCTTCGACCCCTCGGTGCGATCGTCGTCGTCGAGTGTGAACACCTGTGCATGTCCATGCGGGGCATCAGAAAACCAGGGTCAAAGACCATCACCTCCGCGGTGCGGGGCGAGCTCCGGCTGCTGGCCGCCCGCGCAGAAGCACTGAGCCTCATACTCGGCCGCTGAAAAACCTCTGGACATGACCCGTTCGGCTCACGTAACATATTTCTGATATATCTTTAATCTAAGAACGACATATCAGCGTGGTTGCCTCTCTCATCCCCTGAACCGGTCTTGGGGAATCGCGTTTCCCGTAAGCGGTGCTTCGGTTGCCTGAATGCCTGGGGAGGTAAGCGCCGGAGCACCGCTTACGGGCAACGGGCAACCGTTGGCAACTGTTTCAGCGAACGTCCAACCACTGAATCAAAACACCATGAAATGGCCCTTAGGAGTGTCCATGTCAGGAAACAGAGCAGTCGCATACAAGGAACCTGGCGTAGTCGAGATCATTGACACCGACTACCCGACGTTCGAGCTCAAGGACGGCCCCGGCGTCAACCCAGCCAATGTCGGCCGGAAGGTGCCCCACGGAGCGATCCTGCGCACCGTGACCACAAACATCTGCGGTTCCGACCAGCACATGGTGCGCGGCCGCACCACCGCACCGCGGGACCTGGTCCTCGGTCATGAGATCACCGGCGAAGTGGTGGAAGTTGGCCCGGATGTGGAATTCATCAAGGTCGGCGACATCGTATCGGTGCCTTTCAACATCTCCTGTGGCCGCTGCCGGAACTGCAAGGAACGCAAGACCGGCATCTGCCTGAACGTCAACCCGGACCGGCCAGGCAGCGCCTACGGCTACGTCGACATGGGCGGATGGGTCGGAGGCCAGGCCGATTATGTTCTGGTGCCTTATGCGGACTGGAACTTGCTTAGGTTCCCGGACCGGGAACAGGCCTTGGAGAAGATCATGGACTTGACCATGCTCTCGGACATTTTCCCCACCGGCTTCCACGGAGCAGTCACGGCCGGGGTCGGGGTCGGCTCTACCGTCTACATCGCAGGCGCAGGCCCGGTCGGCCTGGCGGCGGCCGCCGGAGCGCAACTGCTCGGCGCAGCAGTGGTCATTGTCGGTGACATCAACGAAGACCGCCTCGTCCAGGCCAGGTCATTCGGTTGCGAAACCGTCAATGTCTCCAAGGGCGACCCGAAGGACCAAATCGAGCAGATCCTCGGCGTCCCGGAAGTGGACTGCGGCGTCGACGCCGTCGGATTCGAAGCCCGCGGACACGGCAAGGACGCCTCGCACGAAGCGCCGGCCACCGTGCTGAATTCCCTCATGGACATCACGGCCGCTGGAGGTGCCTTGGGCATACCCGGCCTGTACGTCACTGGCGATCCAGGTGGAATCGACGACGCTGCCCAGCATGGTTCCCTCTCACTCTCCCTCGGCACGGGATGGGCCAAATCCCTGTCCTTCACCACAGGCCAGTGCCCCGTGATGAAGTACAACCGGCAACTGATGATGGCGATCCTGCACGACAAAGTCCAGATCGCCAAAGCCGTCAACGCCAAGGCCATCGCGTTGGAGGACGCACCCCGCGGGTACGCCGAGTTCGATGCGGGAGCCGCAACGAAGTACGTGCTGAACCCCAACGGTTACGTCAAGGCCTAGGCGCCGCGTTTTACGGGCCTGGTCTGGCTCGTTTGCTCCCCGAAGGGACGGCGTTAAGGGCCAAGAAGGTGCCTTAACGCCGTTCCCGGCGAGCAGCATCCCATTCGGAAAGCCTTCAGATAAGGGGCAAGGCTTGCCTGCTCACGATTTAATCGATCGCAGCGGTGAACAGCGTCGGCCTTCGGGTCGACCGGCCGTCGGGAAGTCCGCGACGAGCTGGTCTGAGGCCCGCCGATTGGCATTCGATTGTGCCGACCCCATCCCGGCGCTGCCCGTGCCCCTGGCGAAACCATCGGACGCACGCTTGCCCGGGCCGTCACAACGAGCCAAGACCTACCGCACTACGCGTCCTCGGCCATGGACGGCTGGGCCGTCAGCGGCAGCGGACCCTGGACCTTGGTGAAACCGGGCCAACCGCTGGCACCGCACCGTGCCAGCCCCATAGCCACCGGCGGACTGGTGCCTGCCGGTACCGACGCCGTATTACGCCGTGAAAGTGGCCGGACAAGCGATGACATGGCGGGCGTGCCCGCTCTGACCCTCGGCTCCGAAGCAAGGCCCGGCGAACCGCGAAGCGGCCAGCATATCCGCCAAGCAGGCGAGGAAGCCGCTGCAGGCGAAATGCTGATCCCCGCAGGCACCGTGCTCAATGCCGCCCATATCGCCCTTGCCGCGATCGCCGGCCACGACGAGCTGCACGTCTTTGGCAAGCCACGAGTCACGATCCTGTTGACGGGCGCGGAAGTGGTGACCTCCGGGCTGCCCGGGCCGGGTCAGGTCAGGGACGCATTCGGCCCGCAACTGGGCACGGTGCTGGCAATGCTGGGAGGCGTCCCGGCGGGACAGCGAAGAATCGGGGACTCATATCACGAGTGGCTCGCCGCCCTCAGCGATACGGGCAGCCGCCCGGTGGAGCGGCCCGACGTCGTCATCACCACAGGCGGAACCGGCCGCTCCGGAACGGACCACTTCCGCAACGCCATAGCCGCGCTAGGCGGGAGGCTGCTGCTGGATGGCATCGCAATGCGTCCCGGACATCCCGCGGTACTGGCCGAACTGCCGGACGGGCGCTTCGTCATCGGACTGCCTGGAAACCCTCTGGCCGCCATGATGGCGCTGATGACCATTGCGGCGCCCATGATCGCGGCACTAGGACACCGTCCGCTCCCGAACCTCGGCCAGGTAACCTCCGGTACCGCAATTGACCCTGATCCGGGTCGCACCCGCCTCATGCCCTTCCGCTTCGACAACGGTCTGGCATACCCCACCCATCACACTGGCCCGGGAATGATGAGGGGCCTCGCCTTGGCCGACGGTGTCCTGGCGGCGCCTCCCAGCGGCGCGCGGGCAGGGGACCCGGTTCCCGCATTGCCGCTCCCGTGGACCCAAACCCTGACCGCCGGATCGGCGGGAAGCCACCCGTTCAATGCCTCTGTGGTTCCGGTCTAGGATTTAGAGAAACAAGGGGGAAGTTCCAGCCTCTTGTTTCGCCGCAGAAAGACGTAGGTATGGCTCATGGCCACGATTGACTTTGACTCCGAAAAGGGCGGAAACGGGCAGCCCGGTGGCGTGCAATCTGTTGACCGCGCCCTCCAGATCCTCGAAATCCTTTCCCGTGACGGACACGCGGGGGTGAGCGAAATCGCCGAGGAAATCGGCATCCACAAATCCTCGGTCTCTCGACTGCTCGGCTCATTGGTGAGCCGGGAGATGGTCCACCAGAACAGCGACCGGGGAAAGTACCAGCTGGGCTTTGGCATCCTGCGGCTTGCCAGCTCGATTCCCGGCCGGCTCAGCTTGGTCCGCGAGGCCCGGCCCGTGTTGGAGAGTCTTGCGGAGGAGTTCAAGGAGACTGTGAACCTCGCTGTCCTGCGCTCGAACTATGCCGTCAACGTGGATCAGGCCATGGGACCGTCGTCGTTGGCCACCTATGACTGGGTGGGCGGCTTGACGCCGCTCCATGCCACCTCGAGCGGGAAGGTTTTATTGGCTGCACTGTCCGCCGACGAACGGGACCGCATCCTGACGGAAGCCGGGTTTCATGCCAGGACTCCCCGCACTATCACCAATCGGGAAGACCTCGAGAAGCAGCTGATCGATGTGGCCCACGACGGGTATGCGGAGACACGCGAGGAACTGGAAATCGGCCTGAACGCGATTGCGGTTCCGATCTACAACCACTTGGGAACCGTCATCGGAGCCGTCAGCATCTCCGGACCCGCGTTCCGCTTTGACCCGCAGAAGATCCCTGGACTTATTGACGCACTTCGTCAGGCCGGAATCCGGATCAGCGTGCAAATGGGCTACACGCACCGATGACCCCGGGCACTGGGGCGCCGGGTCATCAGTAAAGGGTCAGGGGCCCAGGAGGACGAAATAGCGTCTCCGACTTTTCGTGACAGCCAAGCACTGCGGATGCATCATCAATAAAGGGGGTAGTGATGGCGGAAAGAGCAGAAGAGCATGAGCACGCACACTGCGATAGAAGAGACCCCCGGCTCCAACGCGACTGAGTCCGCGCTCAAGGTCGATGGACTATGGAAGATCTTCGGCCAGAAGTCTGACGAGATCATCGGCACCCCAGCCGAGCACCTCTCGCGCAAGGAGCTCCAAAGCAAGACCGGCTGTGTCGCGGCCGTCAGGAACGTCTCGTTCGCGGTGGCCCCTGGGGAGGTCTTCGTGGTCATGGGACTCTCCGGCTCCGGCAAATCGACTCTCGTTCGCCTGCTCACCCGACTGATCGAGCCGACGGCGGGAAGCGTCACGATCGGCGGCGAAGACGTTATCCGCGCGAGCAAGGCCCGCCTCCGGGCTATGCGCCGGAACCACATGGCGATGGTGTTCCAGCAGTTCGGCCTGCTCCCGCACCGCAAGGTGATCGACAACGTCGCCTACGGCCTCGAAGTCCGCGGGGAGGGCAAGTCCCAGCGCCGCGCCCGAGCCCAGGACATGGTCGACCTCGTCGGCCTGACCGGGTACGAGAATTCGTTCCCCGACCAGCTCTCCGGCGGCATGCAGCAGCGCGTCGGCCTTGCCCGGGCACTCGCCGTGGACCCGCAGGTCCTGCTCTTCGACGAGCCGTTCTCCGCCCTTGACCCGCTCATCCGCCGCGACATGCAGAACGAGGTCCGTCGCCTGCACGAGGAGGTGGGGAAGACGATGGTCTTCATCACCCACGACCTCCAGGAGGCCCTCAAGCTCGGTGACCGCATCCTCATCATGCGCGATGGCGAGGTCGTCC
Source organism: Arthrobacter sp. efr-133-TYG-120 (assembly GCF_030209785.1). NCBI lineage: Bacteria > Bacillati > Actinomycetota > Actinomycetes > Micrococcales > Micrococcaceae > Arthrobacter > Arthrobacter sp. efr-133-TYG-120. The sequence goes on from NZ_JARVRI010000010.1 coordinate 238,230, forward strand.
AGATCGGAACCCCGGCCGACATCGTAGCCAACCCCGCTGACGACTACGTGCGCGACTTCATCTCGGATGTCCCCCGCTCCCATGTGCTCACGCTGCGCTATGTGGTGCGGCCCCCGCGCGAAGGCGAGGCCCTCGACGGGCCGGTGATGCAGGCCGACCGCATCGTGCGCGAAGCCGCGCGGCAGGTCCTCCACTCGGAGCTCCCCGTTAGGGTTTTCGAAGGCGAGGAATTCCTCGGCATCGTCGACGACGAGGATATCCTCCGCGTCGTCGTCGCCGAAGAGCCATCCCCGACTTCCCACCAAGGCGGTGCCGGGTGAGCATCGCCACAGTGCGGGCCAACCGTCGACGACGGTCCGGGGGCGCGCGTTCCAACTCACCTGGAGGACGAACCCCTGCCACCCCGTCCGGAGGTCCTGCTGTCCTGGGATTCTGCCGACGTCATTGGCGCCCGGTCTCGCTCGTGGGCATTGGTGTCGTCTGGCTCGGACTCTGGGCCACGCTCAAGGGCGTGGACACCTTCGAGTTGGGCGGTGCAGACAAGACGGACTTCCAACTCTGGCTGAACAGCGTCCGCGACGCCTTTGACAGCGCCCGCACCAACTCCTTCGTGTTCCAGCACATCGTCCAGCCGGTCACGGACGGAATCAATGGGCTCGTTACCTTTCTCCAAGGCATCTTCAGCCAGGCCTCGGACGGACGCCCGGTGCCGGAGATCGGCTGGCTCGGCGTCGTCGCGCTCCTCGCCTGGCTGGCCTTGGCGTTCGCCGGCGTGCGCTCGATGCTCCTCGTCGGCGTGTGCGTGTTGCTCTTCGGGTTCTTCGGCTACTGGGCACAAAGCATCGACACGCTCATCGTCACGTTTTTCGCAGTCGGCATCTGCACAGTCGCGGGACTCCCGCTAGGCATTGTCATGGCCCGAAGCCGCCGAGTCTCGGCCGCGGTCTCACCCTTGCTCGACCTCATGCAGACCCTGCCGTCGTTCGCCTACCTGGCACCGCTCGCACTCGTCTTCGGCATCGGCCCGGCGGCCGCGATTGTCACGACCATCATCTACTCGCTGCCCCCGCTGGTGCGCATCACCGAGCACGGCATCCGAGGGGTCTCACCGGCCACGCTCGAGGCCGTCACGTCCATGGGCAGCACCCCCTGGCAGGCCCTCGTGAAGGTGCAACTTCCCATGGCCCGGCGCACTATCGTGGTCGGTATCAACCAGTGCACAATGGCGGCGCTCTCGATGGCCACCATAGCCGCGCTCATCAATGGCCCGGGACTGGGCACTCCGGTGCTCCAGGCGCTCCAGTCGCTCGACGTCGGCTCGGCGTTCGTCTCCGGCCTTGCCATCGTGCTCATGGCGATCATGCTCGACCGCACCACGACGAGGGCCTCCGAACGCTCAGGCATCGAAGCCCGCATGCAGCGCGGGTCCGGAGTGGGTCAGACCGGCACATTCGGGGGCCGGCAGATGCGTCGGACCACTATCATCGCCAGCGCTGTCGTCGCCGCCGTGGCCATCTATCTCTCGCACATCTATCTTGCACTCTCGAAGTTCCCGGCTTCGCCCGACCTCGGCACCCCACTGGCGAAGGCCGTCTCAGCCGCGACCGACTGGACGGTCGGCACGTTCTCAGGCTTCACGGAATGGCTCAGGGACACCGTCACCGCACTTCTCGTCGACCCACTCCAGTCGGTGCTCTCACAGTCGCCGTGGTGGGTCATGGCGCTCGCGCTGCTCGGAATCGCGTTCGTGCTCGCCGGCCGGCGGGCCGCCACAGTCACGATCGTGTGCGAAGCCGTGATCCTCGGAAGCGGGCTGTGGAATGAGAGCATGAAGACGCTCGCGACCACGCTAGTAGCCGCGTTCGTTGTGATCATCGTCGCTGTCTGCCTGGGCGTCTGGATGGGTCGGAGCAAGCCCGCCGACTCGGTTATCCGACCCGTGCTCGACGCCTTCCAGACCATCCCGTCCTTCGTGTACCTGGTACCGGCCCTCGCCCTCTTCGGTCCCACACGATTCACGGCGATCGCCGCCGCGTTCGCTTACGGTGTGCCCATCGCGACGAAACTGGTTGCCGACGGGGTCCGAGGTGTCTCGCCGGTTGCCGTGGAGGCCGCGGAATCACTCGGAACAACGTCGTGGCAGATGATCGCGAAGGTCCAGCTCCCCATGGCCCGCGCGGCAGTAGTCCTCGCCGCCAACCAGGGCTTGCTTTACGTCCTGTCCATGGTCGTCGTCGGCGGACTCGTCGGCGGCGGAGGACTCGGCTATCTCGTAGTCGCTGGATTCTCCCAGAGCCAGCTCTTCGGAAAGGGTCTTGCCGCCGGCATCGCCATCACCGCGCTCGGAGTCATGCTCGACCGGATCACCCAACACGCCACTGCCCGCTTCGGCAGCACCCGATAGAGGAAAGAGCCGTGAAGAAATCACTGACGGAGCGTGGCCCAAAGACGGGGAAGAGAACGTCTGCCGCAATTGTCCTTACCGCGGTCCTCGCGCTCACGGCCTGCGCCGGGGATATCCCTAGCGCAACCCCGCCAAGCGGAAAGAGTGCATGCGGAGCATTCAACGTCGCCGTAAACCCTTGGGTCGGGTACGAGGCGGACGCCTACGTCGTAGGGACCGTTGCCAGGGAAAAGCTCGGCTGCACCGTAAGTTACAAGACCCTCAAGGAAGAGGTGTCATGGCAGGGCTTCGGCAGCGGCGAGGTGGACACCGTCCTTGAGAACTGGGGCCACCCCGAGCTCGCGGACAAGTACATCAAGCAGCAAAAGACTGCGGTCGACGCCGGGCCGACCGGTAACACCGGCGTAATCGGCTGGTACGTGCCGCCGTGGATGGCCAAGCAGTACCCGGACATCACGGACTCCAAGAACCTTGACAAGTACGCTGACTTGTTCAAGACCTCCGAGTCCGGAGGACAGGGCCAACTCCTCGACGGTGACCCCTCCTTTGTCACCAACGACGCAGCCCTCGTGAAGAACCTTGGCCTCAACTTCAAGGTTGTGTACGCGGGCAGCGAACCGGCGCTCATCCAGGCCTTCCGGCAAGCGGAGCAGAACAAGACCCCGCTGATCGGCTACTTCTACGAGCCCCAGTGGTTCATCGCAGAGGTCCCGCTCGTCAAAGTCAACCTCCCGGCCCACACGCCCGGCTGCGACTCCGACGCGGCCAAGGTCGCGTGCGATTACCCCAAGTACGAGCTCAACAAGGTCGTCTCCACCAAGTTCGCCAACTCCGGCAGCCCCGCGTATTCCCTCGTCAAAAGATTCACGTGGACGAACCAGGACCAGGACACGGTTGCCGGGTACATCGCCAAGGACAACATGAGCCCGGATTCCGCCGCACAGAAATGGATCGACGCGAACTCGGACAAGGTCGCCGCCTGGCTCAAGTAGACCCATGGCGACAGTTCCCCTGTACGCAACAAAACTCACGATAAGCAACTCATTTGCGCAACGTCCTTGACAATTACTGTGATCTAGCGCACTCTGTTGCTTATGGCGAATTCTGTTGTTCCATGCGGAACGATCAAGAATTGGCGCCTACCGGTATTTGCGAGTCCTTTCCTAAATGAAGGGGAGGTGCTTCATTCCCAAGGCCTCCGAGGGAAGCACCACGCCTATCCGCCGGGCGAACCGAACCTGTCACAAGGTGCCGGCTGACGGCAACATATGAGCCAATTGCAACATTGAGCAAAAGGAATCGTTATGACCCAGAAACCGAAGCTCCTCAGACACAGGCGGCTAGAGGTGTCCGACGTCAACGTCGTCAACCAGACGATGCTCAAGAAGGCACTCGGCGGCACGATCGTCGGCAACACCATGGAATGGTACGACGTCGGCGTGTTCGGCTACCTGATCACCACTATGGGCCCCGTCTTCCTCCCGGAAGCTGACAGATCCGTCCAAACCCTGTTCCTGCTCGGCACCTTCGCCGCAACATTCATCGCCCGCCCGCTGGGCGGTGTCATCTTCGGTTGGCTCGGCGACAAGATTGGCCGCCAGAAGGTGCTGGCGGCGACGCTAATGCTGATGGCGGCAAGTACCTTCGCCGTCGGACTCCTTCCTGGCTACGCCCAGATCGGCGTGTGGGCGGCCGCCCTGTTGGTGATCCTGAAACTTGTCCAGGGCTTTTCCACCGGCGGCGAGTACGCAGGCGCCACTACCTTCGTCTGCGAATATGCCCCCGACAAGCGGCGCGGCTTCTTCGCGAGCTTCCTGGACATGGGCTCGTATCTCGGCTTCGCGTTGGGAGCTGCGATCGTGTCCGTACTGCAACTGTCCCTGGGCCAAGCGGCCATGGAGGAATGGGGCTGGAGGCTGCCCTTCCTGATCGCCGGGCCGCTCGGTGCGATCGCCGTCTATTTCCGGAACAAGATCGAGGAATCCCCCCAGTTCCAGGCAACCCTCGACGCCCGGCAAGCACAATCTGCAGATGCTACAGCAGCCGACAAAACGGTGGTCAACGGTCCCCTGCCCATCATCAAGGCTTGCTGGCGTCAAATCATCCTCGCCATGATCCTCGCCGCCGCTGCCAACACAGTAGGTTATGTCCTGACGTCCTACATGCCGACATACCTGACCGAATCCAAAGGCTACGACCCCATCCACGGCACGCTGCTAACCATCCCCGTGATGGTGATCATGGCAGCCTGCATCCCGCTGACCGGGAAACTGTCCGACCGCATCGGCCGCCGCCCCGTCCTCTGGATCGGTGCCGGAAGCACCATTCTGTTCGCTATCCCGGCATTCCTGCTGATCGGCGTCGGCAATGTCTGGTCCACGCTCGCCGGCCTTGCCCTTGTCGCCTTCCCCGTGACGTTCTATGTCGCCAACCTCGCCTCGGCGCTCCCCGCGCAGTTCCCGACGTTGGGCCGCTACAGCAGCATGGGCATTGCGTACAACTTCTCCATGGCGCTCTTCGGCGGCACAACGCCATTCATCGTCCAAGGCCTGATCGAGGCTACGCACAATGACATGGCCCCGGCCTACTACCTCATGGGCACTTCCATCGTCGGTGCGATCGGCATCTACTTCCTGCGCGAATCCGCTCGGCGGCCACTGCCCGGCTCCATGCCGAGCGTTGATACTGAGGCCGAGGCCCGCGAGCTGGTCGCTACCCAGGACAACAACCCGCTGATCGACCTGGACGGAATGCCGTTCCTGGAGGATCTTGCGTTCGAAAATACGGCCAGACCCTCACTGCGATGATTTTCGAGGACCTAACTAATGCCCCAAAGCTCGCCAAACGGCGCCCAAAGAAGGAATCCACAATGAATCAATCCCTGCCGAAGGAAAACGTGCTTCGCATCTCAGGCTCCGGCACCGATCCGATAATCGTGAACTTCGAAGGTTCCGAACCCGTCACGGTCCGGCTACAAATCGACGCCAAGTGCAACTGCCAAGACGAAGGTGCCGCCAGCCGGCCGGGTTCCTACGCCTACAGTGATCCGCGGGGCCGAACCAAGCCAAGCGACGTTATCGATGCTCCATCGTGGCCGGAAAACATGGGTGTTTAACTGAACATGCCACAGCCGCGGAGCGGAAGCGATCACGCGAGGTTGCCGATGCTGAGACGGCCCTTCCTGGAGGAGGCCCCGGCCGGCGTCGATGCCGCGTGCCCTTCGGCAAGGAATCGCGGCCATCCGATTTTAGAGATCGTCTTCGGGCCGGGCGGTGAGGATACGATTGGCGCTGACCCGCAGGATGCCGAGCGACTCCTTGATCAGGGGCGATGCAATGCTGCCACTGCGCACCGCAGCGACAATACGCCGCGATGGCTTCCCCTTGCCAGTGATGCGCAGTCGAACCACGTTTTCGGCACTATGCAGGGGGGCGAGTCGCGGCAGCAGGCCCACGCCCAGCCCCGCACCAACGAAGGCGATCTGGGTTTCCCATTCCACGGCCTCATGGGCAATCCGCGGCGTCACCCCGACTGCCGTGAACGCAGCGGTGAACAGGGAATGGTAGGTGGATCCGGCAGCCTCGGTGATCCAGGGCTCCGACGCCAGCTCTTCGAGCGTGACCTTTTCCCGCGATGCCAACGGATGGCTGGAAGGAATGATCACGTCCAGTGGATCGTCGAGCAGAACGGTCTGCTCGAAGCGCGGATCGTCCTCAACATAAGTGTCGGACTGCATGGCGACGATGACCGCGATGTCGATCCGCTCGGCAACCAATAAGTCGAAGCAGCGGGCCGGGTTAGCCTCCAGCACCTGCACCTCCAGCGACGGGTGTGTTGAGCGCAAGGTGGCGGCCAGCGGCGCGAGCAACTGGGCGGCCGCGGTGGAGAATCCGCCGAGTCCAAAACGCGCGGGTATCTGCTCGCCGGCCTCCATGGCCGTAGCGCGCAGGTTCTCCCATTCGGCAATGAGGGTATCCGACCCAGCCACGAGAAAACGGCCTGTGGCGGTCAGCCGCACACCCCGGCCGTCCTTCGTCAGCAGCTGCATTCCAAGCACGCGCTGGAACTCCCGTAATTGCGCGGAGACGGCGGAGGGAGAATAGCCCGTGAGCTCTGCGGTTGCGCCAATGGTGCCGCACTGGGCAAACACCCGAAGTGTTATGAGCCGTGGATCGATCATGCATCTATTGTGCACTGTTATCTCCACAATCCTGCGCTTTTGTTGCAGATCGATCGGCTCTAATCTCATGAATAAAACGTTCGACAACGGCGATTGCACCCACCAACGCCGGTCTCGATGGATCGCCCCCTACCTAGCCCTCCCGGGAGGAAACACATGTCTGCTCCAGTGAACGCGCCCCTCAATTCACGCCGAAAACTCGCTTCGTCATTGCCTGCCGAACAGTTGGCGGAAATCACCGAGTTGTTCGAGTTCCGGCGCGTGGGGTATTCCCTCAACGCCCCCTTCTACACCGATCCGACGATTTTCAAGATCGACATGGAGGCCATTTTTGGCCAGCACTGGATCTATGCCGCCAGCATCGCCGAACTGCCGGAGCCGGGCGACTACGTCACCGTCGACTACGGGCCCTACTCCCTGATCGTGCTGCGCAACGACGACGGCGGCGTGAACGTCCTGCACAACGTGTGCCGCCACCGCGGCGCCCGCGTCCTGACCGAGCCCGCGGGGTCAACGGGAAACCTGGTGTGCGGCTATCACTCCTGGACCTACTCTCCCGAAGGTAATTTGATCCATGCCTCGGCGCCGGGGGAAACCAAGTTCGACAAGGGCTGTTTCGGCCTCAAGCGCGCCCACAGCCGCATGGTCGCCGGACTCATCTTCGTCTGCATTGCCGACGAACCGCCAACCGACTTCGACGAAACCTCAAAGATCTTCGAGCCCTACCTCGCGCCGCACGATCTGTCGAAGACTAAAGTCGCCTACCAGCAGAACATCATCGAGGAGGGCAACTGGAAGCTCGTCATGGAGAACAACCGTGAGTGCTACCACTGCGACGGCCACCCCGAGCTTGCCTGTTCCCTCTTTCCCACCTGGGGTCTGACGGAGGGCCTGATCCCGGCCCATCTCGAAGAGGTGTGGGACCGCAACAAGGAAGCACAGTCCTCGCTCGAGGAGCGTTGCCGCCGCTATGGCCTTCCCTACGAGGTGGTCGAGGAGCTCGACACCCGCATCGCGGGAATCCGTATCTCACGTGAATCGCTCGACGGAGAGGGCGAATCGTTCTCGGCCGACGGGCGCAGGCTCTCCAAGAAGCTGCTCGGCGACTTGCGGGACTTCCGCCTTGGCCGCTGCTCGATGCACTTGCAGCCCAACAGCTGGTTCCACTTCCAGAGCGACCACGTCATCACGTTCGCCGTCTTCCCCATCAACGAACACCAGACACTGGTACGCACCACCTGGCTGGTGGCTGACGACGCCGAGGAAGGCGTCGACTACGACCTGGAGAAGCTCACCTACACCTGGAAGCAGACCAATCTGCAGGACAAGGAGTTCGTGGAACTATGCCAGAAGGGCGCCGGCAGCCCCGCCTACGAACCCGGCCCGTACATGAAGAGCGAATACCAGGTGGAGGCGTTCATCAACTGGTACGTGCAGCGCGTGCAGGAGCACTTGGCATGATCGAACTCCGCACTGAGACGGCCGTCCAGGAACCACAGCGCATTCGCGGTCTTGAGATGCCGTGGAACAGGGTCATGGGCAGCACCGAGGGACCCGCAAGCGCCGCCCGCGCATTGGGCCCCTGGCATCCGCAGGAGTTCTTGGCCGAATGCGTCGAGACCGTTCCCGAGGTGGGCGGCATGATGACCTTCGTGTTTCGCCGCTGCGATGGTGCGCCGCTGGCGTTCCGTCCGGGCCAGTACGTGAACGTCGCCTTTCCCGTGAAGGGCGCGGACCAGGACGCGGTGGACCGCAGCTACTCGCTGTCCAGTTCGCCCACCAAGCCGTGGACCTTCGACATCACAGTCAAATGCGACCCCACGGGACAGGTCTCGCCGTGGGTGCACCAGAACGTCAAACCCGGCACCGTCCTCGACATGCTCGGACCAGTCGGGGCATTCCACCTGCCCGACGCCGACCGGCGGGCACGGTACCTGTTCCTGGCCGCCGGCGCTGGCATCACCCCCATCATGTCGATGGTGCGGACCATCCACTCGCTCCCCGGACAAGCCGATGTCGTGGTGCTCTACCACGGGGCGGCGGCCGGAGACTTTGCCTTCCACCAGGAGCTGGCCTACATCGCCTCCGTGGACTCGCGGGTCAAGGTCTTCTACTCCCTGGGCGACCGCAGCAAACCCGAGGGCTGGGAAGGGCTCACCGGAAGGCTGACGGCGGCCATGCTCGACGAGGTGGCTCCCGACGCCAACGGCCGCCAAGTCTACGCCTGCGGCCCCGAGGGTTACCTGAACACAGCCACCGAGCTCCTCAAGAAGGTCGGCGTCGACGACACCTCCATCTACATGGAATTCTTCTCGGGAGATCGCCAGACGCTCCTTGAATACCAGGCGGAGCTCGCGTTTGCAGTGGACATTGCGGAGGAAATAGCCGAGGAAATAGCCGATTCCGCCGAGGACTACTACGAAAGCCAGCCCACCGCGTTCGGGCTCTACGAGCCGGGCTACGACGCCGATGGAACCCTGCAGGCCACGGGCCTGCCGCTGGAAACCGTCGACCCTGACGTTCCCGGTCCCGAAGCCCCCGACGGCAGTCCGGACGTGGGACCGCAGGCCGGGTCCTCCGATGCCTCGAGCTTCGACACGGTCGGAACGGGAAGCCTCACCCTGTCCTTCATGCGCACCGGCATTAACGTGCGCATCGACCCCTCCGAACACATCCTCGAGGTGGCGCAGCGTGCCGGCGTCAGGATCGGAGCGAACTGCAAAGAGGGCATGTGCGGCTCCTGCAAGGTCGTCAAGCTCTCCGGGGAGGTCGACATGAACCACCAGGGCGGGATTCGGGCACGGGAAATCGAGGCAGGCAAGTTCCTGCCCTGCTGCTCCACAGCACGAACCGATTTGGTGATCGATGCCTAGCAGCTTCCAGCTGCCGGACCTCACGGAAGACCCGGCGCTCCTAGGGGGCCAGTTCGCCCGCCCGCGTCCACCCGAGGGCCTCGTACCGGTCCGCCGCCGCGGCGTCCACGGTCGACGAACGCTTCCTCCGCCAGGCGGGCCAGAATCACAGCCTCGTGATCGAGCGCCACAGAGTCGCCGTCCACTGCGCGCACCGGGCCCACCACAGCGAAACCATCGCCGAAAGCCACCCGGCCCCGCGCCAGAGGGCGGTCGAAGCGGGTCAACTCCACGACGTCGTAATCCTCCAAGGGCGCCTCGAACACCCCGAACTCGGACTCCAGCGGCAGCGCGCTGTTGACCTCGCCCGGCGGGGCGGTCATCAGGACGCCGGCGGGAAGTGTTTCCTCGCCTGCATTGAGCCGCGCCCATAGGGGCTGCCAGTCGTGTGTGGTTTCCGGTGCGCTCATGCACCAACCCTATCGTCGTCCCTGACTGCCGGTACATGCGGAATAGCTTGGCTTTCCGGGGTTTACCAGCGTGAATGGACCATCTCGCGGAAGTACGTGTCGTAGATTTCCCTGACGCTGTTCTCGAAGTCCGGACCCAGGTGGTCCAGTATCTGGATGGAGGCGGCGTTGGAGCGGGCTTGTTCGGGGCTTCGGGCACCTGGTATGACGGTGCTGACGCCGTCTTGTGCCGCGATCCAGGCGATGGCCGCTTGGGCTGTAGTTGCTCCGGACGGGACAAGCTTTTTGAATTCTTCCACCGCTTTGAGGCCTTGTTCAAAGTCAACTCCGGAGAAGGTCTCTCCGACGTCGAATGCTGCGCCGTTCCGGTTGTATTTCCGGTGGTCATTTTCGGCAAAGACTGTGTCCTTGGAATACTTGCCCGAGAGCAGGCCGGAGGCCAGAGGGACCCTGGCGATGATGCCGACTCCGGCGTTCTTCGCCGCAGGCAGGACGCCCTCCAAGGGTTTGAGTCGGAAGGCGTTCAGAATGATCTGGACGGTGGCCGTGCCGTGTTTGATGGCTTCGAGTGCTTCATCGGTCCGCTCGACGCTGACGCCGTAGTCCTTGATTGCGCCTTCACTGACGAGTGTCTCCAGCGCATCGTAGACTTCCGGCCGGCTGTAGACCGGGGTCGGTGGGCAGTGCAACTGCACCAGGTCCAGGCAATCCGTCCGGAGGTTCCGCCGGGAACGGTCGACCCACTGCCGGAAGTTGGCCAGTGTGTAGTTCTCCGGTTTCTGTTCCAGGCGCCGCCCGATTTTGGTGGCTACCGTGATCTCCAGTCCGGGGTTGGCAGCGAGGTACGCCCCTATGGTTTGCTCGCTCCGCCCGTCGCCGTAGACATCGGCGGTATCGAAGAAGGTCACCCCGGAATCCACTGCGGCTTCCAGGATGTCGTTGGCTTCCTTCGGGTCCACGTTGCCCCAGTCTGCACCGAGCTGCCATGTGCCCAGCCCCACAACGGAGACGGACCGCCCCGTCTTGCCCAATACTCGCTGCTTCATCCTTCGACTATAACCACGGCACAACAGCCCCGTCCGCATGGAGGGGGGCCAGTTGATCCTAGGACCGGATGGGCCAGCCACGCCTGGTCAAAAGATGCTGCCGGACGATCTCGGGCTCTCCCGATTCCTCACCCGCCACCCGGGAAGCATAAGCACCAAGTGGCAGGGGACGGCCGGACGCCCCCGTCACACAGCTCAGGTGATGATGACGTTCTGGATGCTCTTTCCAGGTTTTTGAGGTCGACCACGCCGACCATCGCGTCCAAGTGTCGCAGCGGCACGGTGGCCCATGTTCGGTTAGCGGCGGAGTTTGACGGTCTGCGTCTGGCCGCCGAGTCCGGCAGTGTCGAGTGTGAGGGTTGAGCGGCCCTCGGCATCAGCGCCGAGGGTCGCCCCGGAGCCTTCCAGCACTGTGGACCATGTTCCTTCGGGCAGCGTCAATGTGATGCTGGATGCTTTCTGCGTGGGCTCGCTGACCGCCAGACTGAGCACATTTCCGTGCCTGGAGTAGACAACGCACGCTGGACCCGAGGCACCAAGGTCCCCCGCTGTTCCGGCCTTCCAAAAGGTTGCCGCCGTAGTCTTCTCGCTCTTGAAATCCACGGACTGGGCGGTGGCATCGTTCCGGATCACCGTGTGGTTGTCGCCTTGTGCGATCTGCCTGATTTGGGCGACCGATGCGCCTGGAGCCACCACGTAGGCGTAGCTGCCCGGTGTATCGCCTGCGCCGTGGTCAATGTAGACGGTGGCGAAGTTGCGCTGCTGGACGGTGGTGCTGCCGGCAAGGAGATTGACCGTCGACCAGCTTCCGGAGCGGCTTTCGCGGAGGACCGTGAGCGGTGAGGCGTCGAGGACGGCGTAGCCGCCGAACCCTTCCAAATGGACCCATCGATCGTCATCAAGAACCACTGCGCTGCCGGCCGATTCGGCGATGCTGCCCGACGCCGTCGTGAGGGCGTTGTTTCCTTCGTGAAGATTGCGGTGGTCCACAATGCTCTCCACGCGGGCGCCGCTCCTGGTGCTGATGTCGGCGCCGAGGCATACCGCCAGGTCCCCGCTGATGAACCAGGACTTCCTGGCCGACAAGCCGGTGCCACCGGGACCCACAAGATGCTGCCCGACGGCGGCCACCTCGCCCAGGGCCGCGGAGCCCGTCCACTCGTTTGCAGGGCGGGCTGCACCCCATTCGCCCTCCACCTTGTCCGGCAAGGGCGTGGTGTCCACGGTGGTGCCGGGCAGCCGGTTGTAGTTGGCGGTGGCCCAATAGGCGTCGTCGTATTGGCCCAAGTCGGCCGTATAGAAATGTGTCATGCCGGAACCCGTGTGGTAGCCGCGGTTGTTTTCGCCGTTGCCGCATTCGTACCAGGCAATGCGGTTACTTGACATGGATAAGGACAGTGCCCAGCCGCTCCCCCGGTGGATGGTACGGTCCATGGCAGGGAAGAGCCGGTGCCCCGCGGTCTCGGCGACGGGCGCAATACCGCTGGCCTGGAGTTCCTTGACAAGGGCAGTTCTTGGCACGCTGGCCCCTGCAAGAATCGGGCGGCAGGTGTTGCGGGTGATCCATCCGGCGCACAGGCCCCGCCATCTTCCAGCGGTAGCGGGATCCATGGCGCGTGCCAGGAGGAGGATGGCTTCGATCGCGGAAGCCCCGAGGTCGTAGCCGGTGTTGGCCTCTCGGCTAATTGAGCGGCCACGCACGGCATCCGCCATGGCTCCGTTGATGATGAACGGCGCGTACGAACCCTCGACTGCGTCGAGGAAGATGCTGCGGCTTGGATCGGAGATTTCAGAGGCCGTGCCGCCAAGGAGCGCGAACAGCTTGGACAATCCAGTGAGCAGCACTACCCCGTACGAACCTGTGTATGCGGTGGTGCTGTGCTGGATGAAGGAGCCGTCCCTGAAGAATCCGTCTCCGCTAGTGACGTATTGCCACACTTGGCTCAGTCCCGTGATGGCGTGCTGAAGCTTTGCGGTATCTTCCCCGGCCAAGGAGCGGATGATGATTGCCTGGCTAAGGTCGACGCGGTTGGCCCCCACGGACGTGACCTTGGCTCTTGGTGCCATGAACTGCTGCCATGGGTCCGGCACGAAGTGGTCGATGGCTGCGCAGTTGGCAGCGATCTCAGCGGCGGACAGCTCGCCGTGAATCAGGACCAACGTATCGGCCAAGGCCCTTGTCACACCGATTTCCCAGTTCCACCAGTTTCCGGATTCTACTTTCGTATCGTTGTAGGCAACGGCATGCGCGTCCGCCAGCCCCGCTTTGATGTCGGCGAGCACGGAGGCATCCCCGAACACTGTGGCTGTGGGTGTCGCCCAGGCGATGGCGAGCTGCTGCAGACGCTGGTAGGTGGCAACAATTTGGACGTCGTTGGCGAGCGACAGATCGGTGAAAACCGAGGTACGGCCTGGCGCCCGGTTGACCTTGGCCAGCGAAGCTGCGGCCTTGTTGTTCAGAGCTGATAGCCGTGGCGAAGTCTGGATCACCCGCCTGGATCACCGTGCGGCCGGTGATCTGGTCCACCCAGCGGGTCCGCAGCGCGGCGAAGTCCGCGGCGCTCGGCACTGATGCCGCCCAGGAATTTTGGGCAAACATCGAGCTGACAACGGCCGCAAGGGATAGCGTGCCTGCGGTCTGGAGAACCGTTCGGCGTGAGATCTGTGGTGACACGGAGTTGCTCCTAAGTAGGTGTGGTGGACGTGCCAAAGGCGCCCTGGACGTCGAGGCACAAAATGGACGGACTTGAGAACTAGGCGGTGATGCCGAGATCTTCGGCGCGGACGCGAAACGAGAGGGGGGCGCCCCGGGAAAGCCGGAGGGCTTCCTGGACGGTGCTGGCTGCCATGCGTTCCAGTTCGTTGCCCAGGGAACCGGCGATGTGCGGGGTCAGCAGGACATTTGGGTGCGCGTAGAAGCCGGAGTCCGCTGGCAGGACCCAAGGGGTGGTGACATCCAACACGGCATAGATATCACCGCGCTCCACCCGCGCCAGCAAGGCGCCTTGGTCGACGAGGTCACCCCTAGAGGTGTTGATGAACGTGGCTCCGGGGCGGAGCCCTTCGATCCGGCCGGCGTCGATGAGGTTCTTGGTGGAGGGGAGCGACGGCGCGTGGAGGGACACGACGTCGCTGCTCGCCACGAGCTCGTCCAAGGTGACGAGCTCGACGCCGATCGCGGCCGCCTCGGCGGCGTCGAGGTAGGGGTCGGCCACCACGACGTCAAGCTCGTAAGGAGCGAGCAGGCGGATGACATGGCGCCCGATCTTGGAAGCACCGATGATCCCGACGCGCTTGCGGTAGTTTCCCATGTCAGGGAAGAGCCGTTCGGGCTGGATCTCCGCGCGGGCGGTATGCAGGGCGCGGGCGATCTGAAGGACGCGCTTGTTGGCCAGGATAATCATGGCCACGGTGTATTCGGCGACCGGGATGGCGTTGGCATCCGCGGCAGAGCTGACCTGGACGCCGCGTTCCCAGCAGGCGTCCGCAACGTGGTGTTTCACGCTCCCGGCCGCGTGCAGGACGTAGCGCAGGCGCGGTGCCGCATCGAGGACGGCGTCGTCAATCATGGGGCAGCCCCAGCCCGTGATGAGGATGTCGGCCTCCGCGAGCAGCGCCTTGCCTTCGGGTGCGTGGAAGTCCTGGATGGGCTCAAGGCTCAGGAGGTTCAGTTCAGGCTCGAGGGTGTCGAGGCTGCGTTCCGGGAACAGGGCCCGGGCGGTGTGGGCCGGCATGGCCAAGGCAACGTTGAGGGTCACTTGACGCTCCCTGCCGTCAAGCCGGACTTCCAGAATCGCTGCAGCATGATGAACGCTAGAAGCAGCGGCACGATGGACAGAAGGGACCCAGTGATCACCAGGGGTGTGAATTCCGGCTGCGGTACGGCGTAGCCCTGCCAGATGGAAATCCCGACGCTGACCGGGAGCAGTTGCTGGTCCTGGAGCATCACCAACGGAAGCATGAAGTTGTTCCAGACGCCGACAAACTGGAACAGGGCGATCGTGACGTATCCGGGGAGCATCATGGGCAGGCCGAGTGAGAAGAAGGATCGGATGGCTCCGGCCCCATCCACACGCGCGGCTTCGAGCGTTTCGGCCGGGACGTAGGCCGCGGAGTAAACCCGGGCCAGGTAGACACCGAAAGGGTTGCAGAGCACGGGGATGAGGACGGCCCAGATGGTGTTGGTGATCCCGAAGACCGATGCCAGCAGATACATGGGCAGGACGGTGGCGGTGTTCGGGATGAGGACACCCACCAGGACGATACCGAAGAAGGAGTCCTTGCCGCGGAACTGGAACTTGTCGAACGCATACCCGGCCATGACCGAGATGAGCCCGCCAAAGACGGCTCCGAAGGCCGCGTAGAACATGGAGTTCGCCATCCAGCGGAGGAACACGCCGCCGTCTTGGCTCAGGACCGCGACGACGTTGTCAAAAAAGGCCGGGTGCCCGAAAGCGTAGGCCGCCGTTCCGTAGAGGTCCGCGGTGCTTTTGGTGGAGGCGAAGAAGAGCCACAGCACCGGAAGCACCATGTAGGCGCAACCGAGGATCAGGAGTGCGTTCACGGTGAGGGTGCTGGCGAACCCGACTCGGGCGGCCCGGCGTCGTTTCAAAGGTGAAGGCGCAAGCGCCGTTCGGGGCCGGGGGAAGGTGGTGGCGCTCATGCTTTGTTCATCCTTGAGCTGAAGCGGGTGACGGCCCAGGACAGCACGGCGGCCATGAGCGCAATGATGATGGAGGCGGCCGCGGCCTGGTTGAGGTTGTGCCGATTGAAGGCCGCGTCGTAGGCCCACATGTTCGGAACCCATGTGCTGGTGACCGACGCCGTGGCCTTGGAGATGATGGAGGGTTCGGTGAACAGCTGCAGCGTGCCGATCACGGTGAAGAGCATGATGACGCTGAGTGCGGGCAGGATCAGCGGCAGCTTGATGCTGAGGGCCGCACGGATTTCCCCGGCTCCGTCAACACGAGCGGCCTCGAGGACTTCCCGCGGAACCGCCTGCAGCGCCGTGAAGAGCACGATCACGTTGTAGCCCGTCCATTCCCACACGGCGATGTTCACGATCGACGGCAGGATCAGGTGGGCGTCCAGGAAGTTCAGCGAAATGCCGCCGGTTTCGAGGACGGAGACGATGGGGCTGACTCCCGGCGTGTACAGATAGGCCCAGATGAGCGCGGCGATGACGCCCGGAACGGCATGCGGCAGGAAGACAAGGAGTTGGAACAGTTTCCGGGCACGTGCGACGGCGGCATCCAGTAGGAGCGCGAACGCCAAGGCGCCGCCCACCATGCATGGAATGTACATAGCGCAGTACAGCGCGAGGCGGCCGATGCCGCCCACGAAGGCCTCGGATTGCAGGACCTGCACGTAGTTCTCGAGGCCGACGAACGCGGTCTTCGCCTCGCCGAAGCCCAGGCCGGATTTCTGCTGGGCGAAGAAGCTCAACACGATCGAATAGATGACGGGTGCCACCATCGCCAAGGCGAAGACGGCAAAGAACGGGGTAAGGAACAGGGCGGCGGTGCGGCCGCCGGTTCCGGAAAGGCCGCGTGGCTTGCGGATGGTTGAAGCGGGGGCGGCGGCAACTCGGCTGGCCGGCTTCGTAGGTGCTTGATTGACCATTTGAATCTCCTCGCTGGCGGGGTGGCTTGCCATGAAGCCACCCCGCCGGGCGGGCCTACTCCTTGACGGAGAGGCCGTTCTGCTTGAGTCCGCCCACCGTGGCAGTCTGCGCGGTTTCGATGCCCTGCTTGACGGTGCCGCCGGTGGTCAGCTTGCCGAAAGCATCCTTCATGGCGGTGTTGGTGAGGTCCCAGTTCGGTCCCCACTGCCAGCCGCTCCTGACGGAGGCGAAGGCCTTGTCGAAGACGGCGTAGATGTCGTTGCCGAAGTAGCTCGCGTCGAACGCGCCCTTCGCCACTGGAGTCAGTCCTGGAAACGCCAGGTAGGCCGAGCCGGCACTGCCGCGGGCCTTGACGGCGTCGGGGTTGGTGGTGAGGAACTCGATGAACTTAGCTGCAGCGGCGGGGTTCTTGCTGCCCTTGGGGATGTTGAAGCTGGAACCGCCCAGGAAACCGTTCGAGGGAGTGCCCCAGTTCGGCACCTCGGCCGCAATCCACTGGCCGGCCTGGTTGTTTGCTTTCGTACGCGACTGCAGGCCAGGAGCACTCCAGCTCGCGCCGAGGACACCGACAACGGTGCTGCTGGCCAGATCGGCGGACCATTCGTCGCTGAAGGACTGTTCGACCTTGACGATCTTCTCGTCGATCAACTTCTGCCAGTAGTTGGCCACCTTCTGCGTGGCCTCATCCTTGACGCCGATCTTCCAGGTGTCGCCCTCGGTTGAGAACCACTTGGCACCGGCCTGCCAGGCCAGGCCCGCGGTGACGACCGGATCGTTCGGGTAGAAGCTGGCGAGGTAGGCGTTCGGCGCCACTGCCTTGACCCTCTGGCCGGCCTTCTCGAAATCATCCCAGGTCTTTGGAACCTCAACGCCTGCCTTTTCCAGCAGGTCCTTGCGGTACCACATGACCATCGGGGTGGTGTCGTAGGGAAGGGCGTAGGTCTTCCCGCCGAGTTGCACCAGTCCGCGGGCTTGGTCCGAGAGCTTGTCCAGCGTTGCGGACTTGTCGATCAGTCCGTCCAGCGGCTGGAGCTGACCGTTGCTGACGAACTGGGCCAGCTGCGGGTATTCGATGGTGGCCACGTCGGGACCGTTGCCCGCCGTGATGGCAGTGGACAGCTTGGCGTAACCCCCGCTGGCGCCGTTGGGGACGGTTTCGAAGTTGACCTTGATCTTGTTCTGGCTTGCGTTGAACGCTGCGGCGACCTTGTCCATCCCGGCGAGCGAGGACCAGAACGTGATGGTGCCGGTGGGTTCTTGAGCCGGGGTCGGGGTTGCGGAGGGGGTTGTCCCGCAGGCCGTGATGAGGGCGGCACTGGCCACGAGGCTGGCCGCTCCGAGCAGAAGCTGGCGACGCTTCATTCTGTTCTCCTTTGAAGTTCACGATGCGAAGTCGTGGTGTGCCTTGAAGCACTTAACTCCCAGTGAAACGGTCAGCGAGTAAACATATCAACGGAATGAACAGAATTGAACACTAGAACCGGAGTGAAGTTGTCTTGGCTTCCGTCATTCGGCGGCCCCGACGTGAAGCGCCTGGCTCTGGGTGGAATCCCGGATATTGAGGCTGGGAGAGAGGCTCAGTCGCTGCAGCGCCGACACGCCCCGTCGCTGGGCTCCGATCCGGTTCAGGCACATCAGCAGCGCTTCGTGGCCGACGTCGTATTTTGGCGGTGCCACGGCGGTGAGGGGAACGGTACCCAGCGCCGCGATTTCGTCGTCATACGCGATGATAGCCAAGTCCCCGGGGATGCGGACGCGGCGATCCTGGCAGGCGCTGGCGAACTGCAGCGCGTCCTCATCACTGTGCACGATCGCAGCAGTCACGTGCGACTCGGCGCACCAGTCGAGAATCCCTTCCACCACCAGGCGGTGCGCCTGTGGATCGTTCAGCGCACGCGAGACGGGGCGCACCATGGTGGAGTGCTGCGGGGTCCCGGCCCGCCGCATGGCGAGGTGGTAGCCCTCGATGACCTGGGAGGCAGTGGGAGTCTTCTCCCGGACGCACAAGGCAATCCTTCTGTGGCCGAGGGACAGGAGATGGTTGACCGCGATCTCCGCCCCGCGCACATGGTCGCTGCGTACGGATTCCAGGCGGCACTCTTCAGAAATGTCGTCGATGGAGCGTTCGACGACGACAACCGGCACCGCCGTCTCAGCCAGCAAGGCCAGGGTTTCAGTTCCGGCCAAGGAAACCTCACTGGGCGTAACCAGGATGCCGTCAACGCCGTGTTCGAACAGACGGCGAAGCTGGCGCCGTTCCTCGGCCCCGGAGTAGTTGGAAACCCCCAGCACCAACCGAACTCCCGCTTCCTGGGCGGCCGCCTCCGCGCCCCGGATAACCCCGGGAAAATAGTACGACGCGGACGGGACGATCATGCCGACCGTCGCCAGCGGGCGGCTCCCGCCCGGCCGCCCTGACAACAGAGGAACGCTGCCGGGACCCGATGGTCCCCTGGGGTTCATGCCGGTCGCGCGACGCCGGCCGCTTTCAATGGCGGACCCGGCGACAGGGACGGCACCACCTCGGACGCGTTGCAGGAGCCCCTGCTCCGCGAGAGCTGCCAAGTCACGACGGACCGTCATCCCGGACGTTCCCATTCTTGCCGCGAAATCCTCAACGCTGAGGGAGCCGTGAAAAGCCAACTCCTTCAGAATCTGCAGGTGCCGGTCCTCGGGGAGCATGAGAGTCTCCGATCAAGTTCGCTTGTGTTTGATTTGTTCATTATGAACTAGAGCCGACGCTGGCTCCGAAAGTCAAGACCATTTGGGCCCGTGAGAATTGGCCGCGCAGGAGATGTGCATTGTTGTTCAAATCAGCTACCAATGCTTGACCTCAGGTTCCTCAGGGACTTCTCCTTGAATCAGCGGACATTCATCGGAGGAGAAGAATTGAGAGTGAAGTGGGCGAAAGGCTCGGCGGCGGCCGCCTGGTTGGTGAGAACTTCGTGAAAGCGAAGGTTGCGTTTTCTACGCTCGGCTGCCCGGAAGCGTCCCTCCAAGAGATTCTGGACATTGCGGCCACCTATGGGGTTCAAGGGCTCGAACTCCGTTCCATGGCAGGACAAATAGTGCATGCTGGCTTATCGAGTGAAGAGCGCGGCTGGATCCGTAGGCGGATCGACGAGGCAGGGTTGCACGTCGTCTGTGTAGCCACGTACGTACGTGTGGGCGATCCCGGGCTAAGCGACGACCACGTACTCGGCGAGCTTGAGGCCCAGATGCTTCTCGCTCGTGACCTGGGAGCGGCAGGCGTCCGCGTTTTTCCGGGTGGGGCTGGCACGGACTCGGATGCACGCATCGCAAGGCGGCTCGCGGCGGCCGCCCTCTCCGCCCCTGACATCCGGATATGGCTGGAAACGCACGACTCGCATCCCCGAGGAACGGACATCCGGCGGGTTATGACGCTATTGGACGAGATATGCCCCGGTCACGGCGTCCAAGTCATCTGGGACGTACTCCATCCGGCCGCTGCCGGTGAGCGCCCCGCCACGACGTTCGAAGCCATCAGCCCGTGGTTTGGCTATGCGCAACTCAAAGATGCCAACTTCGACGGACAGCTACGGCTCCTCGGTCAGGGCGACATTCCGTTGCACGAAATCCTCATTCTCCTCGAAGACCGAACCGAGTGGCTTTCATTGGAATGGGAGCGCCCATGGCATCCCGAACTCCCCGAACTGGCCGTGGCCTTGGCCGGAATGAGGCAGTGGTTTGAAAAACTGACGGGTCCTTAAGCAGAAGGCCATTTCCTGCATTCGCTGGATGATGACCGGAACATGTCAAGCTTCTTTGGCCCCGTTGGGGCGGGGTACGAGTGGCTCCACTTGCGCCGGCTTTTGGTCAGGCCCTGCGGGAGTGGCGTCCGACCGGATTACCGGTCCGTGTCGAATGCCTGAACCGGGGCTCACGGGTCGCGGGAGAGACCTGAGACCTATTCCTCTACTTCCGCGTGGACCATCTCGGTAGGCTCACCATTATGGAGAATTCAGAGTTGAGACCTGACACCGAAGTACTCAGCGTTCATGAGTGCTGGAAGTACCTTCGTTCCTCCTCCGTCGGCAGAATTGCGCTCGTCAGAGGCGACAGCCCGGAGATCTTCCCAGTCAACTACCTGCCTGACGAGGGGACAGTGATCTTCCGGACAGGACCGGGCACCAAACTGGATGCCGTCATGGCCGGGCAAGTGATTGCATTGGAAGCCGATGGTTTCAACACCTACGGCACAATTGCGTGGAGCGTCATCGTCAAGGGACGTGCCGAGATAGTCACGGAAGCTGAAGAACTGCAGGAATCTTCCGTTATGGAACTCTCGCCCTGGGAAGCCGGCGCCAAAAATCATCTTGTCCGGATTACGCCGGCGGAAATGAGCGGTCGCAGGTTCGTGATCAGCCCGCCATCCCAATGGTGGCCCCCACGCGATTCGTGACCGCTGGTCAGGTCGGCTGCCTCGGTCCTCGCCGACCATGGCTTCCCCGCATTGCCTTGTGCCTTGGGCTGCGTGTCCGGTGCCGAAGGGAAGACGCCGCTTCGTTCATGTCACTCGACCAACTGAAAATCCGGAAGATGGAGGACCAAAGACTCTGGGATCAATTCCCCGTGCTTCGCATTCTGGAAGGGTCAAGCCGGTTCGGGCTTGACCAGATTCCAGGACAAGGAGGTCAGGAATGTCGGACTTAATCAGGTGGTTCGATAACCGTCGCTCACCCATTGAGATGATCGAACGGCTATTCGAAGGTGATGTGGCAGCATCCGGGATCCGGGTCGAACAATTGGTTGAAGGCACCACCCTGGTGGTTCGCGCCGAACTGCCGGGGATCGATCCCGAGAAGGACGTTGAAATCACGCTTGGCGACGGGTTCCTTGAAATAAGGGCTGAACGGCAGGAGAAAGAGGAGCAAAAGGACAAGGGCAGCTACAGAACGGAATTCCGCTACGGCTCCTTCGTCCGCAGGCTGCCAGTTCCGGACACAATCCAAAAGGACGACGTCTCCGCTTCATACAAGGACGGTGTTCTCGAAGTGAGAGCCCCGATTCCGGAAAGGGTCCAACCCTCCTCCGCTCACAAGATCTCGATTACGCGGGAGTAGTACACACGGTCCAGATGATGGCCTGCCACGGGCGGGCCGTGACTTTCGGCCCTATCATCCGGAATCGCAACGGATCACGCTAGCGGGGAACGAAATCACCCCTATCGCGGGAGGAAAGTCATGGGCGGGGAAGCATCCACTGCAAGGATAGTTGTTGGTGTTGATGGATCGGAAGCCTCCATAGAGGCACTGAGGCAGGCCCAGAGCCTTGCGGTGCCATTGGGAGCGCAAATCGAGGCCGTTGCCTACTGGGAGTTCCCTCAGGTCTATGGCGGCTATGTGGCCATGGGCATCGATGACTTCGAGGAAGGCGCCGGACAGGTCCTCAAGGAATCCTTGGAGAAAGCGTTCGGTCCGGGACTGCCGGACAACGTCGTCTCGCGCGTTGTCCGCGGTCAGGCACGGGAATCCCTCATTGAAGCTAGCCGGGAAGCTGACATGATCGTTCTCGGCAGGCGTGGCCACGGAGGATTTGGCGGGCTGCTGCTCGGATCGGTCAGTTCAGCCTGCGTTGCCCACGCCCACTGCCCGGTCCTTGTTGTCCATGCTCCGGAAAAGAAGTGAACGACACCGACGGCGGAGAGAGGAGACGCCTGATGGCGCCCTTGTGGTCTCTGAGTCGCCTTCTCGCCGATCCAGCCGCTCAAATGCCGTGACTTGCAGAAGCAAAATCGGCCCCCAGGAGAAACAAATGTCCTTTCCCAACATGGATCCCAGCCCCTTTGACGATGTCCGGCACGTCACGGAGGAGCTTAGCGAGGAGCGTTGCTGGGAGCTGTTGTGCTCACAGGACACAGGCCGCTTCGGCTTCAACTACAAGAACAGGGTGATGATCCTGCCCGTCAGCTACCTCGTCCATGACCGGGCGATCTACTTCCGTACGTCCGCTGCCGGGACCATCGGGGACGCCGTTCCTCGCTTGAGTTCATCGTTCGAGATTGATGAGGCGCAGCCCGAGCGAAGCGAAGGGTGGTCGGTCCTGGTCAGTGGACCTTCCTCGCATGTGCAGGAACCGGAGCTGTTGACCTATCTTTGGGGACAGGCCATGGTAGAGCCCTGGGCAGGCGGAGCAAGGAATGACTTCATCCGGATCCACGCCGCGGTGGTGACTGGCCGCCACGTACACCTAGCCTGAATCCGGGTCCTGGCGCCAGGCGTCAACGGTGCTCTCCAGAGTGCCGGGCCTGCCCGAGTCGGGTTCGACGGCTGTGCTGTCGATTCCCGTGATGGCCTCGCCCGCCTTTTCCCCGGGAAGGAACCCCGCCCGCTATTTGCTCTTCTTGACCCGGCGTATGCGGGTAATGATGGTGGGGCACGCCAGCTGGGCAAGGACTGCGTGGGCGGTCGAGCCCAGCAGGAGACGCTTGATTCCGCCTCCGCCGCGGCTGCCAAGGACCAGCAGCTTCGCCGTCGATGCGGCTTCAGCGAGGGCCTGGGCCGGTGGATCGGTGGCCAGGACCCTGTGGACGACGAGGTCGGGGTACTTTTCCGCCAGGCCGGCGACTGTCTCGGCGAGGACCAGCCGTTCTTCTTCCATGAATTGCTCGCCGAAGCTGCCCTCAGGCAACCCCCTTTGCAACCAGGCGCCGGGTATCGGGTAGGCGTGCATGACGGTCAGTTCCTGTCCTTCACGGTCTGCCTCCGCGGCGGCGAATGCTACCGCCTGTGTTGATTCCTCCGAACCGTCCACTCCGACGATGACTCCGTGGCGGTTGTGCACCGTCTCTTCTCCGACGACGGCCACGGGGCAAACGGCCACGGAGGCGATCTGCAGGGCGCGGTCGGTCAGCCGACCTCCGGGCCTGACATGGGTCCCGGAACCGATGACCACCAGGGAAGCCTTCTTGGACCTTTTGCGAAGGGCGTACCCTGCGGTGCCCGAAATCAATACCGTTCGAACTTCAACTTTCGGTTCCACCCCGGCTGCATGGGCTTTGGCCTTGATCAGAAGCTCTGTCGCGACCTTGTTGGCCATCTCGTTGTAGGCAAAGGATTCGGCCATCCAGCGGTCATCCACCGCATGCACGAGTTGCACGGGCAGCTTCAAAGCCGCGGCCCGGTGCATTGCCCAAGTCACCGCGGCGTCATTGGCCCCGGTGTCGTTGATGCCGACGACTATTGGCTCTTTCATGGCATGTCCGCTCTTCCTCGATGATGTCTTCGACCGTTGGGCTTCCACCTCAACTACCCCAGCTCTGCGGGTCCCATGGACTGGGAAGAGCTCGGACGCCACCGTATCTGCGGGGAGCCGAAGCGCCTCGTTGCCAGGTACGCCCCTGCGCCCATGATGGTGAATCCAATGATTCCGAGGGCCGGGGTGCGGGCCGCGACCCCGGTCAGGAGCACAAGGCATCCGACGACGGCGGCGAAGATGCCGAAAGCTGTGTGTCGGGACTTGGGACGCCCGGGCGTCGATCTCATCTTTGCCGCGAATTTCGGGTCATCGCGTTCCAGTTCCTGGGCGATCTGTTCCAGTGTCTTCTTTTCGTGCTCGGAGAGAGCCATCATCGGCCTCCTATGCCGGCGTGGGTGGAAACCATTGCTGCTAGAGCGGTTTGTCGAGCGGGACTGCTTCGAGGTATTCAGGGACCCTGGCGTTCCAGCCCAGCTCCCGCTTGATGCGGCGGCGCAGGGCATCGGAGGCCTCGGGTTCGCCGTGAGTGATGTAAGTCATGTGCGGGGCTTCATCCGCGGTGTGCATCCAACGAATGATTTCGTCGGCGTCGGCATGCGCGGAGAATCCTTCAATTTGTACGACCTCGGCCTGAATGGGGACGTCCTGGCCGTAAATCCTGAGTTCCTTTGCTCCGGCCGCCAGGTCGGCACCGCGTGTTCCTCCGGCCTGGTAGCCGCTGAGGATGATGGCGTTTTTCGGATCCGGGCCATAAGCCTCAAGGTGGTGGAGGATCCTTCCCCCGGTGAGCATGCCACTGGCGGAGATGATGACCATTGGCCCTCCCCTCAGGTTGAGAAGCTTGGAATCGTCGGCGGTACGTGACATGGTGGCCAGCTTGTACATGTCTTCGAACTCGTCCACGAGGAGGCGGTGTTCGTCCGGGTGTTGCCGGTACATATAGGACGCGTCGATGGCCATGGGGCTGTTCAGATAGATCGGAATGTCCGGAATGAGGTGCTTGCGGCGGAGCCGGGAGAGATGGAGCATGAGGGTTTCCGCGCGGCCGACGGCGAACGCGGCGATCATGACAACTCCCCCGCGTTTGGCGACGCGGGACACGACCGCGCCAAGCTCAGCGGCCGCGTCCTGATCCGGGTGGCGTCGGTTGCCGTACGTCGATTCAGTGACAAGAATGTCCGCGGCCTCCAATTCCCGGGGAGGGAACATGAGGGGATCGTCGGCACGGCCCAAGTCTCCCGTGAAGTGTATGGAATGCCCGTCGACATTTATGTGGATCTGGGCGGCGCCGAGGATGTGTCCGGCTGGGAGGAAGGTGGCCTCGATGCCATCTCCCACTTCAAGCGGAGCATCAAAATCCCGCGGCTCGAATGAGTTCAAGGACCTGACCGCATCGGCCGCGGTGTAGACCGGAAGCGCGGGAACATGCACCGAGGAACCCCGATGATCAGCGTAGCGGGCTTCCTCTTCTTGGAGGTGGCCGCTGTCCGGCAGCAGCAGTTTGCATAGTTCACTGGTCCCGTGGGTGGCGTAGACCGGCCCGGTGAAGCCATCGCGCACCAGTGCCGGAACGTATCCGGTGTGGTCCAGGTGCGCGTGGGTGAGCAGCACCGCGTCGATGGAACCAGGGGCGACGGGAAACGGGATCCTGTTTCGGTCGCGGATACGTTTGTAGCCTTGGAAAAGACCGCAATCGACCAGGATCCGCGTGTCTCTGGATTCGAGGAGATAGCGGGAACCAGTGACAGTGTCGGTCGCGCCAAAAAACCGCAGGCGGGCCGGGTGATTGCTGTTCATGCTGGTCACCTCGAAATTTGCAGTGCCGGGCATCCGGCGGTGGCCGGATGCCCGTTCCGGAATTGCACGGCTACGGGGCCGGCATCACGTGGTGGTGACGGTATTCCTCGGTGCTGGGCTTGATTGCAAAGGCCGTGACAACCAGGGCGACCGCGCCCGGAATCCATGCACTCCAGGCGGCCCCTGTCATGGAGGTGAAGCCTCCAAGCCATGGCGCAAGGAGGAGGACGACGGCGAACACGGCTTGCGCCCACTCGGCAGCCGGCATTCCCGGCATGGCCAGGTTGGTGACCCCGGCGGCGACCAGCAGGACGCCGAGGATCACCATGAGGGCCGTGGACGATCCGCCTTGACTTGTCCACAGCACCGAGAGTGCGGCATAGGCGCCGGCGGCGATGACCGTCCAGTCCTGCCAACGGGTCCACTTCTTCATCTAGATCGTGCTCCTTTGATCGGTTTGGGCTATTTGATGGCCGCCCCGGCGGCGCCGGGACGGGGTTCGGGGTGCTTGGCCGCTTCGGGCTCGTGCACGACGAGAACTGGACAATGGGCATGGACGACACAGGCCGCGCTGACACAACCAAGCAGCATGATCTTGTCCTGCCCGGTTTGCCTGGCCATGGTGTTCCTTTCCGTTCCCGCGGTTTCTCTAAGAATGGGCAGAAAATCAGCTGCCAAACAGGGCCGAAAGTCATGGCCCCGGCTTGGGTCCTTCGGCCCTTGTTTGCCGTTGGCGGGCAGTGAACAATGACATAGCCGGGAAACATGCCGGACCGGCGGGACCGCGGCCACGGGCTGCCCGACAGGAGGATCATGGAACGCCCAGTATCACCCCAAAGCGACGCCCGGGTCCTTGGCGCGCCGCCTATCCGTGTCTATGTCCTGGACGACCATGAGCTTGTCCGCCGGGGACTGCAGGAGCTGCTCGAAAGCGAAGGCTTTGTGGTGGTGGGCATGTCCGGTTCCGCGGAGGAAGCCGCACGGCGGATTCCCGCTTTGCGCCCCGACGTGTCAGTGCTAGACGCCCGCTTGCCCGACGGCACGGGCATCGAAGTGTGCCGGGAGGTGCGCTCCGTGGACCCCACCCTGAATTGCTTGATACTGACCAGCTACGACGACGAACAAGCCCTGCGGGGAGCCGTCCTTGCCGGTGCGGCCGGGTACGTCCTCAAGGAAATCGGCGGTACCGACCTGATAGGTGCGCTCCGCCAGGCCGCGCGCGGTGAGTCGTTGTTTGATGCGTCAGTGAAGGCGAAGATCATCCAGGGACTCACCGAGCCCCGGCGTGTGGATCCCAGGGTCGCCTCATTGACACCCCAGGAGAGGCGGGTCCTCGATCTGGTCGGACAGGGCCTGACAAACCGGCAGATCGGGGAACTCATGCAGCTCGCCGAGAAAACGGTGAAGAACTACGTGTCCTCGATGCTGGCAAAGCTGGGATTCGAACGTCGCACCCAGGCAGCCGTCTATATTGCCCACGGACCGGAAACGGACACCGGAACCTTCCGTTGACGGACCAGCAGACGGGAAACTCAGTGGGCCGGAACCGACCACACCAAGGTAGTCCCCTTCGTTGGGGCGCTGGTCACCTCAAACGAACCACGCAACTCCGAGGCCCGCTGTTCCATGTTCACCAGGCCATTTCCGGGGACGGCATCCCTGAAGCCCCTGCCGTCGTCTTCGATGATCAAGGTCAGCATGCCGTCTTCCACGGACACTGAAACGCTGATTGCCTCGGCCTCGGAGTGACGGACCGCATTGCTGAGGCCTTCGGAGATGACCGCCAGCGCGTTGGTGACTGTTCCGTCGTCGAGCACTGAATCGACCGCCCCCGTGAGCGTGAGGTGGGGGGCGAAGGGCAGGGACCTGGTGGCAGTGCGGACAGTCTGCAGTATCCGGCTGCTCAGCAACTCCTGCTCGCCGGAAGAGCGCAACGAGTAGATGGTGTTGCGGAGGTCCCTGATGGTCTCATCCAGTTCAGCCGTGACCGCATTGATCCGGGTCAAGGCAGGTTCGCCTGTAGTGAACCGCCGCAGGCTTTGGATGCTGAGTCCCGCGGCGAAAAGGCGCTGGATGACGAGGTCGTGCAGGTCCCGGGCAATGCGGTCCCGATCCGAGAAGACCACCAGCTGTTCACGGAGCCGGTGAATCCGGTCAAGCTCCAGGCCCAAGGCCACGTGTGAGCCGAACACGGCCCCCATCTCCACATCCGTCTTAGCGAACGGCCCCGTTCCAGGGGCCCGAACCAGAAACAGAAGTCCATGATGGGCGCCCTGTGCACTGAGATCTATCGCCAGGAGTTTTCCCTTGGACAAGCCGTCAGCCAGTCCAAGGATGTCTCCGGCCTCGTCCATGCAGGCGGGCATCCCGGTGGCGGCGACCGACCTGATGACGGCGGAATCCATGGGCAGGATATTTCCGGCGAAATGTGCGCTCTCCGTTCCCGCGGCACCCGCGACGCAGTACGAATCCACCCCTCCATCTGGAACGAGAATCAGGGCCAGCTGGGAACCGGATTCCCGGAGCGCCCTGTCGGCTATCTGGTCAAGCCCGACATTTTCCGGCTCCGAGGTCCGGTCGTCGCCGAGCATCCGGCCGGTCACATCCATGCATGCTTCGAGCCAGGACGCGCGGCGGCGGGCGTCCTCATAGAGGCGGGCGTTCTCGATGGCCACGCCGGCAGCAGCAGCCAATGCGACGGCAAGATCCTCGTCTTCGGGAGTGAAATCGCCACCCCCCTCTTTTTCCGTCAGGTACAGATTGCCGAAGACGACGTCCCGGACCCGCACCGGGACACCAAGGAAAGACTTCATGGGTGGATGGTTTGCAGGGAATCCGTATGACTTCGGATGCTGGTGCAAATCATGAAGACGGAGGGGCGCGGGTTCGCTGATCAGCAGGCCGAGGACCCCGTGCCCGGTGGGCAGCGGGCCGATGCGGCGTGCAAGGTCCTCGTCGATCCCGACTGTGACGAAGTGGCTCAAAGACTTGTTTTCGCCGATGACTCCCAACGCGCCGTAGCGGGCATGCAGTAGCCGGCACGCGGACTTGACCACCCGGTCCAGAACGGCTTCCAGGCTCAAGTCTTCGGCGACGGCCACCACCGCTTCCAGAAGCCCCCGCATCTGCTCCTGGGCATCCAGGAGTTCTCCGGCCCTGGCCAAAAAGTCCCTCAGCAGGTCTTCGATCCGGGTTCCCGTGACATGAAGGCGATCAGGCCGCACAGGATCTGGAAGAGAGCCGTTCATTTACTGCCTTTCGAGCGGTGCAGCCCACACGGGGCAGGTACCCGTGTCGTGGCAGCTGGCGTATCCGATGCCAGACTACTCCCCGAGTCTCGCGTTCGCCCAGACGCCCTTGAGGCGCGGGTCTTTGTGCCCTGTTTCCAGCTCACTCCCGGGCGTAGCCTCTCCGTCATGACGAACAAACCATCAACCCCGGAGCCGGAGGTCCTGCAACCTCAACAATGCTGGGAGCTCATGCGCGGCGTCTCGGTGGGACGCCTCGCAGTGTGGGTACTAGACCATCCAGACATCTTCCCGATCAACTACAAGGTTGACCATGGCACCCTCGTTTTCCGGACCGCAGAAGGGACCAAGCTCCACTCGGCCCTGGGCGAAACACCGGTTGCGCTGGAGGCCGACGGCGTCAACCCGGACACCGGGGTGGCGTGGAGCGTGGTCGTGAAAGGTCACGCTGTTGCCATCAAGCTGACCCAGGAGGTGCTCGATACGGTCGGGCTGCTCCTTTTCCCTTGGCAAGCGGGCCGCAAAGACCACTTCGTCCGCATCGTTCCGACGTCAATTACCGGACGCCGCTTCACCGTCACCCCTCCCCTGACGTGGTGGAGTCCCCTGGATGACGCAACGCGCGCCGGACTCGAATGACGGCGTCGCCCGGCGGGCCTAAAGCCCCTAACGACGGCGGACAGCCGCCGGTAGCGTCATGGTCATGAACCCTCAATCGACGGATGAAATCGAAAGTCTGAGTCCAGACGAATGCTTTGAATTGCTTGGCCAAGCAGCCGTTGGCAGGCTAGCCGTCATTGTCGAGGACCATCCGGACATTTTCCCCGTGAACTACGTCGTGGACCACGGATCAATCGTCTTCCGCACAGGCACCGGCACGAAATTCTGGAACACGATGCGCCATCCCTGCGCGCTCGAAATCGATGGTTTCGATGCGGGCACCGGGAAGGCCTGGAGCGTCGTCGCCAGAGGGCAGGCGCACTTCATCGTCGACCTGCGTGAAAAGGCGGCAGCCGATGCCCTCCACCTGGATCCCTGGCAGCCGGGCAGCAAGAGCCACTATCTGCGTTTGACCTTGGATGCCCTCACTGGTCGACGGTTCAAGGCCACCCGGCCCGATATCTGGAACACTCCCCTGTGGGATGCGCGCTCCGAGCTGTTCCACTGACTTTTGCTGCCGGCGTCGCCGACGGTACCTCTTGCCCTAGCTTGATGGAGCATCATGAAAGCACTCGTCTATGGCGGACCCGGACAAAAGTCCTGGACGGACGTCCCTGATCCCCACATCGTCAACCCCACCGACGCCGTCGTCCGCATCGATACCACCACAATCTGCGGGACGGACCTTCATATCCTCAAAGGCGACGTTCCGGCGGTCCAGGAGGGACGGGTCCTCGGGCATGAGGGCGTCGGAACGGTCACCGAAGTGGGTTCGTCCGTCACCGGGCTCAGGACCGGAGACCGCGTCCTCATTTCCTGCATCAAGTCCTGCGGACATTGCGGCAACTGCAAGAAGGGCCTCTACTCGCACTGCTCCGGGGAGGAGGGCCAAGCAGGAACCGGTTGGATCTTCGGCCATCTCATTGACGGCACCCAAGCCGAGTACGTGCGTGTCCCCTACGCGGACAACTCGCTCTACAAACTGCCCCACGGGGTCACCGACGACCAAGCCGTCATGCTCTCCGACATCCTGCCCACGGCGTTCGAAATCGGAGTCCAAGCCGGTCGCATCAAGCCAGGCGACGTCGTCGCCGTCGTCGGAGCGGGCCCCATCGGCCTCGCCGCGATAGCCACATCAGGCCTCCACGGCGCCGCCGCCATCATCGCCATAGACCCGGACGAAGGGCGCCTTCTCCGGGCCCGGGAGTTCGGCGCAACGGGGGTCGTGAACCCCTCCGGTCCTGCTTGGATCAGCGACGTCATGTCCTACACCGACGGCGCAGGAGTGGATGTCGCCATCGAAGCAGTCGGGATCCCGGACACCTTCGATATGGCCTTGCGGCTCGTGCGCCCCGGCGGGAATGTGGCCAACATCGGCGTGCACGGAAAGTCCGTTGAACTGCGCCTCCAGGACCTCTGGATCCGCAACATCAACATCAGCATGGGCCTCGTCAACACCAACACGACGCCGATGCTCCTCCGCCTGGTGGCCCAGCACAAGATCCCCGCCGAGAAATTCGCGACGCACCACTTCACCCTGGGACAGATCATCGATGCTTACGACACTTTCTCAAGGGCGGCTGAAACACACGCCCTAAAGGTCATCCTCAGCCGGGAATCCCACCACTAGGCAACCGTTGCTGAAGCTCCTTCCCCGAATCGGCACCCAAGAGCGGCGGCTCCCATGGCCACAATTCTGCGCTTTCCGCTCGTCGCGGCCACACTCCTCGTAGGAGTGTGCGTCGGGGTACTGTGGGGCCTCGGTCAAATGCCAGCGGCACAGGCAACAGCGACTATCTATGCGCTAACCGTGGCCGCGTACCGTGCCGTGTCCATGATCAGGGATCTCTTCCGGGGACGGTGGGGCATCGACCTGTTGGCGGTGACGGCCATCGCCAGCACCCTCGTGGTCGGAGAATACCTTGCCTCCCTCATCATCGTCCTCATGCTCACGGGAGGAGACGCCCTGGAGGAATTTGCCCACGGACGGGCTACGCACGAACTGAAAGCCCTCCTTGAGCGGGCTCCGCGGACCGCGCACCGCGAGACCCCAGGCAACCCGGTGGAAGAGGTTCCCGTGGGGAGCATCCGCTCCGGAGACACACTGTTGGTCAAACCCTCCGAAATCGTCCCAGTGGACGGTCTCTTGCTCTCCCCTGCCGGGACTTTCGATGAATCCTCCTTGACTGGCGAAAGCCTGCCGGTCGAGCACGGCAAGGGCGACCCCGTCATGAGTGGATCAGTTAACGGCGACGAAGCCGTTCGCGTTGTTGCAAGTGCCACCGCTGCAGACTCCCAGTACAGCCGGATCGTGGCCCTGGTCCAAGAAGCCGCGGCGAGCCGCGCCCCCACCGTCAGGCTTGCGGACCGATACGCCGTTCCCTTCACGATATTCGCCTTCCTGCTGGCAGGAATCGCATGGTACTTCAGTCACGATCCGGAACGGTTTGCCCAGGTGCTCGTCGTTGCGACACCGTGTCCCT
The DNA here is from genome assembly GCF_030209785.1 of Arthrobacter sp. efr-133-TYG-120. Classification (NCBI taxonomy): domain Bacteria; kingdom Bacillati; phylum Actinomycetota; class Actinomycetes; order Micrococcales; family Micrococcaceae; genus Arthrobacter; species Arthrobacter sp. efr-133-TYG-120. The sequence goes on from NZ_JARVRI010000010.1 coordinate 270,211, forward strand.
TGTTGATCGCAGCACCTGTGGCGTTCCTTGCCGGCACCAGCCGGGCAGCCCACTCGGGAATCATCATCAAGAATGCCGGCACCCTCGAACAACTCGCCCGCGTCAGGACGGCGGTCTTCGACAAGACCGGGACACTGACGCACGGCCGCCCCGCGCTGCACGCCATACAGGTTTCCGCGACCGCCACGCCAGGCATGTCAGCCGATCGGATACTGCAACTCGCAGCGTCCGCTGAACAGTCGTCCTCGCATGTGCTGGCAGCCTCCGTGATTGATGCAGCACGGACGCGCGGCCTCCATCTGTTGCCCGTCACCAGCGCCAACGAGCACGCGACCCAGGGGGTCACGGCAGTCTGCGGAAGCCAGACTGTAAAGGTGGGCAAAGCTGCCTTCGTCGGCCCAGCCACAAGCGGCTTCGAGAAGGCAGACGTGGCCAGCGGACAACTTGGGATCGCCGTCGGCGTGGACGGGCACTTCGCTGGAACGCTGATCATGAGCGACCCTTTGCGGGAAAACGCGGTGGCCACCCTGGCCCAGCTGCGACGCCTCGGGGTGCGGGAAACCATGCTCCTGACTGGCGACACCCGTTCCACTGCCTCACATATTGCGGCCGAAGCCGGGATAACCCGGGTCCTGGCCGATTGCCTGCCTGCCGACAAGGTGGCCGCCGTCGCCGAATTGAACGACCGACCGGTCCTGATGGTCGGTGATGGAGTCAACGACGCACCTGTCCTCGCCGCGTCCGACGTCGGTGTAGCAATGGGTGCCCGGGGAGCAACCGCGGCCAGCGAATCGGCCGACGTCGTCATCATGCTCGATGACCTATCCAAGGTGGCCGCTGCCGTTGACATCGGCCGGCACACCATCCACATCGCCCGCACCAGCATCTGGACAGGCATTCTCCTTAGCGTGGGGTTGATGGCCGCGGCAGCATACGGCTTCGTCCCGGCGGTTGCCGGGGCTCTCCTGCAGGAGTTGGTAGATCTCGCGACCATCTTGAATGCCCTCCGGGCCTTGGGGCACAGCCGAAAACCGGGGGTCGATTCGCCAGGGCGTGTCCCCCTTGACCGGCTCCGAAAATTGGACCGCGACTTTCGGCCCTAGCCTGCCGGCCGCCCGCCCGACAGGGTGGAGCAACCAAGGCCGGTTGCTTCCGCCCGGCGGCTATGTTTGCACAACCGGGCGGGTTATCAGCGTCGGGCACTGGACGTTGAGCAGCACATGCTGAGCCACAGAGCCGACGAGCACGCGGGCACCGCCTCTTCCTTTGCAGCCCATGACCAGCAGCCGTGCACGGGTACTGGCGTCCAGGAGCGCTTCGGCCGGCGCACGCTCAAAGTCCAGGATCTTGAGTATGGCCAAACCCGGGTGCCGCCCCTCAAGGCCGTGGACCGATTTGGACAACAGCGCGTGCCCATCGAGTCCAGGTTCTGCAGGCCCGGTCCCGCGCACTGATCTCCCGGACGGTGCAGGAGCGCGGCCGCTACCGGCATGGACGATCACGAGTTCCTGCCCCATTCGCTGCGCCTCGTCAGCTGCACACTCGACGGCGAGTTCGGAGTCCCGGGAACCATCGACACCAACTACTACGCCGGATGACTCGCGCGTTGAGGGGGCTGGCACAATCGCGACGGCGCAATGGCTGATGACCGCGATCTGAAAGCTGACCGAACCGAATCCTTCGCCGTGGTTGCCGGGGCGTCTATCGGTTCCCACGACGACCATTTCCGCGTCTGCCGAAAGCTTGCGCATGGTCTCCGCGGGCTCTCCGGGACTCACTGTCGTCACTACCTCCAGGGAGGGAAACCGTGCGGCGACCCGTGCTGACTCGCCTTTCAGCAGGTCCTTTGCTTCTGCAGTCGCGCCGTCGTGGAGGGCCTTCTCCGGGAACGCCCACGGCTCAGGAACGGCATGGACCAGGTTGAGCTGAAGACCAAGATCACGGGCCCGTTCGGCAGCCCAGTCCGCGGCAGCACTGCCGACCACGGACCCATCGACACCAACGAGGATCTTTGTCTTCACGAACGCACGTGCCTTTCCGGAACCAGCAGCAATCTCCCCCCAGTTTCGTGGGCTGCGTCGTTAACCTGCAAGGGCCGTAAGACCCTCCCCGCGAACGCAATTTCCGGGTATGTTCCTGGAGGGGTATCGCGTTCCATGATCGGGTGCCGCGTGGTCTTCCTGAAAGGACGTCAGTGTGCTGATCCTCGTATTGAATCCAGGTTCCTCATCCTTGAAGTACCAGCTACGGCGCCTCGGACCATCTGACCCGAGTCCCGGTATCCTGCTGGAACGGGCCATCAACAGCCCGCAAGAGGGCACGCTGGATCCAGTCTTCCTTGGAAACGTGTTCGACGTGGTCGATGCCGCCATTCGGGACATTACGGGCGGGGAACGCCCTGACGCCATCGGACACAGGGTGGTCCACGGCGGGGATCGCTTCAGTTCTCCGGTCCGTGTTACCCAGACCGTCATGGATGACATCCAGGAACTTGTCGAGTTTGCGCCGCTCCACAACGCGGCCAGCGCGGCGTGCATGCGTGCCGCGGTCGCCCGTTGGCCGCGCACGCCCCAGGTGGCCGTATTCGACACGGCCTTCCACCGCACGATTCCCGACCATGCCTCCCGCTACGCCGTTCCGGAAGAGCTGCATACGAAATACGGGATCAAGCGTTACGGTTTCCACGGGATCTCCGTCGAGATGGCTTGCCGCCATACGGGGACGTATCTCGGAGTCCCGCCGGGCTCCTTGAATGCGGTGGTGGCGCACCTTGGCAATGGCGCCTCGGTTACCGCTGTCCGGGAGGGCCGGAGCGTCGACACGTCCATGGGCATGACCCCCCTGGAGGGGTTGGTCATGGGTACCCGTTCCGGTGATCTGGATCCGTCCATTGTCACGCTGCTGCAGCGCCGCGGCCTGGGACCGGACGAGGTCGACGAGATCCTCAACCATCAGGCAGGCCTGCTCGGACTGGCCGGATCAGCCGACATGCGCGCAATCCAAGACGCCGCGCGGCACGGGGACACCCGTGCGATCCTCGCTTCGGACATGGCCGCGTACCGGCTAGCCAAGTACATCGCCGCTTACAACATGGTGGTCGGCGGGGCTGCTGCCCTGATCCTTACCGGGGGCATTGGCGAACATTCCAGCCGGTTCAGGTCCCAGGTTGTCTCGCGGCTAGGGCCCCTCGGCCTCTTCGTCGACGAAGCCAGGAACCGCTCCGCCGAGACCGGCGTCCGCGTCATCAGCACGGACGCATCGGCTTTTCCGGTCCTGGTGGTCCCGAGCGACGAGGAACGCGCCATCGCCGAGGCGACGGCCGCCGTCGTGCTTTCGGACGAATCGGCGATTCGATGCCTCAACGAAGAGTGACTGATGGACGCCCTGGCGCAATCCCGGCAACGGGAGCGCTGAAGCGGGCGGCGCGGCGCGAGATGTGGTGGGTATCCGGCCGACGGCGCACCGGCGTCGGAAGCTCCGGCAGCTGCTGCGCGGCCCGGGCGAAGAACCATTGCTTGGCGACTTCCACCAGGACCATGTAGACGACGATCATTCCCAGTAGCGACAGGAAGAACGGCACCGGCAATGGATCGAAGCCCAGCAGGCCCGCCAGTGGTGACAACGGCAAGAAGATCCCCGCGGCCACCACTCCCAAGGATGCAGTCAACAGACCAGCCGAAGGGCGGCTTCGCAGGAACGGGACCCGCCGGGTCCGGATGGCGAAAATGATGAGGGTCTGCGTGGCGATGGATTCGATGAACCAGCCTGCCCGGAACTCCCCCGGGACCGCGTTAAAGACGAACAGCATGAGCGCGAAGGTCGCAAAGTCGAAGAGTGAACTGATCGGCCCGAAGAGGAACATGAAGCGCCGTATGAACGCGATGTTCCAATGCGATGGTGCCAACAGCTGTTCCTTGTCCACGCGGTCGCCCGGGATGGCCAATTGGCCGCTGTCGTAGAGCAGGTTGTTGAGCAGGATCTGCCCCGGCAGCATGGGAAGGAAGCTCAGTACCACCGACGCCGTGGCGGCGCTGAACATGTTTCCGAAGTTGCTGGACGTACCCATCAGCACGTATTTAATGGTGTTCGCGAAGATCCTCCGGCCCTCCATCACGCCCTCGGCCAGGACTCCCAGGTCCTTTTCCAAAAGCACTATGTCGGCGGCGTCCTTGGCGACGTCGGTGGCGCTGTCCACGGAGATCCCGATGTCGGCTTTGTGAAGGGCCAGGGCGTCATTCACACCGTCGCCCATGAAGCCCACCGCTCCGCCGCTTTGGCGCAGCAGGGTGATGATCCGCGCCTTCTGCTCGGGCGAGACGCGGGCAAAGATGGTGGCTTCCCGGGCGGCCGCGGCCAGCTCGGTGTCTGACAATACGTCCACGTCGGCGCCGGTCAGGGTTCCGCCCGAAATCACGCCGAGTTCGGAGCATACTTTTTCGGCGACTTTGGCGTTGTCCCCGGTGGCGATCTTGACGGAGATACCCAGCGTGGCCAATTGTTCCAGGGACGCTCCCGCGTTTGCCTTGGGCCGGTCGAGGAAGACGAGGAAGCCTGCCAGGACGAGGTCCCCTTCATCAGCAGGCGTGATGTTACTCATCCCCGTGGCTGGACGGGTAGCCACCGCGACGACGCGCGATCCGGCGTCGAACTGTTCGTCCAGCATGGCCTGCACGTTGGGCGACGTCGGCCCGCAGAGAGCGAGCACGTCCTCGGGGGCACCCTTGGTGACCAGGCGTGCGGGGCCGCCGGCTTCCCGCACCAGAACGCTGGTCCGGCGGCGCTGGTGGTCGAAGTCGATCAGGTCGAGGCGCTCAAAGCGGGTGGGATCAAACGGTGCCGCACCTGAGCTTTCCCATAATGCGGCATCCAGCGGATTCTGCCCGGCCGTGGATTGCTTGGCCTCGGAGTAGTCGGTTTCGGTGGCCAGCAGACCCAAGGTGAGGAGTTCGGCGTCGGAGACGTCCGGGGAGGCGGGCAGCGCGCCGATGAAGCTGATGCGCCCCTCGGTGAGGGTGCCCGTCTTGTCGGTAACCAGGATGTCCATGTCGCCCAGGTCCTCGATGCAAACCAGCCGTTTGACCAGGACCTTCCGCCGGGCCAGCTGGCGGGTGCCGGTAGCGAGGCTGGTGCTCACGACGGCGGGCAGCAGCTGCGGAGTGATGCCGACGGCGATTGCCAGGGAGAACAGCAGAGACTCGATCAGCGGGCGCTGCAGGAGCAGGTTCGCGATGAAGATCAGCGTGGTGAGCCCGATAGCCACCTGCAAAAGCAGGAACGAGAACCTCTTCAGCCCGAGCTGGAACTCGGTCTGGGGTTGCCGTTCTCCCAGGCCCAGCGCGATACGGCCGAATTCGGCGCGGCCGCCCGTGGCTACGACGACGCCCGTGCAGCCGCCGGACTGGATGACGGTTCCCATGAAGACGCAGGATGCGAGGTCCCCCAGGGACGATCCGGGTGCCACGGGGGCGTGATCTTTGCCGGCTGGCAGGGACTCCCCCGTCAGGATGCTTTCGTCGCAGAGGAGGTTCTTGGTGCTCAGGAGGCGGATGTCGGCGGGGATGATGGCGCCCAGGCTCAGGTGTACGACGTCGCCCGGCACCAGAGCGGTGACGTCCACCTCCTGCGTGGTTCCGTCGCGCAGCACGACGGCGCGGTGGGTTACCCGGGAATGCAAGGCTTCGGAGGCCCGTTCGGCGCGGAATTCATTGGTGAAGCCCAAACCCACGCTGACCAGGAGGATCACGCCGATCACGATCGAATTCGTGGCATCGCCCAGGAAGAGGGAAAGCCCTGCCGTAATGATCAGCAGGATGAGGATGGGGCTGGCGAACTGCCGGCCCAATACCGCCCAACCGTTGGCCCGGTGCGTCCGGACGGCGTTCGGGCCGAGTTCTGCGAGGCGTTCCGCGGCTTCTTTGTTTGTCAGGCCGGCTGGGCTGGAGCCCAGATGTTCGAGCACTTGGTCCGGAGGAAGGCATGCGGCCTCGTTGATCGGCAGCTGCATGCGGTGCCGCTCCTTGACGTTGAGATCTGACATGCCGTATCCGTTCGAATGCGTTGCCTGAGGGAGTCGCCCTTGGGATAAGGGTACGGCTTGGGGAGGGAGGACGAGTGCCGTGGGTTGGGTTGTGTCGAGCGGTTGGAAGTGGCTACGTGGAATTGTGATAGCAGTCTCGCAGCGGCGCGGCCTTGGGCCCTATGGCCCTAACCGCCCCGGTCGCGCATCTGACACCGTGAAGACCAGAACAGTCCAGACGCCAGAAACGCGTGCATTCCACGCCGTCGAACCCGGAAGAGGCAAGCCCATGGAAACCGGAACCCCCGTCACCGGCGAGTCGGCCGAAGACTTCGAGCAATTGAACCGGTACTGGTCTGCGGCCAATTACCTCACGGTGGCCCAGATCTACCTTCAGGAAAACCCTCTACTGAGAGAGCCCTTGCTCCCGCGCCACATCAAGCCCCGGCTCCTTGGCCACTGGGGAACCAGCCCCGGGCTGTCGTTGATCTATGCCCATTTGAACCGCCTGATCAGGCGAACCTCAGCGGAAGTCTTGTTCGTCGCTGGTCCAGGCCACGGCGGTCCCGCCGTCGTCGCCAACGTCTATCTTGAGGGCACCTACTCGGAGATCTATCCCAAAGTGGGGATGGACCTCCAGGGACTCCGGCGCCTTGTCCGGCAATTTTCGACGCCGGGCGGGATCGCGAGCCATGTCGGTCCGGCCACTCCCGGATCCATCCACGAAGGGGGCGAGCTTGGCTACTCCTTGATGCACGCCACGGGCGCGGCCATGGACAACCCCGGACTGATTGTCGCTTGCGTCATCGGCGATGGCGAAGCCGAGACCGGCCCGTTGGAGGCTTCATGGAAGGCGCCATCCTTCCTCAATCCGGCCCGGGACGGCGCCGTCCTACCGATACTCCATCTCAATGGATACAAGATCTCGGGACCGACCGTCCTGGGCCGCAAATCCGACGAGGACGTCGAAGCGCTGCTCAGTGCCCATGGCTGGGATCCGGTGACCGTCTCCGGCGAGGGCCCGGTGCTTGTCCACCGCGCATTGGCCTCCGCGATGGACGAGTCTTATGGGCGCATCCGCGAACTGCAATCCACAGCGCGTAGCCAGGGCGTGCACGGCCCCGCGCGATGGCCTGCCATCATCCTGCGGACGCCAAAAGGGTGGACCGGGCCAGCCATGGTGGACGGGCTTCCCGTCGAAGGAACCTTTCGCTCCCACCAAGTGCCCTTGGCAAACGTTCGCGAGAATCCCGAACACCTGTCGCAGCTTGAGGCCTGGATGCGCTCCTACCAGCCGGAAACTCTCTTCGACGACGCGGGCCGGCTCGTCTCCGAACTGGCCGCGCTTGCTCCGGAGGGCAGTCTTCGCATGGGCGCAGCCCGTGCGGGCCGGGGCGGGACCGGGACTGTCCTTGAGATCCCCGGGCTGGAACAGTACGCGGTACCGGCGGCCCCGCGGGGGTCGGTCGTCCACGAAACCACCCGGCCGCTCGGGGAACTGCTCCGGGATGTCTACATCGCTACGGCCCCGGATCCGCGGTTCCGGCTCTTCTGCCCGGACGAAACCAACAGCAACCGGCTCGGGGCTGTCTTCGAGGCCACCGACCGTTGCCTCCTGGAACCGGCGCGAGCCGGCGACCATGCCGCGACGGAAGACCACGTCTCGCCGGGAGGCAGGGTCATGGAAGTCCTGTCCGAACACCTGTGCCAGGGTTGGCTGGAGGGATACCTCCTCACGGGCCGCCATGGACTGTTCGCCAGCTATGAGGCCTTCGCGATGGTCAGCGCGTCGATGACCGTCCAACACGCCAAATGGCTCCAGCATGCGAGGGAACTTGAATGGCGTGCCCCCGTGCCGAGCCTGAACATACTCCTGACCTCCACCTGCTGGCGCAACGACCACAACGGATTCAGCCACCAAGGGCCCGGACTGATCGATACGGTGCTGTCCCTGTCGGGCACCGTCACCCGCGTCTACCTGCCACCGGACGCAAATACCCTCCTCGTCACTGCCGACCACATCCTTCGCAGCAAGGACTACGTCAATCTGGTGGTCGTAGACAAACAACCGCACCCGCAGTACCTCACCCTGGAGGAGGCGAGGCGCCACGCCGAGGCAGGAGCGTCCATCTGGTCTTGGGCCGGGAACGAGCAGCCCTTCGGCGGCGAGCCCGACGGCGCCCGGGCTGTGCCCGACGTCGTCCTGGCCTGTGCAGGGGACATCCCCACCCAGGAGACGCTGGCCGCAGCCTGGTTGCTGCAAGAACATCTGCCCGGACTCGTGGTCCGCGTTGTCAACGTCATGGATGCCATGGTCCTCCCGCCCCGCGACGCCCACCCCCATGGACTCTCCAGTGAGAAGTTCGAAGAGCTGTTCACGGCAGACCGAGAAGTCATCATGGCCTGGCACGGCTACGCCCGGGCCCTGCACCAACTCCTGCATGGAAGACCCCGCCCGGAACGGTTCCATGTCCGCGGCTACAACGAACAAGGAACCACAACCACCCCCTTCGACATGGTGGTCCTGAACAAGATGAGCCGCTACCACCTGGTCCTGGAAGCGTTGCGTCGCATTCACCGGCAGGTCGGAGGCGCGGACGAACTGGTCGACTTCTGCCGCAGGCAGCTGGATGCACATGCGCGATACATCCGGGAACACTTCGAAGACCTCCCGGAAATACGGAACTGGTCCTGGACGCCGCACCTTCCCTAGCGGGAGGAAAAGGAAGGTGCCGTCGAGGAGAAGTGCGGAAAACTGTGACCCAACAACCAGCCCTGAACCATCCCGGTGCCGAGGTGGGCCGCTCCCCCGCTGGATCCGGGTTGTCCAGCGCCGAGGTCCTGGCCCGGACGGAAGCAGGACTCGTCAACACCGTTTCGGAGGCTCCAAGCAGAACGCTCGGGCAGATCTTCCGGGCAAACCTCCTGACGCTGTTCAACGTGATCGTGGGCTGCAGCTTCGGCCTGCTGCTTCTTCTGGGCCAGTGGAAGGATGCGCTCTTTGGGCTGGCAGCCGCGGGCAATATCCTCATTGGTGTCGTTCAGGAATACCGGGCCAAAAAGTCACTGGATCGACTCGCGATTCTCGACGCCTCCCCCGCCCGGGTGGTTCGCGACGGCACGGCGCAGGATGTTGACCTGCAAGACGTCGTCCGCGACGACGTGCTCGTGCTGCGAGTCGGCGACCAGGTGCCCGCGGATGCTTCCATCATCGACGGCGAAGGCCTGGAACTTGACGAATCGCTCCTCACCGGCGAATCACATCCCGTGAGCAAGGGACCGGGATCCGAAGTGCTCTCCGGCTCCAGCGTCGTCGCCGGGAACGGCAGGGCCCGGGTGGTCCGGGTCGGCGCCGACTCCTTCGCCAGCAAACTGACCGCCGAGGCCAAACGCTTCTCTATGGTCAACTCCGAGATCCGCAATAGCCTCAGCAGGATCCTCCGTTGGATCACCTGGCTGTTGCCGCCCGTCATGATTCTTGTCATCAACGGGCAAATGCAGGCGAGCGGTGGTTGGGAGCAAGCCATCACAACCGGAAGCTGGAGGACCGCTTCCGTGGGGGCGGTCGCCAGCGTCATAGCCATGATCCCGCTGGGCCTGGTGCTCCTCTCCAGCGTCGCTTTCGCTGTCGGCGGGCTGCGGCTGGCCCGTCAGGAAGTCCTGATCCAGGAGTTGGCGGCCGTTGAAGGCCTCGCTCGTGTGGACGTGTTCTGCCTGGACAAGACCGGCACCCTCACCGAAGGCAAGCTCGTGTTCGACGGCGTCCACGAGGCCGGTCCGTCGCCGCAACCCGGGTGGAGGCAGGTTCTGGGATGGTTCGGGACCGACCCGCAGGCCAATGCCACCGCCCGGTGCCTTGCCGATGCCTTCCCCTCGGGCACCAGGCTTCGCCCGAGCTCGACGGTGCCGTTTTCTTCTGCACGGAAATGGAGCGCCGTCAGCTTCGGCTCAGACCAATTCGTCGGCGGCACCTGGGTGCTGGGCGCTCCGGAGATTGTCCTTCGCGAAGACACCCCAGGCACAGCTCGCATTGTTGGGGCAGCAGGCCGCTTGGCCTCAATCGGCCTGCGCACCATGGCCCTGACCTACTTGCCCGGCCCGTTGCCGGCACGGGCCGCAGCGGAGGATCAACCCCCGGCCGATTGTGCCCCGGTATGCCTGCTGACCTTCCGGGAGAGCGTGCGCCCGGATGCTGCAAAGATCCTTGACTACTTCCGCGAGCAGGACGTGAAGGTGAGGATTTTCTCCGGCGACGATCCCGCACCGTTGCCGCCGTCGCCCGCGAGGTCGGGCTGGACGCGGAATACGGGTACGACGCACGGGAATTGCCGGTCGATCCGGACCTGCTGCTGGAAGCTCTGGAGAACAACGTGGTATTCGGGCGGGTCTCCCCGGAACAAAAGAAGGACATGGTCCTTGCACTGCAGCGGGGAGGCCATACTGTCGCGATGACCGGGGACGGGGTCAACGACGCGCTGGCACTCAAGGAAGCGGACATAGGTATCGCCATGGACTCCGCCGCGGCCGCCACCAAGGCCGTGTCCCGCCTTGTCCTCCTGGACGGACGCTTCGACAGGCTTCCCGGCGTGGTTGCGGAAGGCAGGCGGGTCATCGCGAATATTGAACGGGTTTCGGTCCTGTTCCTTAGCAAGACCGCCTACGCCATCGTCCTCTCCGCCACCTTCGGAGCACTTCTGTGGGACTTCCCGTTCCTGCCGCGCCAACTCTCCGCCACAGACGGCCTCACCATCGGAATTCCGGCGTTCTTCCTTGCGCTCATGCCCAACAACCGCCGCTACACCCCGGGATTCCTCAAACGCTCCCTCTCCTTCGCTGTGCCTTCCGGGTTCGTCGTCGCTGCCGCCGTCCTTGCCGTCAACGTCTACGCAACGGTTGTCGGTGCGCACACAGTCAGTGCCACCCGCACAGCTTCCGTTCTCGCGCTATCACTCACGGGTCTATGGATACTGGCAGCCATTTCGCGCCCGCTCAACCTGCGACGCGCAACCATCATCGGAACGATGTACCTGGGCTTGGTCTTCGTGCTGGGAACGCCCCTCCTCCAAGACTTCTTCGGCTTGGAATGGCCACCGAACGATCTTTTAATGACGGCACTTGGAAGCGCGCTCGGCGGAATCCTGGCTATCGAAGCCCTTCACCGGTTCCAGAGCCGGCGAAACGCGCGGAACTAGCCCCGCGCCGCGGAAGCCCTGCTCATTGCCGGCGCCGTAGAGCAGCCCGGCGAGCCGCGAGCTCCGTTTCGTCAATCTCGCCCCGGGCGAAGCGCTCATTGAGGATACGTTCGGAATCATCATGGGGCGGCCCTTGGAAACCCCGTCCGCCCGTGTGGTTCCCCCGCAGCAGGAGGACAACCAAGGTGGCAATGCCACCCCAGAACAGCAACATCATCAGCCCCATGGCGATCCAGCCGCCGATGCCGATGCTTCCACCCCATCCATACATCATGACCAATTTCCCTTTTGAACTGGATTGCGTGCCTGGGTCCAGTGTCGCCCGTTTCCGGTCCGTTCCACAGGGCATTTAGTCACACCGCCGGGCCTTTCGGCCCTACAGCAGGAGAATGGCCCCCAATAGGCTGCTGGGAGTTGCAGGTGTTCACACCCGCGATCAGGTGCCCGAAAGACGAGCTAGACACATAGGAGCAGGCATGTCACTCCCCAGCATGGACGCAGGCCGCGTTGACGGCGGACTGCACGTCGCGGAAGAACTTAGCCAGGAACAGTGCTGGGATCTTTTGCGTTCAAATACCACAGGTCGCTTCGGTTTTCTCCAGCAAGGCCGGGTGATGATCCTCCCCGTGAACTACTTGGTGGACGGCCAGTCCATCTACTTCCGCACTGCCGGGGATGGATCCATCGCCGAGGCAGTCCCGTCGCTCGAGTCGTCCTTTCAGATCGACGATTCACGTGCCGATCGCAGCGAAGGTTGGTCTGTGCTCGTCAGTGGGGCTTCCTCCCGTGTTGAGGATCAGGACCTGCTGACCAGGCTGTGGGGAAAGGTCATGGCGGAGCCTTGGGCCGGTGGAGAACGGAATCTCTTTATCCGGATCCACGCCGAGAGTGTCACCGGACGCCACGTGCATCTGGAGTGAGCTTCTGGAGTAAGACTTGAGCCGCTCCACATTCAATCACCCTCGCGGGTAAGGAGACCATGGACACCGCGGAAGAAATCATCGTTGGCTACGACGGGTCCGCCGGGGCTGTCCCGGCTGTCCGCTGGGCTGCCCGCCAGGCGGCCCAGCGGAACTGCGGACTGCACGTGGTCCACAGCACCCTGTGGCCGGCAATCACCCATGATCTGGGTCCCGTGCCTGGCATCGAAGGCAGCGGGTTGCGACGCGCGGCCGAGGACATTCTGGCCGAGGGCGTGGCACAGGTCCTCGACGCGGTTCCCGGATTGGCCGTCAAGACGACGCTGTTCTATGGGTGGCCAGCCGAACACCTCAGGACACTCTCTTCCGGCGCCGCCTTGCTCGTCGTTGGAACCAGGGGCGCGGGGGGCTTCATGGGACTGCTGATCGGCTCCGTCAGCTTGGAACTCGCGGCAACAGCCGATTGCCCCGTCGCTGTCATCCGCGGCGGAGAACACCTGGGCGGTCCGGTTGTCGTCGGCGTCGACTTCGACGATTGGGAGCTGCCGCTTCGGCATGCCTGCGACCTGGCGGCCTTGTCCGGGACTCCCCTTCGATTGGTGCACGTCCGGAAGAAGCACCGGATTCCACGCCCTATCCCTGACGCGGCGACGTCGGCCCAAGACCATGTTGAACCACGAATCCAGGCGCTTCTTGACTCTGCGGCGCAGAGCGCCCACCAAACAATTCCGGACCTCGACGTCCAAAAAAGATCGCCGGTTGGAACGTCCATCCCTGGGTCCATTTTGGCGGAGGCTCAAGATGCGTCCATCATCGTCGTCGGGACGAAAGGACGCGGACTGGTTCGGGGCACTATCGGTTCAACTGCCCATGCTGTCCTTCATCACGCCGCATGTCCGGTCCTGTTGGCGCGCCGGCCAAGCGCGGATCTCCGGTGAAGCAGATGGTGTTCAGTACAAGTCGCCAGGGGCCAGCTCGTCGTTTTCCGGGCCCCGGTGAATCCGTCTCCCGGTGATGGACGTCGGGACGATCTCAACGAACACCCGCTTCTTTGTGGAGGTCAATTGTTGGCGGGGAATCCTTTCGGCGGCTTCAATCTCGGCACCGGATTCAAGTTGCCGCGCCTTGCCTTTAACTACGACGCTCCAGACGGATTGGCTACCGACCCCGTCAGTTTCCAACGCAACTTTGTCATTGATCGTGAGCGCGAACAGCTTCTCCCCTGGATTTGTCCGGAGGAGGATCTTCCCGTCGTGGGCAACGAAATTGATCGGATAGATCTCAGGTTCGTTGGCGATGCTCAATGCCAACCGCCCCAACGTCGCACCCAAAAGGATATTCCAGCATTCTTCCTCGCTCAGGACTTCCACGGGGTTTGCGGTATCCGGTGACATGGCGGGGTCCTTTCGATGGTCGGCATTCCAAGCCATTCCAGCATGCATGCGGCCGGCGCTATCCAATAGGGCCCTTGGACCCGTGTCTGTTGGCCGGCAAGCTTGTAGCGTCATGCATAGGAAGGCGTCCCGTCCAAGGTCCGCCTTTCGTCGAAAGAGGCCGTGATGCTCGGAATAAGGATGCTCGGAATACACCAGGCGGATGCCGGAATGCCGGATGGCGGAGTCTATTTCCAGTGGGGTGACTTCCTGATCCAATTCGGCAATCTGGTGGTCATTGCCACGATGGTCGTGCTATTCATTCTCGCCTTGGTGATTCCGTTTCCACACGGTAGGAAACGGAAATGACTGCCGACCACGGCCCGGTTTCGACTACCGACGACGGCGAACCACGATTCTCCACTTGGACAGGAAAGGCCCGGGGCTGGGTGTTGCGCCGGCTACCGCCGGACAAGCTGCTTCCTGAAGGCCAGCCGAGTTACGTGTCGTCCTGGATTTACGTCTTCGGCATGGGCGCCGTTGCCGCGTTCGTCTACATCCTCGCTTCGGGCGCTGTGCTGGCCCTGAATGGGCCCACGTGGTTCCATGCCTCGGCCTTAGGGCGTTTCATTAACAGCACCCATCTGTGGAGCGTTGAACTGTTCTTCATGTTCATGGTGATCCACCTCTGGGGCAAGTTCTGGATGGCCGCCTGGCGGGGCGGGCGCGTGCTGACCTGGATCACCGGGATGGTCGCGTTCGTCGTCTCGATCGTGACCGCCTTTACCGGTTACCTGCTTCAAAGCAATTTCGACTCGCAGTGGATCGCCTTCCAAGCCAAAGACGCCCTTAACGCCGTCGGTGTGGGCGCATGGTTCAACGTCGCCGATCTGGGCCAGATACTCATGTGGCACATCACGCTCCTCCCACTGGCCGTGGCCGTCGTTGTCGCCCTCCATGTTGTTCTCGTGCGGATGCACGGCGTGGCGCCCCCGTTGGAGGCAGCCGAATCTGACGCCCAGCTACGCTCACCAGCGCCAAACCCGGCAACTGACAGCGAGGACAAAAAGTGACCAAATCCCCAGCGTCAACCTCGTGGCGCACGCTAAACGACATCGCCAGCAGGCCATGGCCCGGCACGACGCGCGAATATGACCTGTTCAAGGAACTTGTTGTTGGGCTGGTTGTTGTTGGCTTGCTTGTCCTGGGACTCTCAGCGGTTTTCAGCTCGCCGGACGAACCAACGGTTACCCTGAAGTCCTGGGCCATGGCCGACCCCGCGGACTTCGTGGCGACAGCCACCACGGAACTCGGGGGCACCAGCGGCACCGCGGGATATGGGCCGCCCTACAACTCGACGCCCGATGCCACCCAAAAACTCGGACCGATCGACCTGCAGAGCCTTTCCGGCGTACGGCTTCCGATCGACACCGCCAACGACTTCATCATCAGCCCGCTCCAAACCCTACCGAACCCTCCGGCGGCCATCGACGAATGGACCAAGGCAAGCGACGCCCAACACGCTGCCTGGACCACCGCGTACGGGGATGCACTCAGCAAAGCCCCGGACAACGACCCGGCGAAGGTTCCGCCCGGCGACTACGGCCCAGTACCCGCCCTCACCGGAGCCCTTCTGGCCATGGCGCAGCAAGGGACCCTTGATCCGGTCCTGGGCGCAAAGGGCTCGTTCTACAACACCGATTACAAAGCCAGCATCTTGTTCCTCGGCGACGGCACCTACTTCCCTGGCCTCGCCGACGCCCAGCATCTGACAGGCGACCAGTGGGGAATGATGAATGAAACCGGCAACTACCCCGGCCAGTCGTGGCTGTGGCTCTTCTCGGCCCTCTACCAAGTGGAACCCTTCAAATCATCGCCAGACGCAGATGTCCTCGTCGTGTTTTCCATGGTGATCCTGACGCTGCTCCTCACCCTGGTGCCCTTCATCCCCGGGCTCAGGTCATTGCCTCGCCGCATCCCCGTGCACCGCCTGATCTGGCGGGACTACTACAAGCACCGCTAGGCCAACGCGCGAACTGCACCGGAATACAAGGGCCTTTAGGCTATTCAAAACTTTGTGAAAACTGCGTACCTTTGTGTCGTGGACACCGTGATCCAGACTGTCGATTTGCACAAGAACTTCGGGCGCGTCAAAGCGCTCGACGGCCTCGACCTCGAGGTCCACAAGGGCGAGATCCACGGCTTCCTCGGGCCGAACGGCGCGGGGAAGACCACCACGCTACGTATCCTTCTCGGTCTGGCCCGGCCGTCGTCGGGCAGCGCGAGCGTCCTGGGCATGCATCCCTGGGCAGACGCCGTCGAACTTCACCGGCGCGTCGCGAGCATCCCGGGAGACGTGAGCCTCTGGCCCAACCTCTCTGGCGGCGAGGCCATCGACCTCCTCTCCCGCCTCCGCGGGGGCGGCGTGGACCATGCTGCCTTCAAAGAGCGCAAGCATCACCTCTGCGAACTCTTCGACTTCGACCCGGGCAAGAAGGGCCGCGCCTACTCGAAGGGAAACCGCCAGAAGGTCGCGCTCATCTCGGCCCTCGTCATGGACGCCGAGTTGTATCTCCTCGACGAGCCGACGAGCGGTCTTGACCCGCTCATGGAGGCAGTCTTCACGCGCGAGATCCGGCGGATCGTGCACGAGAACGGCGCCACAGTCCTGCTCTCAAGCCACATCCTCTCCGAAGTCGAGCAGCTCGCCAACCGCGTAAGCATCATCCGCGCCGGCCGGATCGTCGACGGGGGCACACTCGACGCACTGCGCCACCTCACGCGCACGGAAATCTCGTTCGCGCAGGACAGTGTTGACACCCACGCACTGGACACGCTGTCGCAGGTCCACGATCTCACCGTGGCCGACGGGCGCGTCAAGTTCGGCGCCGATTCCGATCGCGTCCACGAGGTCCTGCCGCTTCTGGGCAGCCTCGGGGTCAAAGGCCTGCTCATCGCTCCGCCGTCGCTCGAAGAACTCTTCCTGCGCCACTACGGCGACACGGTCGCCCCGCCTGCCCTGCAGGCAGCGGACGACGGCGGCAGCCACCATAGGCGCCACCGCGCCGCGGCGGGAGCCTGAGATGGGCGCATTGTGGATCCTTTACCGGCACCGCTTGCGCCGGGACCGCTGGCAGGTGATTGTCTGGGTCCTCTCGATCGGAATGCTCGCACTATTCGCCGTCGCGGCCATAGCGAAGACCTTCGGCGACGACGCGACGCGCGCGCAGGTGCTTCAGCTCGCGACCGCGGCTCCCGCGATCCTTGTGCTGCGCGGCCTCCCCCGCGGTCCGGCGCTCGATTCGTTCACGTTCTTCGAAATCTTCGCGTTCCTGGGCGTCCTTGCCGGACTCATGAATACATTCATGGCCGTCCGGCACACCCGGGCAGAAGAGGAATCAGGGCGGGCCGAGCTCGTGTCCGCGACGGCCGCCGGACGGTGGGCCCCGCTCGGCGCCACTGTCCTTCACGGCGCGGTGGCCAACGTGCTCGTGGCCGTCGCTACGGCACTCGGCTTCACGGCCGGAGGGCTTGACCCGGCCGGCTCGCTTTTGGCCGGTTTCGCGACGGGCGCCGTGGGCTTCGCCTTCCTCGGCGTGGGCCTGCTGGCCTCCGAGTTCTTCAGCACATCGCGGGGGGCCAACGGCATCTCGTCGGCCGTCGTGATGCTCGCGTACCTGTTGCGCGGGTTCGGCGACGCCACCGGACAGGTCAGCCCCGACGGGACGACGATGACGGCCGCATGGCCGAGCTGGATCTCCCCCATCGGCTGGGGCCAACAAACCTTCGCCTACACAGGCAACCGATGGTGGCCATTGCTCCTTCCCCTCGCACTCTGGGCGGCGTGCACCGCCGTCGTCGTTGCCGTCATGGCGCGCCGTGACGTCGGCGCGAGCGTGCTCGCAGGGCGATCCGGACGAGCCGACGCCCGGCCCTGGCTGCGCGGAAGTTTCTCGCTCGCCCTACGCCTGCAGCAGGGAGCAATCATCGGCTGGTGCATAGGCGGCCTAGCGATGGGCCTGGTCACGGGCTCGCTTGGTTCCGCAATCCAGTCCTCCATCACCTCCAACCCCCAAATCACGGCCGTCCTCCGCGGCATGATCGAAGCACAGGGCACGTCAATGACCCAGCTCCTCGTCGCGGCGCTGTTCGAGGTAGCCGGAATACTTGCCGCGGTGTGCGGTCTGCAGGCCGTTCTTCGCCTCCGACAGGAGGAGGTGGCCGGAACCGCCGATCCCGTGGTGTCCGAGGCCGTGGGCCGGATGCGCTGGCTGGGCAGCTTCGTCGGACTCGGCGCCGTCTCGGTCGTGCTTGTCATGGGGTTCACCGCCCTCGGGGCCTGGGTCTCCCTGGTAGCCTCCGGGGACACCTCGAGTGCAGTCGGCGAGGTCTGGCAAACCGCCGTCGACCAGCTTCCCGCAGCACTCATCTACCTTGCACTGCCCGCCGCAGTGTTTGTTGTCTGGCCCCGTGCCACGGTCCCTGCCGGGTGGGCGCTTCTGGGCGTCGGCGTCGTCCTCGGGATCTACGGCGGCATGCTCGGCCTTGACCAGAAGGTCCGCGACCTCTCGCCGTTTACCCACAGCCCCGTCACCACCAGCAGCGGGACCGACTGGAGCGGCGGGTTTTGGATGCTCGGCATTGCCGCGGTCCTCACGGCATTCTCGCTCGTGGCCGTGCGCCGCCGGGAGGTAGGCACGGCGTGACAGATCCCGGCAGCAAGCGTATGCCCGACTCCGCCGAGACGTCCGCGGCCGTCCTCACGGCCGCGGGCTTCCCCAAGATGCCGGCCCGCGCCCTCATGGCCCTTGTGGTCTCTGACGACGGCTCGCTGACTGCGGCCGAACTCTCCGAGATACTGGGCGCGAGCGCCGCCGCCGTCTCCGGCTCCGTGCGGTACCTGCAGACCGTCGGATTCGTGCATCGGGTCTCTCAACCCGGCAGCCGCCGTGACCGCTACGCCCTCCCCGACAACGCGTGGTACGTCGCTTCCCTTCGGCAGAACCCCGTGTACAAGCGCCTTGCTGACCTCGCCGACTCCACTGCTTCAAGCCTCCCGGAGGGGTCAGCGGCGAAGGCCCGGGTGGACGAGATGGGCGCCTTCTACCGTTTCCTCATGACCCGGCTGCCCGGGCTCCTCGATGAGTGGGAACACACGCGGGTCAGGGCCTAGGCTCCCCGGACATTGCCTGAGTCTCAAGCCTGGGGCGGGTACGGCTGCGGCGGATACGGCGGCGGAGAGGCCTGCACCATTCGGTCGAAGCGCTGACCACTGGGATTGGCCGGCAGGAGCACAAACACGAGCAGTGCGATCCAACCGAGCACCGGGACCAGGGCGAGCAACAAGAAGAGCGCACTGAGATTCGCGTCGTGCAGGCGCCGCGCGGCCAAGGCGAGCGAAGGCACAATCGTCGCCAGGAACCACAGTCCGCCAAGGGCCGTCGAGGTGCTCGTGTTGCCGTTCCCTGTGGCCCCGGCCGCATTGATGACCCCTGAGACGACGGCTGAAGCGAGGAACCACCACCAATACTCACTGCGGCTCGCGCGGCCGTGGAAGATTGCGTACTTTTTCCAGAATCGTTTAACGGCCTCGATCGGCGGGGCTCCATAGTAGGGCAGTCCAAGCGGGACTCCACCCGGAGGAAAATTCTGGGGCTGATAGCTGGACATCATTCAAACCCTTCCATGCAGACTTATTCGACACCGGCATGCTAGAACCGGTAGGCCCGTCAGAACAGGGCACAAAGCCCCGCATCGGGCAACGGACACGGGCAGGATCCGCGGGTGCGTTCGGTCGCTGGCCACGGTGCCCGCAAGAAGCTTCTCTCGCGGGACTTCCGGCACTGCCGGGCCGGGCCAAACGAGCAGAAAATGGTGCGCACAGCACCCGGACAGTGGGAGCCACATTTCATGGAGGCGGACTAAGTCATGAAAAAACCAATCGTTGTCGGCGTCGTTGACACCCAGGCGAGCCGGGCCGCGCTGGCTTGGGCAATGGACCGGGCGGCTCGACGGAAACTGCCGGTGCTGCTCGTTCACTCGGTCGACAGTCGATGGCTCGACGAATCAGTTAGTACGAACGAGGTGGTCAGAACCGCAGCAAACGAGCTGCTGAGCAAAACCGCGGCATATGCAGGCGAATTGGAGCCATCGGTCCAGGTAAAGACCGTGCTTTTCTCCGGTAGCCCCGGGCAGGCGCTCAGGAAGCACTCGAAAGGGGCCTCGATGGTTGTCATCGGAACCGGGCACAACTGGCCTGGAGGACCCGTCGCTGACAGGGCGCTGCAGATCGCCGCCGTCGCCGTGTGCCCTGTGGCAGTAGTCGGGGAGCAGGACATGACGGGGCGCCGCGGCATCGTGGTCGGCGCTGACGGTTCCGAAGAGTCTACCCAAGCGGTTTCCTTCGCGGCCGAAGAAGCGGACAAGGACAGCCAGGAGCTGACAGTGGTCCACGCCGTCCTCGCGCCGCCGCTCATTCAGCGCGTGATGCCGGCGAGCGACGTTGCCGAGACTGTCTTGGAAGAAGAACGAATTGTCCTCGCCGAGACCGTCGCGGGTCTGGCCGAAAACTATCCCGACATGGTTGTCCATCAGGCTCTGGTGTCCAACAACGAACCGGGGGAAGCACTCCTGGACGCCGCCGCCAATGCCACATTGCTGGTGCTGGGAAGCCGTGGAAGGGGCAGCTTCAAACGCCTCCTCATGGGATCGACTGCCCACACCGTACTCAGGTCCCTGCCCTGCCCAACCGTCATTACCCAGGTGCGGCGGGTGAAACTCACGGGGTTAAACGGCTAGCCTAGTCACGGACCGCTTCCCGCTCCGATAGCTACTCAAGCGACTCCAGCTCTTCCCCTTATTGATCCAATAGGCCCGCCGATCCTCTGCCGGGCGGCGCGCCCGAAGACTGCTAGCGCAAGAAGTCCGGGTTGAAGGAGTTGAGGTCGACCTGGATTCCGCCGATGTCCTGGCCGAGTTTTTGCTGGACACCGACACGCATGTTCCCCGGCACGTTCCAGCCGCCGTATGAAACGGGCGCGGGCGAAAGAAGGTCCGGAGTCCAATGCGCGTAGTCGAAGTCATGGAAATCCCCGTCCCACAGCGGAAGATCCGAGAACTCGCTGCTGTCGCCCATTATCAAGGGCCAGTGCGTGTGAATGCCGTAGACAATGGGCCGCACGCCCATGTCCCGGACACCCTCAACCATGTCACTTGTAATGGGCGGTTCGCCTAGCTCGACGTCCAGGGCAAAGAACTCCAGCTGCTCACGGTACGGACCGGTGGCCTCTATGCCGCCCTTCCAACATTCCGCGTTGCGGGTGTAGACGGCAATCCTGAGTCCGGCGTCCAGCGCCATCTTGAGCTGTGTTTGTGTCCGGTCCCATGGAGTGCAGGTCCCCCACGCGGTTGAATGCATCACGTACAGCCGGAAGCCCGCGTTGTAGGCACTGACGAACCAGCCCGGGTCGGTGATGGTGGCCGTGGTGTCCAGGACTTTCACCGACGGTTCCGCCGAATGCGCCGCGGGGGCATCGAGGGCGCCGGCCACGGCCAGGAGCGAGGCCAACACCACTGTCAGTATCTTCCTCTTTTTCATCGGGTCTCCCGGATGGTCCTCTCGCACAGTGTAGGACTCCCGGGGCTGAAGAGGAATAGCCCGCCGTTTGGCGGAATCGAGGCCCGCGCCGGCCTGCCGCATGGCTACATTAGGTTCAACTGGAAGCCGCCGCGCGGCGCGCTTCCATGGTTGGGGACAAGCATTGCTTCGTACTCCCAGCCGTGGAGGCCGTTGGGACCGTACCCGTCGAAGGCGCCGCCGGTCGTGGTGACAACGCGGAGCGTCTTACCGGCCAGGGCTCCTGGAGTGCCGGTCCCGTAGGCCCAACCGCGGGTCAGGACCTCGTCCAGCCAGCGTTTGAGAATCGACGGCATGGCGTACCAATAGGTGGGGTATTGCAGCACGATGTGGGCAGCCCCCGCGACCGCGTCCTGTTCGGCTTGGATATCAATGGAGCCCGTCCCATACAGCTCGGAAAGGACGCGGATGTGAACATCCTGAATGGACTTTGACTCCTCGAGTAATGCGGCGTTGATGCGAGAACTGCGGAGGTCCGGGTGGCCGACGATAAGTACCGTCTTCATGCTGTGCTCCAACGACTCACTCACTTTTCCTGCACAGGTGCTTTCTGTGCCAGTTCCGGTCGAGTAACCGGGTGACCGTCGATGGACTCGTATAGGCTCTTGGAGCGGGCAAGGCCGTCCATCAGGCTGGCCGGTCCCCTGAAAGGCAGACCACCGATGTGCCAACCGTCTGTGTGCAGTTCCTCAATGAGGACCCAGACCACCTCGCGGAAAGCTTCAGATCCTTCGAACTTCACCATGACGTCAGTGAGCGCTGCCGCCATCCGGTGCTTTTCATCTTCCGTGAAGACGCCGTCGACGAGCTTCACATTTACGAACGGCATTGCGTTCTCCTCTTTGTAGGTGCTCCGGATTGCCCGGATATACCAAGCTTTGACCACGGGCGGCGTCGGCGGACCCGCGAATGCCGTCAATCACCCCACAGATACCGTCAGGGTGTGTCGGAGGCAGGCAGCGAAGTCCAGGGAACCGTCAGGGCTGGCACAGGAGGCGTTCCAGATAGAGCGAGGGACTCATTCCGATCTTCTGCGTGAAGACCCGCCTCATCGTCTCAGCACTTCCAAATCCGCTTGCGGCTGCCGCAGCGGCGACGGTGGTTCCCCTCTGGAGCATTGCCTGGGCCGCTTCGATCCGCACCGTTTCGACGTATCGACCAGGGCTGGTGTTGGTTCCCTCTTGAAATAGCCGCGCAAGGCTACTGGCGCTGAGATTCGTCATGGCAGCCATGGCGTCAATCGAGTAATCCGCGCCGGGATCGGCCGTAATGCGGTCCAACAGCTTTCTGAGGACGTGGTCCCGCGGAACGCCCACCCGGACGGCGACAGAGTGCTGGGATTGCCCTCCCGGCCGTTGATTGAAAATGACCATTTGACGGACCACGGCCCGGGCAACGTCAGGTCCGTAGTCCTCCTCGACCATGAACAACGCCAGATCCACCCCGGAACTGATGCCCGCCGAGGTGATGATCGAACCGTCCTGCACGAACAACGCATCAGGCACGACATGCACCAGCGGATATGACCTCCTGAACCGTTCGACCTGGGTCCAATGGGTGGTCGCGTTCCGGTAGTTCAGCAAGCCCCCGTGTGCCAGGAGAAACGCACCGGTACAGACGGAAGCGATCCGCCCGGCGTCATTCGTTAGATGGGAAACCGCC
This sequence comes from Arthrobacter sp. efr-133-TYG-120, assembly GCF_030209785.1. Lineage (NCBI taxonomy): Bacteria > Bacillati > Actinomycetota > Actinomycetes > Micrococcales > Micrococcaceae > Arthrobacter > Arthrobacter sp. efr-133-TYG-120. Next base: position 293,010 of record NZ_JARVRI010000010.1, read on the forward strand.
TCGACAAGTCCCTCCTCGAAAGGCTTGGACACCATCCCATAGGCACCCGGAACGATCACGGTGTCCAAGACGCCCGTCTCTCCGGCTGCGGCCTCGGCGGTCAAATAGTGTCCGTTGGAAGCACGCTTGGCACGGCCATCGCTGGAAACCAAGACAGTGTCGTAATGGGCCCCAAAGGCATTCGCATGATGAAACACATCAGCGGGCCCGGCAACATCGATCATTGTCACGCTGTCATGGATCAAGAACCCGATAGCCCGGCTTCGATCACTCACTTCTCACCCTGGTCTTTCCAAAATGTCGTGCGCAGCTCCGATCCGCCTCTTGCGCGTCAAAGCCGCGGAACTGTACGCCGACGGAAACTTTGTTGTCTAGATACTCAAATTATTTCCGCTTTGGTTTCTATGGATTCAATGATTGCTTCGGGGCCGGTTCTTAAATTGTAGGTCTCAAAACCACTGGATTAGCAGCGGATGCGGAACCCCTGTTTCCTTGAGAAATCGATGCTTCCGGAAGGTCACAAGCGATTTCTCAGAGAGCTGGTCCCGCCTGGTCACGGCCACGCCGAGACCAATCCCGGTGCATGTCGGCCGTTAATAGCCTTCTCCGCCCTGTTGTTCTTCTCGCGGAAACGCCGGTCGTGTCGCGGGAGGGGACGTGGCGGGGAGCAGTGGTTCTTCTCCCCGCCACGTTGGCACCGGAACCGGTCCTGCGCCCGACTGTCGGGTTACCTGTTGCGATGGATTACAGGGCCGGTGCCCGGTGCGGCTTGGTGGAGGACCCGCGATTCTTGGTTCTTGGAGCTTCGACGGGTCCTTGATGTGTGCATAGCATTGGCGGCTCGTCGACGAATCCATGCCAGCTACAGGCTGGTGGGCCTCGCGGGTGTGATCAGGTTTGGATCCCGCCTGGCTGGGCGTACCCTCAGTGTGCCAGCACGGGTTCGCTGAGCTGGAGCTTTTCCGCCTCGGTCTGCACGAAGCCTGCCTGGAGCTCGGCACGGAGTTTGTCGGTGTCGAGTGCGTGCTGCCACTTGGCGATGGCGACGCAGGAGACGATGTTGGCCACGGTGCTGGTGAGGGCGCGGGCTTCGCTCATGAAGCGGTCGATGCCGACGATGAGTGCCACGCCGGCAACGGGCAGCGTGGGCATGACCGTCAGAGTGGCGACGAGGGCGACGAAGCCGCTACCGGTCACGCCCGCGGCACCCTTGGAGGTCAGCAGCATCATTCCGAGCATGAGGAGGATCTGATCCCAGCCCAGGTGGATGTCGCAGGCCTGGGCGATGAACATCGAGGAGAGCGTGAGATAGACCGCCGTGCCGGTGAGGTTGAAGGAGTAGCCCGTCGGGACGACGAGCCCGACCACACCGCGGTCGCAGCCGAGGCGCTCGAGCTTGGAGAGCAGGCGCGGAAGGACGGGTTCGCTCGAGGACGTGGCGAGGACGATGAGGAACTCGTCGCGGAAGTAGCGCAGAATCCGCCAGAGACTGAAACCGGTGAGCTTCGCCAGGATTCCGAGGACGACGACCACGAAGACGATGCACGCGGCGTAGAAGGCGAGGATCAGCATCCCGAGGTTGCCGATGGAATGGGCTCCGTACTTGCCGACCGTGAACGCCATGGCCCCGAACGCCCCGATGGGAGCGACCTTCATGAGGAAGCCGAACACGACGAACAGCAGCTTGTTGAAGCTGTTGACAACGTTGAGGGCGAGCTGGCCGGGTGCGCCGAGCCTGCTGAAGGCGAAGCCGCAAAGCAGTGCGATCACGAGCACGGGCAGGACCTCACCGTCGGCGAAGGCCCCGACGAAGCTGCTGGGGATGATGCTCATGACGAAGTCCACGGGGTTGCCGCTGGGCAGCTGGCTTGTGTACTTCGAGGCAACAGAGGTATCGAGGTGGGCTGGGTTGATGTGCATGCCCGCTCCCGGCTGGAAGAGCATGACCGCGCCCAGGCCGATGGCCAGGGCCACCGCCGTGAGCGCGTAGAACAAGCCCAGCGACCGCAGCAGGGTTGGGCCGACCTTCTTGGTGTCCGTCAGCGAGGTGATGCCGCTGACGATGGTGCAGAACACGATCGGCGCGATCATGAACTTCACGAGCTTCACGAAGCCGTCCCCGAGCGGCTTGAGGGAGGACCCGAGGTCCGGCCACAGCGCGCCCACGAGGATGCCGAGCCCGACGCCGATGAGTACCTGGACATAGAGATGTCCGAGGATGGATTTGATCTTCATTGAACAACTTCCTGGGTGAGTGCCCCACCTAATGATGGCAGGGGCGGAATAAAGGGGCTAGGCCGTCAGGGCCACAGGCTGCGCGACGTCGATATCGGCGACGGCGAGATGGCGGGCCGCCCTGCGGAGGGCTACTTCGCTGACGTCCCCGTCGTCGTCCGTGACAACCTCGGTGGTGATGACACCGGCAGGTGTTCCGAGGCGCAGAAGCCTGCGCCCTTGGTGAGTTTCGAACGCCGGGGGCAGCACTTTCGCCACCACCGATCCCGGCAGGGCGGCTGCGAGGGAGACTGCAACGGCGGATGTCAGGCCGATGGCGGGGTGGGGTGCGAGCATCGAGAGCATGCGCACCCGCAGATCATGGGTATCGGCCGCGATCCTCGTTCCGTCGGCCGCAACGTAGTCACCGGGCGCTGCGACGACACCGACTTTCGGCACGGCATTCTGCGGAGGATCTTCAGGCTTCCTCAACCCCATCATCAGGCCTGCCGACGCCCGGGCTGCCACAAGCCTGGGCAGGTGCTCGGACAGGTTGCCGTTCATCACGGACAGATCGATGCCTGCCTCGTCTGCCGGAATCAGCACCGCCGGGGCCCCGGCGTCAACCAGAGTCGCCGTAAGAATGAACCCGTCAGCGGAGATTTGGTCGGCCACCCTCCCCGTTGGAAGGACGGCTCCCGTGGTCCGCCCCCACGGGGCGTGGAACGAGAGGCTCACGGGAACACCCAGAGCGCTGCTGCCAGGAACACTGGCCAGGCCCGACGCCGGGATGCGGCCGCCGGGGGTCGCGACGGTGCCGCTCAGCACGGCTCCGGTGTTGAGGTTGCGCATCCTGACCCGGGTTGATCCCGACTGGGGAGTAACGATGCCCGACTGGACGGCGTACAGAGCGATCGCGGTGGCGCAGTTGCCGCAATTGGAACCAAGTTCCACCGTCGGGTTCCCGATCCCGACCTGGGCAAAGAGGTAGTCCAGGTCCGCCGGCCCGTCGGGAGTCGCCCGGACGACGGCCGCTTTCGACGTTGTCGAGGTGCCGCCGCCGACGCCGTCGAGCTGGCGGGGATCCGCTGCACCGAAAGCATCTGCCAGGAGGCTGCGGATCTGTTCGCGGCTCCCGGCGTGGAGGGCTACATCTTCGGCGTCGAAAAGCCAGCACTTGCTCGTGCCGCCCCGGTACCAGTGACCGCGGAGTTGCATGGTCCTCTTCCTTTACATGTTGTTCGTGTTGCACCTCACGGCGCCTGCTTCTTCTACGATCCACGCCACGAGAGTTGAGCACAATCACAGGATTCTCGACCACCGTTCACTTTTGCTAAACTGAATGCATGGCCGACCTTGACCTGCACCGACTCCACCTGCTCCGCGAGGTGAGCCGTTCCGGCTCCCTGACGTCCGCCGCGACGGCCTTGTCCTTCACGACCTCAGCCGTCTCCCAGCAGATCGCCAAGCTTGAACACGAGGTGGGCGTCGCACTGATCGACCGCCATCCACGGGGCGTCGTGCTCACCGATGCCGGTCAGGCGCTCCTCCGCTACGCGGAAGAAATCGACCGGACAATCGAAGCCGCCCGGGCCGAGATGGGCGAGTTCGCGGGGCTGAGGCGAGGCCAGCTGCACATGGGGACGTTCCCCACCGTCGGCGCCTCCCTCATGCCCGACGTCGTGCTCGCCTTCCGGGCCCGCCACCCTGACGTTGCGGTCACGGTGGTTAGTGCCCGTCGCGACGGCCTCCTCGAACGGCTGCGGCGCAGGGACATCGAACTAACGCTGCTCTGGGACTACCCGTGGGAGCGCATCGAGGACGAGGACCTGAACCTCGTCCCGCTCATGAAGGACCCCACCATGCTGCTCGTTCCAAGGGACCACCCCGTCGCCGCACTCCGCTCGGTTCGGATCGACGCGCTCAGCGACCAGCAATGGATCGTCCGCGACGAACACCCCGTGGCCGACGTCCTCCGGCGGGTCTGCCGCGACGCCGGCTTCGAACCGGCCATCGCCTTCGCAGCCAACGACTACCAGGAAACCCAAGGCATGGTCGCCGCCGGTATCGGCATCGCCCTGGCCCCGCGGCTCGCCCTGAGTGCACTCCGCCCCGACATCATCGCCGTTCCGCTCAACGGTTCACCGACCCGGCGGATCCTCCTCGCCCACCTCGCGAACCGCAGGCTCAGCCCGGCCGGACATCAGGCCGCGTCGGTGTTCCTGTCAACGGCGAAACGTTTGCAAGCCCCCGCACTCGCAGCGGGCAGCCCTAGTTCGTGAGTCCCGTGCATCCATAACGCGCAGGTTCTCGCTCCCTGAGCCACCAAACTGAAAGCGTGCATCTGGCAGTTGGCCGGGCTAAGCCGAGATGACCGCCGCCTGGCGCCGTTGGAAGCCGGCTTCACCCCCGGTTCGATCAATAGACACCGGTGCCGCCCTGGTATAGCGGCCAAGGACCGCAATGGGACGCCAGGGAATCGATCCGGATCAGCGGAGACCCGCGGGGAGCGCTATGGGACGTAGGACAGGAAACCGAGGTAGATCGGTATGTCCGCGCCCGCGTGGAAAAGGGTAGAGGGAATGATGCTGCCCGAGCTGCGGGTGAGATAGCCGCCGATCAGGCCGAGTGGGAAGGCGAACAACACGATGAAGACGAGGCCGGAGGCCGTGTAGGTGACGCCTACGTGCCAGGACGCGAAGACTGCCGCCTGGATAGTCGTCGCCAGGTAGGGACCGAAGGCGATGTTCAGCCTGGACATCAGTAGTCCGCGGAACGTCAGCTCTTCCAGGAACCCGTTGGCGGCCGCCGCGACAAAGAGTGCAGGCGTCAGGCTGAGGTAACGGCCAAAATCGACAGCGCCGTGCACAGGCATGAAACGCGAGTGCGACAGCACTCCGAACGTGAGTACGTAGAAGGCGATGAGAGCGGCGATTCCGATCACGTAAGCCCTTCCGAACCGCCCCCAGCGGACGTAGACCGAGGCCAGCGAGCTCCTTGAGATCCAGACCACAAGTAGGACAGCGACGACGGTGAGCATCAGTTCGTCGAGCTCGATGATCACCGTAGCGGGAACCGTCGATGCCAGCGGGTTCCCGGCGACCGGGGGGCTGTGGAGAACCTGACTTGCAAGGAAGCCCGGAACGTAGCGGTCAGCCAGGACGAACAGGGACATGCCGAAGAATGCCAGGGGTATCTCCCAGTACCTGTGCACAGCGGCATTTCGCCTCGCCAGCAGGGCGATGGCCAGCAAAGCGCCGGTGACGGCCAGACCGCTGACGAGCCGGGTGACCTCACCCGGGACGTATCCGACCGAGACCGGCAGGAAACCGGCCACGACGCACGCAGCTGCGAAGATCGCCTTTTGGCCCGGCATCAGCGGCCCACCCGTCGAGTCAAGCGCGCGTGCCGCTGATGGCGATGACTCCATGTCCCCTCCTTGCCTCTTCCATCTCCGGCCACCGGGCCGTGACGGTCATGGCCTACCACTTCCGGTTGGAAGGGCGGACTATGGTTTCGTCAACATTGAGCCCCTTTGCCCGGGCCCAGATCACCGTGTTCTGGGCGGCGAACGTCACTGCCAGGGCCAGGAGCAGTTCGCCCACCACGAAACCCTGAGAGTGGTTGGCCGCGTAACCGAGGAACGCGAATGGCAACCGGATCACAATGAGTACCGCCCAGGTCACCAGGGTCATTGCCGTGCCCTTGACCATCACCCGGCCGGCATCGGGCCAAACCCGGAACGTCGTCCCCCGCCACAGACGGGCGCCCAATCCAATGACGAGGCCGACAACAAGGAGGACTACCCGGCCCCGGTCTGCAGCGAGCGACTGGCGGGCCAGCTGTTGGAGTCCGAAGAGGCCAAGGACCGCCGGCAGCAGCACGAGCGGGCGAACCCTGAGCGGTTGCGCCCTCATCTGCCGATAGAGGACAAAAGCGATGAGAGCCAGGTAAACCACGACATTCACCGCGAGGCCGACAAACTGGTCCGGGGGCATCCGCTCTCACCTCCAGGAGCGTATTACTTACCGTAAGTAGTACGATACCTCCATGCAGGACCCTGTCAAGACCCCGCGAAAACGGCGACCGCGCGGCTCCCTGACCCGGGAGCAGGTGGTCGAAGCCGCGCTGACACTGGCCGACGAGGAAGGTCTCGAGGCGCTCACCATGCCGATGCTGGCCCGCCGCCTCAACTGCGGAGTGATGACCACCTACGGCTATGTGAACGGCAAGGAAGATCTGCTCGATGCCATCGCCCAACGGGGTCTGCGAGACCTCCACCTCCCCCACCCGCTCCCCGATGACGTCGGGGCGATCCTGCATGCCTGGGGACGGGCACTACGCCTGAACCTGATCGAGCACCCGAGCCTACCGATGATCTTCCTCTCCCGGGCGGTGATCGGGCCCGGCTTCCTCCACGGGCTCGAGGCCCTCCTCGGACCGCTGGCCACGGCCGGGATGCCCCCGGCGCAAGGCGTCCACGCGGTTTACGCCGTCCTCACCTATGCCACAGGTTTTGTGGCCTGGGAAATACCGCGCACACACCGGCAGCAACAAGAGACGTACGCGGCGAGTTGGCGGCGGGAAGTTGCCAAACTGCCTCCAGCCGAGGTTCCATTTCTCGCCGGCATCCTCGATGAGCTCCCAGAGGTCGCCGGCAAGAAGCAGTTCGAGCTCGGGCTGGCCGCCCTGACCGCCGGCCTTGCAATCACCCCCGGCAAGTGACCCCGGCCGCGCCACCCGCCATCTTTGCCTCGGGCCGGTCGCGGCGGCGCAGGCCATTTCATCGAATTCCCTCGATCATGGGGGCTCTTTCGCACTCGTCTTCACCCGGACCGGGGCCGGGCGGTGTCCCGTGGAGCGTTCGCGGACCTGAGTTCCGCCTCGAGGCGCCGGTTGTCAGCTTCGAGGACCAGGACCATCCGGATGCCCGCCAGGTTCAGCCCCAGCTCCAGCAGCTCACCAATCCGCCGCAATGTCACGAGATCGTTCTCGCTGTACTGACGGGTCCCGCCCAGGGTCCTGCCCGGTTCCAACAAGCCTTTGCGTTCATAGAGGC